>JARICH010000105.1 GCA_029257245.1 Atopostipes sp. | reverse complement strand
ACTAGAGCAAGAAGGACCCACCTGTTCCCATCTCGAACACAGACGTTAAGCTTCTTTGCGCCGAGGATAGTAAGGGCTTCGTCCTTGTGAAAGCCGGTCGTTGCCGTTCTTTTTTTATTATATAGTACTATTCCGCAATAGCTCAGTTGGTAGAGCACGTGACTGTTAATCACGCTGTCGCAGGTTCGAGTCCTGCTTGCGGAGTCTTTTTTTATATTAATTATTAAATTGATAAAAAATTGTCTGAAAACGATAAAAAGCATTATAACTATCGAGTGTCTATATTTTAGACAGTTAAATAGTTATAATGCTTTTTTGTTTTGGAATTAATCCTTTGGATTAAAATGATAATGGGGTTCTTTGTGAACATCATCAATGCTAATCGCTAGATTATATCCATTAAAAAACCAGTCGTCTTCTGAACTAATAAAATAAATGCGTTTGTTTATTTCGGTAGAAGCTAAGATGTTTTCGGTTTTTTCAGGATCAGCTAGTTCCATTCCTAAAGAAAATCCTTCGTGGACTTCTGTTTTTCCGTATGTTTTTCCAAAAAATCGGATAGCTTCACCCTCGTTTAGTGGAAAATCATTTTCAAACCATTTAATTGCTTGTTCCGATAAATTAATTTCCATAAATATAGCACTCCTTATAATATCTATAATATCATTTCCTATACTCTATCACGTAACAGAGAGAAATTACATAGTTTTGATTTAAAAAGCAGATCATTATTAAGTATATTACTATTCATTCAGAGGAATAAAAAATAGTAGGAAAAGTTATTAATTAAAAAAGAAAGGTGAAATTATGAGTAAAGTTAGAGGTTTCGAATTGATTAAGAAATATTCAAATGAAAAATCATTACTTCCTAAAAGAGCAACCGTTGCATCAGCAGGCTATGATTTATCAGCTGCGGAAAATATTGTTATTCCATCGCTATGGAATATAAAAGAAAAAAACGGAGAAAAAGATGCTATGTTTCCATCGATTCTTGTTCCTACAGGAGTAAAAGCTTATATGCCTAGCAATGAATATTTAATGTTAGTTAATCGATCAAGTAGTCCGTTAAAAAGGAATTTGGCTTTGCCTAACGGAATTGGAGTGATTGACTCTGATTACTATAATAATCCTACGAATGAAGGTGAGATATTTGTTCAGTTAATTAACTATGGTTTAGAAGATTTAGAAATAAAAAAAGGTGATCGGATTGCACAAGGTATTTTCTCATCATATCATATTGCAGATGGTGAAGCTGAATTTTTAAATAAGAGGTTAGGTGGTTTTGGTTCCACTGGGAAAAATTAAAGAGTGTAATATAGTTACAAATTTTTCATCTTAAAATGATAAGAAGCACCATTCTTGTGATATAATACGAGAGTATTCTTATAAAGGAGAAAGTAATGGCTAAAAAACAAAGAACAATGTTTATGTGTGATAATTGTGGCTATGAATCTGCTAAGTATTTAGGAAGATGTCCAGCCTGTGGAGAATGGAATACTTTCGTTGAAGAGAAAGTAGCCACTGAAGCGGATACGAGAAGTCGGGTATCCTTATCTAATCAAATCGCTAAAGCACAACCTATTAAAGATGTAAAGATTGAGCAAACTGGTCGGGTAGAAACAAATTTAACTGAATTTAATCGAGTGCTTGGTGGAGGCGTTGTTCCTGGATCACTAGTGTTAATTGGGGGCGACCCAGGGATTGGAAAATCTACTTTATTACTTCAAGTATCTTCAGAATTGAATCAATTGAATGGCGTAGTTCTCTATGTAACTGGAGAGGAAAGTCCAGGACAAATTAAAATGAGAGCGGAACGTCTCATCCTGTCTGATACCGACTTTTATATTTATAGTGAGACAGATTTAAGTTTGATTGTGGAAACAATCGAAGAAATAAAACCTGACTATATTATTATTGATTCGATTCAAACGATGTACCACCCAAGAATTGATAGTGTTGCAGGAAGTGTTTCACAAGTTAGAGAATCAACATCTCTATTAATGCAGCTAGCTAAAACAAATAACGTGACTATTTTTATAGTGGGACATGTGACGAAAGAAGGAAATATTGCTGGACCAAGAATGCTTGAGCACATGGTAGATACTGTGTTATATTTTGAAGGAGATCAACACCAAGCCCACCGTATACTACGTGCTGTTAAAAATCGATATGGATCAACTAACGAAATTGGTGTTTTTGAAATGAGAGAAGATGGTCTCAGAGAAGTTTTGAATCCATCAGAATTATTTTTAGAAGAGCGATTAGACGGAGCTTCCGGTTCTTCAATTGTTTCTGCATTAGAAGGAACTCGTCCATTATTAGTAGAAGTTCAATCTTTAGTCACTCCAACTGCTTTCGGTAATGCACGTAGAACAGCTAGCGGTCTTGACTATAATCGAGTAACATTGATTATGGCTGTTCTAGAACAACGTTGTGGTCTACTACTTCAAAATTATGATGCCTACTTAAAAACAGCTGGAGGAGTAAAATTAAATGAACCAGCGATTGATTTATCAATTGCTATTAGTATTACTTCAAGCTACCGTGATCGAGAAACAAAAGGAACGGATTGCTTTGTAGGAGAAATTGGTTTAACAGGAGAGATTCGTAGTGTTTCGAGTATTGAGTTAAGAGTAAATGAAGCAGCAAAGCTTGGATTTAAAAGGATTTTTATTCCAAAAAACAATCTAGATGGTTGGAAAAAACCTGAAGGTATAAAAATAATCGCCTGTCGCACCTTACAAGAAGTCATTGATTATGTATTTTAATTAAGTTAATAATCTAGTAAATATTTTGGAAGGAGGAATAATATGTTTTCAAAATCAAAAATAATATCACTAGGGATTATGTTAATATTTGGAAGTATCGGCTACAATTTTTTACCGGACTTATTCATTTATTTATTTCCACAGACAGCTTGGACCCATACTTCTATTTTTAGTATGATTGTTGGAGTAGTGATAGGTTTTACAATCAGTTTGTTTGTAAGTGAAGCGATTGAAAGAACCATTAGAAAAACACAAGAATACTTTTCGACTTTAAATGTATCTTATATTTTATTTGGAACACTAGGTGCGATTATTGGCTTAATCGTTACTTGGCTCTTAAATGCTTCGCTATTCATCCCCTTATCCTTACCTATTATAAGTGACGTTCTACCTGCCATATTCACTGTTGGTGGTGCTTATATTGGATTTGAGATAGGATCATCTAGACGTGAAGAAATCAGGCGTTTATTCATGCCACGAAGTGAAGAAGAGCTAAACAGTGAGGTGTTGGATAGAAAAGAAGGAGAAAATTATCATAAGTATAAGATCCTGGATACAAGTGTTATTATCGATGGTAGAATTTTAGATATTATCCGTTCAGGATTCTTAGAAGGTGTCTTTATAGTATCTTCTTACGTGCTACAAGAATTACAGCATATTGCTGATTCAGCTGATTCCTTAAAACGTGTTAGAGGACGAAGAGGTTTAGATATCCTAAATGCCTTACAGAAAGAAGAAGGCATTACTGTGAAAATGGATGAACGACAATTTATCGAAATCGATGAAGTAGATATGAAATTAGTTTATTTAGCAAAGGAACTTGATGGAGCTGTTGTAACGAATGATTATAATTTAAATAAAGTAGCAGAATTTCAGAATGTACGAGTTCTAAACATCAATGAATTAGCGAATACTTTAAAGCCTGTTGTCATACCAGGTGAGACTATGCGTGTTCACATTGTAAAAGAAGGAACGGAACGGGCTCAAGGAGTTGCTTATTTAGATGATGGAACAATGGTTGTTGTTGAAGAAGGTAAGCACCATTTAAATGAAACAAGAGATGTAATTGTAACAAGTGCCTTGCAAACCAATGCTGGGCGTATGATTTTTGCGAAATTCAAAGATGAAAAACGAGCCATTGGTGATTAAGTTAATTTAGTTAGTAAAATGAGTTATAATTTTGGAAGGGGAATTTTTAATGAATGAAAAAGTACGTGTGCGTTATGCACCTAGTCCAACCGGTTTCTTGCATATAGGAAATGCTCGAACAGCTTTATTTAACTATTTATTTGCAAGACATTATGATGGAGATTTTATTATCCGAACAGAAGATACTGACCAAAAAAGACATGTTGAAGGTGGCGAAGAAAGCCAATTTGAAAACTTAAAATGGTTAGGTTTGAACTGGGATGAAGGATCTGACATTGGTGGAGAATATGGTCCATACCGACAATCTGAACGTCTGCATATTTATACGCCTTTAGTAGAAAAACTATTAGCCGAAGACAAAGCATATAAATGTTATTGTACAGAGGAAGAACTCGAAACTGAACGAGAAGAACAATATGCTGAAGGAATTATGCCACAATATTCAGGGAAATGTGCACACTTGACAGATGAAGAACGTGCAGAAAAAGAAGCAGCTGGAATTACTCCAGTTGTTCGTATCCGTACCGACCAAGAAAAAACCTATACTTTTAATGATTTGGTTAAAGGTGAGATTTCATTTGAGGGTAAATCAGTTGGAAGCGACTGGGTCATTATGAAACGAGATGGCTTCCCAACTTATAACTTTGCAGTAGTTGTCGATGATCACTACATGGAAATTAGTCATGTTTTACGTGGAGATGACCATATCTCGAATACACCTAAACAATTGTTAGTTTATGAAGCATTGGGATGGGAAGCTCCTAAGTTTGGACATATGACTTTAATTATCAACGCTGAAACGGGCAGAAAATTGAGTAAAAGAGATACAAAAGTCTTACAATTTATTGAGGATTATCGTGAGTTAGGTTATTTACCAGAAGCACTCTTTAATTTCATATCTTTACTAGGCTGGTCACCAGTGGGAGAAGAAGAAATATTCTCACCGGAGGAATTAATTGAAATTTTTGACTATGAGCGTCTGGGGACTTCACCAGCAGCTTTTGATGCAGATAAATTAGACTGGATTGCAAATGAATATTTAAAAGAAATAGATTTAGATACATTAGTTGAATTAGTTATCACTAAATTAAAAGAAAACAACTATATTTCTGATGATTTGTCTGATGAAGAGTATGAATACTATAAAAAATTAACTTCTCTTTATCAGGAGCAGATGAGTTATGCAGCTGCTTTACCAGAGGTAGCCGGCTTATTCTTTGACCAAGAAATTGGTTGGTCAGAGGATGCTATGGACATTCTAGATGGAGAAACTGTTCCGGAAGTGCTGGAGAGCTTTAGAACTGAACTTGCTGAGTTAGAGAGTTTTGAAGCGAGTGAGATCTCAAAAGCAGTTAAAGCTGTTCAGAAGAAAACAGGCGTTAAAGGTCGAAATTTATTTATGCCAATCCGAGTAGCTACAACTGGCCAACAACATGGACCACAGTTGGGAGATTCGATTGAATTATTAGGGAAAGAAAAAGTTTTAGATCATTTAGATGAAGCACTAACTAAAATTAAAAACTAAAGTACTCAAAAATCTGTTTCAGTAGTAAAAAGAACTATTGGAACAGATTTTTTGATGCTCTGTTTTAAAATAAGAGAATGTAAACTTACTATCATTTAAAACTTGGTGTATAATAGAAATATTATTCAAGATGGGAGTTATTTATTAATGATACAAATTTATAATAGCTTGTCTCGTAAAAAAGAATTATTTGAGCCAATCGAAAAAGGGAAAGTCAAAATCTATCTTTGTGGACCGACAGTTTATAATTATATCCATATTGGAAATGCCAGAAGTGCAGTTTCATTTGATACTATTCGTCGTTATTTTGAATATAAAGGATTCGAAGTAAACTATGTATCAAACTTTACAGATGTTGATGATAAGATAATTGAAGCAGCTCGAGAATTAGAAGTAGAGGCTCCAGAATTAGCCGAAAAATTTATTGAAGCTTTTTTTGAAGATACCGAGGCTTTGAGTGTAAAAAAAGCTGATCATCACCCAAGGGTAATGGATAATATTCCTGAAATTATTGAATTTATTGAAGAATTAATTAAAAAATCTTATGCTTATGAGATTGATGGTGATGTTTATTACCGTACACGAAAATTCGCTGACTACGGTAAATTAAGTGGAATCACGATTGATGAATTAAAAGCAGGAGCTAGTGAAAGATTAGACGAACAAGTAGCCAAAAAAGCAGATCCAGTCGATTTCACATTGTGGAAAAAAGCTAAAGATCATGAAATTAGTTGGAATTCACCATGGGGAGAAGGGCGACCGGGTTGGCATATTGAATGTTCGGCAATGGCCTGTAAATACTTAGGAGAAACAATTGATATCCATGCCGGAGGCCAGGATCTATCATTCCCACACCATGAAAATGAAATTGCTCAAACCGAAGCCCTCACTGGTAAAAAATTTGCGAATTATTGGATGCATAATGGCTTTGTAACAATGGCAGATGAAAAGATGAGTAAGTCTTTAGGGAACTTTAAATTAGTTAAAGATTTAAGAAAAGAATATGATCCTCAAGTACTGCGATTTTTCTTAGCCACTGCCCATTATCGGAGACCATTGAGTTATTCAGAGTTAGCTATCCAAGATGCAGAAAATAATTTACGACAGATTAAAACAGCATTTTCGAATGCTTATCACCGATTGAATGCCAGTCATTTGTCTGATAAAGTAAAAGAAGATCCAAAAATATTAGATGAATGGCACGAAAAAGTTCTGGATTTTGAAATGGCAATGGATGACGATTTTCAAGCACAAAATGGAATGACTGTTGTTTACGAAATGATTCGCATATTAAATCGAAGTCTGGAAAAAGAAGAAATATCAGGCAAAGTACTTGAAGAAATGCTCGATTCTTTAAGTGAAATATTATCAATCTTTGGATTAGAAAGTCTATACGTTAGCGAAGAATTATTGGATGAGGAGATCAACCTATTAATTCAAGAGCGCGAAGAAGCACGTAGTCGAAAAGATTTTAATCGAGCAGATGAAATCAGAGATATACTAAAAGAAAAAGGAATTATCTTGGAGGATACTCCTCAAGGAATTCGATGGAAGAGAGAATCAAATGAATGAAAAGTAAAGATGCGAAATTACTAAATGGTCTAGCCCTCGCGTACATTGGGGATGCTATTTATGAATTGGAGATTAGAAGATACTTATTGGAGACAGGAGAGACAAAACCTCAACATCTTCATCGATTAGCTACTGAATATGTCTCAGCGAGAGGACAAGCAAAAATTATTAAGTATTTTCAAGAAGAAGCTATATTGACTGAAGAAGAGCTTGACTACTTTAAGCGAGGCCGCAATTCGAAAATCAATACGAAGGCTAAAAATACTGATATTCATCGATACCTACAATCAACAGGCTTTGAAGCATTAATGGGGTATTTATACTTAACTAAACAGGAAGAGCGCTTAGAGGAATTAATCATGAAATCAATTCGTCATATAGATGAAGAGGAGGGACGTAAATAATGTCAAAAAAAGACCAGCAACAAGAAGAGTTTGTGATGGGACGTCATCCGGTAAAAGAAGCTTTACAGTCGGATCGGGAAATTAACAAAGTTTTTGTACAAGAGCATATTAGTGGACGTGCTATTGACGATATTGTCCGATTAGCTCAATCTAAAAAATTAGTAGTCAGTTTTGTACCGAAATCAAAACTAGATAAATTAGTGGATTATCAAAACCACCAAGGAGTTGTTCTTGCCACAAGTCCTGTCGAATATTCGACCATTGATGATTTGTTTAAAGTGGCAGAGGAAAGAAATGAAAGACCTTTTTTCGTCATGTTAGATGAAATAGAAGATCCCCATAATTTAGGATCAATTATTCGAACGGCAGATATCACTGGAGTTCATGGAGTAATCATTCCAGAACGACGGTCAGCAAATATAAGTTCAACAGTCTCTAAAGCATCAGCAGGAGCAGTTGAGCATGTCAAAGTCGCGCGCGTGACAAATTTAACACAAACAATTAAAGAGTTAAAAGAACGTGGTCTATGGATCTTTGGGACTGATATGGACGGAACAGATTATCGTGAGTGGAATACGGATAGCCCAATTTGTCTTGTTATAGGGAATGAAGGAAAAGGTATGTCTAGATTAGTAAAAGAAAACGTAGATGAGCTGATTACTATTCCAATGCAAGGAAATGTCGGAAGTTTGAATGCTAGTGTTGCTGCAAGCCTCCTAATGTTTGAAGTTTACCGAGATTGGCACCCAATTAAATAATCGAAGGGAATAAGCTTTAGCAACCAGAATGATTACGGCTGTTAAAGCTTATTTTGTTGTACTTCTTTTGATTAACTCGAATTCTAAAGGAACTAATTTATAGTGTTGCTTTTTATCTAGTTGATTGAGTAAAATACGAGCAGCATTTTTCCCCTGTTCCTGGATAGAATAATCAACAGTTGTAAAGTTCATTAAATAACTTATTTTCTGATTATCAAAGCCTACAATAGCTAAATCTTCTGGCATTTTGATTCCTTTCCGGTTAAGCTCTGCAATAATACCACTGGCTACTAAATCAGAATTTGCAATGATAGCATCCGGTTTAGGATTCATTTGAGCAACAAGAGATAAGACCTGTTTACCATAACTATGATCTGTCATATCTAGAAAAGGCTCAATATCATGTGGTATTATCTTCTTTTCTGCACAAAAATCAAGATAGGCTTCAATTCTCCTTTTGGTATTTAAACCTCTAGGGCTACCCAAAACATTGACGAAAGAGTGATAACCATTTTTCCAAAGATCCTCCAAAATCATTCGATAACCTTGGTAATGATCAATATAAACTGAAGGAATATTGATAGCCTCTTCATCAATATAATGAAGAGTAACGATAGGGCCATATTTAAGATAGGGCTCAATAATGTCCCAATCATTCGCACGATAAATAATGAAGAGGCCATCTAGTTCTTTAGACTTTAAACGATTCAAAACCTCTACTTCTATATTAGCTTTATTTGAGCTATTGAATAAGCTGGTAGTGTAATTAGCTTGATGAGCAAAATCGATAAAAGATTCTACAATGTCAATTACACTCCCCGTGAGAGTAGTAGTAATAATTCCCAGGTTATGAGTATCCCCTCGTCGCAAATTTTGTGCATGCCTATTAGGGGTATAATTTAATTTCTTAATAGCTTTCTCAACATCTTTTCGCGTTTCTGTACTGACATAGCCACTATTATTCATTACACGTGAAACAGTGGCAACAGAAACATTTGCTGTTTTCGCGATATCTCTAATGGTATACATAAAACATATTCACCTTTCTAATAAGAATATCAGAACAATATAAGTCAAGTATAACAAAAAAGAGTTCGTTTTTTTGAAAGAGAGAAAATTAAAATAGCATAAACAGCCAGAAGTACTTAAATTACATAAATATGAAATATAAGCATCTAATATTACAAAAGTTACATAAATAAAAGTAAATAGTAAATGAACTGCAACCTAAAAGGATCTTTTTGCCGATAGAATGTTTTAAGTGACTTAGCAAAAGGCTAAGTACTAGTTATGTATAAAAGTATATAAACATCTAATCGACTGAATTTCAGAAAGGATTCTAGAAATCATATGAATACATGGATTAAAAGAGTAGTTACAAGTTTACTAATCGCGGCTCAATTTATAATTATCCCAGTAGCATCAGCGAACTCATCAACAACGAATGAAAAAGAAAAGGTAGAGACAGAACTCAAGCAAACTCAAAAAGAAATAGACGTAAAGCTATCTGAAGCAAGTGAAATAACTATAGCATTAGAAGAACTAGCTAAAGAGATTAAAGAGCAAGAAGAAACAATAGGAGATACGGAAGTTGAAATAGAAGAGCAAGAGATATTGGTAGAAGAACGTTATGACTATACAGCAGAACAATTAAAAGTGATGCAAAAGAGTGAAGTAAATCAGAATATAGTCATTGGTTTGTTCGAATCAGAAAACTTTTCAGATTTTATTAATCGTCTTTATACTGTTACAGTTTTAACAAACGCGAATGAAGAATTGTTAAAAGAAGCCCATAAAGAATATGAAAAGCTTAATGAGATGAAAGAAGAGTTGGTTCTTAATAAAGAAGAGTTAGATGGAAAAAAGGAAGAGACCGCTCAACAAAAAGCTGTTTTAGATGAAAAATTATCTGACTTAAAATCAACTTTAGCTATTAATCAAAATAAATTAAATGAAATAAATGCTGAAGAAGCCGCTAAGGAAAAAGCAGAAGCCAAAAAACAAGCAGAAGCTGACAAGCAAGCAGAGGATAACAAACAAGCAGAAGCTGGCAAGCAAGCAGAAGCTAAAGAAGCAACAGTGGCAAGCTCATCTGTAAGTTCATCAAAGAATCCGAGTACCGAGACAGTGACAACAGCCAATACAGGTTCTTGGGTAACTTTTGAATCAACAGCTTATTCTTATAAAGAGCCTGGCTTAACTCCTAAAACTGCTACTGGAGTTAACTTACTAACAAACTCTCGTGTTGTTGCAGTAGATCCGCGAGTAATTCCTTTGGGAAGTCTAGTAGAAGTTGAAGGAATGGGTGTTTACCTAGCAGCTGACACAGGAGGAGCCATCAAAGGAAAAAGAATTGACGTACATTTTTCAGATTTAGCTGAAGTCTCAAAATGGGGCCGTCGAAATGTTCGAGTTAGAGTATTAAATTAAATATATGATAAAGAATTTATTGAAACACTTGTTACTGAAAAGTAACGAGTGTTTTTTTGAGTCTGAAAACTGGGTTTGTATGAAAGAATTCGTAAGAACAGACTTTTTAAGCAGATTTTGTTAAAATAAAGAAAGGGAGGTCGATTGGTTGAGTAAAGAATTAGTAGAAAATAAAGTACAATTATTACCAACGATGCCGGGTTGTTATATAATGAAGAATCGTGATGAAGAAATTATTTATATAGGAAAAGCTAAAAACTTAAGAAATCGAGTCCGCTCTTATTTTCGAGGAAAAAAAGAAGGAAAGACAGCTTTATTAGTAGAAGAAATTGCAGACTTCGAATATATCGTAACCGATTCAGATAAAGAAGCATTATTACTAGAGGTTACATTAATTCAAAAACATAAACCAAAATACAATATCTTATTAAAATTTGGTACGCAATACCCTTACTTAAAAATTACTAACGAACGTCATCCACAACTGATAATCACTTCAGAAGTAGAGAAAGATGGTGCTGATTATTTCGGACCTTATCCAAATGTAGGTGCGGCTCAGCAAACCCAACAACTCTTACAAAAAATTTATCCACTAAGAAAATGTAATGGATATCAAAAAAGAGCTTGTTTGCACTATCATATTGGTCAGTGTATTGGACCTTGTGATCATTATGTGTCGAAACAAGAATATAAGGAACAAATTAAAAAGATTAAATCTTTCTTAAATGGTAATGTGGCTATAATCAAAAAAGACTTGGACACTAAAATGCAGGCAGCTTCTGCAGAAATGAACTACGAAGCAGCGGCAGAATTTCGCAATCAAATTCATTATATTGAACAAACAGTTGAAAAACAGTCAGTGGTATTTAACGATTTTGTTTCGCGTGACTTCTTCAACTATACAGTGGATCGAGGCTGGATTTCTATACAAGTATTTTTTGTTCGTCAAGCTTCTTTAATAAAAAGAGAAGTAGCCATTTATCCAATTGAAGCCAGTGCCAGCGAAGAGTTATTAAAATATATATTACAATATTATCAAAATAAAAATACAACTATACCTAAAGTAGTCTATGTACCAGCAGGGGTCGATCGTGAAATTTTGGAAGAAACATTAAAGACTAAAATTCATACGCCTCAACGTGGAGACAAAAAACATTTGCTTGAGATGGCTGGCAAAAATAGTCGTTTAGCATTAAAACAGAAATTTCATTTAATTGCGATGGAACAATTAAAAACAACCGGTGCATCAGAAGAACTAGCTGAGGCTTTAAATTTAGATCGAGTTGAACGGATTGAGGCTTTTGACCATTCAAATATTCAAGGTACTAGTCCAGTTTCAGCAATGGTAAGCTTTTATGAAGGAAAACCTGATAAGAATAACTATCGTAAATTTAATATTAAAACAGTAGATGGGAGTAATGAAGCTGCTACCACACGTGAAGTTATTAGACGAAGATATTCAAGATTATTAAAGGAAAATGCAAAATTACCAGATTTAATCTTAATGGATGGAGGAAAAATACAAGTTAATGCAGCAATTGATGTTCTTGAAAATGAACTTTCTTTAGATATTCCAGTAGCTGGAATGGTAAAAGACGACCAACATCAAACAGCTCGCTTAATTTATGGAGAGAATCTAGAAGAAGTTCCACTACATCCAAGGAGTCAAGCATTTTATTTACTTCAGAGAGTTCAGGATGAGGTTCACCGTTTTGCTATTCGTTTCCATCGAAATGTGCGAGGGAAAAATACGGTAACTTCGATTTTAGATCAAATTCGAGGAGTAGGACCTAAAACCCGTACTAAATTGCTTCGACATTTTAAGTCTATTAAACGATTGAAGGAAGCGGATGTCCAAGAGATTATTGAATTAGGAATCAATCGGCCGACTGCCCATAATATAAAAGAAGAATTAGCTAATTATGATTTGAGGAATCGATCAAAAATCGAATCTAAACAAGAAGATAAAAAAACCAGCTAAGTGGAAGTAATATGTTTCCACTGGGCTGGTTTTCTGCTTATTTTTTGATTATTAATTTTTCTTTATCAAGATTTAGAAAAAGCTTTGAATGAATTTTATAATTCAGAAACCCTAAATTATATTGACCTTCATTAACTTCTTGATAAGCGCTGTTTCCTTGTTTTTTTCGAGAGTAATGATCAAGTAAAATAGCTAAAAGTGAAGCTAGTTGGATATCTTCCTCGCGTTTAACTTTAAGAGAGTAGAGGGCATTCCCGTACTTTAATAGTTTACTAACTTTAAAAATCTCCTGTTCTTTTTCAAAGGCTGTGAAATCTAGTTTTTCAAAGTCACCACGGATAATCCAGTCATAAGGTTGGACCGTAAAAAAAGCATCGCGGAGTCCAAAAAAACCTGGATGTTTACGAAAGGCTCCTAATTTCTTTTGCTTATAAAAAAGATCAAATTTAAAAAAAGGAGACATATTAACTTGTTTCGCCTGCAACAGAAGACTAGCGTCTAATGAAAAAAGATTAACTAAGTCACCTTCTCTACCCCAGTTGCCTTGAATTAAAAACAAGATCTGTCCCTGTTTATCTCTAACGGTAAATCGATGGCTGTCTTTTTTATCTTGATTAATGAAAAGTTGAATCATAGAGCAAACCTCCAATAACTTAACTTCTAAGTATTCTAGACCTAATTTTAAAAAACAAGGTCATCTCCTGCTAATACTTTCTCAATAATTTGAGCAACGGCTTCGTCGGCATGACTTGGCGCAAGATAGCGGGCTGCTTTTTTAGCTAGATCATGTCCATTTTGAACAGCATAACTATGATCAGCCCACTCCAACATGGTTAAATCATTGATGTTATCACCAATTGTGATGACTTCATTCGACCGATAGCCTTTCATTTTTGCAAATTCAGCAACTGCCTGTCCTTTGTTCGCGTCAACATGATTGATCTCTAAATTAAAATTACTAGCAGATGTAACAATCAGATTATTAGCATCCTTGTTAATTTCTTGTTTGATTTCTTTAAATATTTCTGGGTTTGTAGGAGAATTCAAGAGTACTTTTAGTACTTGAATTTCTTTATCATGGGCTAAAAAATTTAAATCTTTTACTTGATTAACTTTAAACTTCTTCATGTAGTCAACTACATAGTTGGTTAATTCTTTTCTACTGATCGAAGGATTAATGTCTTTAAAGATGCCTTTATATACTTCGAACTGTTCCTGAGAAGAATTACTCGAGTAGCTACCATTTTGAGTAATGATTTCATGATGGATTTTGTAATACTTGATGATTTGGAAAATTCTCTCTAAATCTATTTGATCCATCTCGTGAGTGAATTGGATAGCTCCCTTCTCATCAAAAAGTCGGGCACCATTTAGTTCAATGAATGGAGAGACAACCCCTTTATCTTGAATAAATGAGTAACCTGATTCAATGGTTCGACCGGTCGCAATCGCAAATTCAATCCCTTGTTGTTGCGCAGTTAAAATAGCATCTGTCACTCGATTAGAAACTTCCATCTTTTCATTTAACAGGGTTCCGTCCATATCTGATACAATTAGTTTAATAGTCAAAATAGTTCCTCCTTGTTCATGGCTATTCTATCTTAACAAACGCGAAAGAAAATTTCACTGAAGGATGATTAATATTGAAAAAAAGAAAAAGGAGTTTGATAGAAAATGAGTGAAGGGAAAACAAAAAATAAATGGCGTGAAATCCTTGAGCCCGCCCTGAACACAGAATCCTTTAAAAAGCTCATGAAATTTCTGGAAAAAGAATATCATGAAGAAATAATATATCCAAAAAAAGAGGACATTTGGACAGCTTTCGAGTGGACAGATTATGAAGATGTTAAAGTTGTTATTCTAGGACAGGATCCTTATCATGGAAAGAATCAATCTCATGGACTGAGCTTCTCTGTAAAACCTGGAGTTCAAATACCACCATCACTTCGAAATATTTATAAAGAGTTAGAAGATGATATCCAAGTCTCAACACCGAGTCACGGTTATTTAAAAGAGTGGGCCGAACAAGGGGTGTTTTTACTAAATACTGTTTTGACTGTTCGAGCTGGACAGGCCGCATCGCATCGGGGAAAAGGATGGGAAGAATTAACTGATTTAGCTATTAGCTCGTTAAATCAAAAAGACAAGCCCATCGTTTTTATTTTGTGGGGAGCCGAAGCAAAGAAAAAAAGAGCTTTAATTGATGAAAATAAGCATTTTGTTTTAAGTTCAGTTCATCCAAGCCCATTGTCAGCTTATCGTGGTTTTTTTGGCTCGAAGCCTTTTTCTAAAACGAATCAGTTATTAGCGAAGTCAGATCAAGAAAAAATTAATTGGGAGTTAAGTTCTAAAGTATCAATGAAATGAACCATAAAGCATTTGACAGACGTATTAAATTGGTGGTAAAGTACCATAGAATAAAATAATAAGAAAAGAGGACCATAAATGAAGAAAAGAAAATCTGCACTTGCGTGCTCGGTTTGTGGATCTCGGAATTATACCCTGGATTCTAGTAATAAAGTTCGAACAGAACGTTTAGAAGTAAAAAAGTTCTGTAAGTATTGCGGAAAGCATACTTTACATCGAGAAACAAAATAATAAAGAGATAAAAAAATTTCTCGAGAGGAGATTAGCAATAAAATGAATAAAGTAACGAGTTTTATTCAAGATGTAAGACATGAAATGAAAGAGACAACTTGGCCTACAGCGAATGAGATGCGTAAAAATACAAATGCTGTTTTTACCATTGTGATACTATTTGCTTTGTTTTTCTTTGCAGCAGAGTCAGTCATTGTTTGGCTACTTGCATTTATTTAACGAACAAAGCTAGCTTATGGTAGTCAAACATGTTAAAATGAGTAAGTAATGGAAACCTTCTGGGCCATCGTTGGATGTCGAAGAAGGTTTTTTAATTTGAAAAAATTAAAAATAATAATAAAGAATCGTTAAATAAATTGAAGAGGTGAGAAAATGAGTATTTTAGATCGGATGTATGAAGAAAAAAACTGGTATGTATTGCACACTTACTCAGGTTACGAAAAGAAAGTTCAGCAAAACCTAGCTTCACGTATGAAAAGTATGGGAATGGAAGAAAATATTTTTGAAATATTAGTTCCTGAACAAGAAGTCTATGAAGAAAAAAATGGAGAAATGGTTTCAACGATGAAGAAAACATTCCCAGGATATGTTTTAGTTGAAATGATTATGTCAGACGAAGCCTGGTATATTGTACGGAATACCCCTGGAGTAACTGGGTTTGTCGGCTCTCATGGTGCGGGTAGTAAACCGTCACCTATGCTTCCAGAAGAAGTCGATGAAATTTTCCGTGGTATGGGCGTCAATCCTCGTAAAGTTGAAATTGAACTAGACGTTGGTGACGTAGTTGAAATAAAATCAGGAGCTTTTGCTGGAATGGAAGGTATTGTTGAAGCCTTTGATGAAGAAAAAGCGAAAGTGACTGTATCAGTTGAAATGTTTGGACGTGAAACCAATACAGTATTAGATTATTTCCAAGTAAAAGAAATAATTACAGATTAAGAATAAGCTGATAAAAAAACAATTTATTTAAATAGCAATTTTATTCTTGCTATTTCTATTGAAAAGTGATACTATAGCTCGGTACATCATTGGGTATTTGTCGCCCAGTGTATGGATTTATAGGTGGGAGGGGAAAAATACAACCCCATTTTAACCACTCACGGACAAAACAAGGAGGTAAGTCTCGTGGCGAAAAAAGTTATTGATGTTGTAAAATTACAGATTCCTGGAGGAGCAGCAACACCTGCACCACCAGTTGGTCCAGCTTTAGGACAA
>JARICH010000091.1 GCA_029257245.1 Atopostipes sp. | reverse complement strand
ACGTCAATGAATCCTCATGATGCCAGTGGTCATCATTCGAATATTGCCTTTAAGTTAGAGGGTAGTATTTTGGAGGATATTCTTGAATCAGAGCTTAAGGTGGCTCAATTCTCTGGCTATGAAGATAGTGAACCCTTCAAGAACATTGAGATTAGAAGATTCGCTGAAAATAATTCTGTCCAAACACAACTGGTTACTGAAGGAAAAATAAAGAATGCCATTCTCGATGCGATTAAAAGAACCGAAGAAAAGGATGAAATCCATATGGGAATGTTTTATCTCTCCCACCGAGAAATTGTAGAGGAATTAATCAATGCTTCGAAACGCGGTGTCGATCTCAAACTCATCTTAGATCCAAATAAAGATGCTTTTGGGATGAAGAAAAATGGGATTCCTAATCGACAGGTGGCTCGTGAAATCCAGAGAAAGACGGGTAAGAACAATCTCATCCGCTGGTATGATACAGACGGCGAACAATTTCACTCCAAACTTTTACTAGTTAATCAACAAGAACAATCCATTATCATTGGCGGTTCAGCAAACTTCACCAGAAGAAATTTAGATGACTTTAATTTGGAAAATAATCTAGTGATCACTGCCAAAAAAGACCAGCCGATTGTGAGAGAAATGAATGCATATTTTAATCGACTTTGGACAAACGATGACGGAATTTATACCGTCGAATATGCAGAATATGAAAGTGAATCTTCTTTTAAAACGATTCTCTATCGCTTCCAAGAATGGAGCGGTTTATCCAGTTTTTAAATCCTTCCATCAATTTTGTCGACATCCTCTAAAACAAAGACACCAAGGCTTTTTTAGCAGTTGGTGTCTTTTTATTTATTTTGTAAATACAACGCCATCATATTCAGCAATATTTACTAGGCCATTTTCCTCGTAATAATTCATTGTTTTTTCTTCATTTCCTGTCATTAAAACAATTTGACGTACCGATTCATACTCTTTTAAAATGATTTGTAATAATTCGCTTCCTATTCCCTGTCTTTGGTAACTTTCTAGAACTAAAATGTCCTGGATATAGATGATTGTATGACTATCTCCTACAACACGGGCTAAGGCTATTAATTTATCATCCTCCCAGGCTGTCCAAACTTTTAACGAGTGATGCACCGCTTGTTCTAAAAGTTCTGGGTCATCTGTGTAGGCGGTCCAGCTTACATCGCTATATAGTTTCATTAACTGATCAATTTTAGGAATGATATCTTCTTTTATAGTAATATTCTTAATAGTCAGTCTCTCCTTCTTTAGATAATTCAATAATTCTTTTTTTTATTATTTTTACTTGAAAGAAAGCCATTGCGGCAAAACCTAAAAGTAAATGAAATAGAATAAATTGTGGAAAATAAATAGGTATCAGAACAAAAGTAAGTAAGGAAAGAATTAACAAAAAGATACTAGTTAATAAATCAGTTTTTAAAAATACAAAGCTATTATTTAGAAGAACACTGATTTTGCCTTCATATAACGCATTTATTGGAAAAATAATCGTTAGGATTAATAAAAAATAAGAAAAAAGAAAAAAGATAAAAAAAGTTAACATAGAATAATTTAAAAAAACACTAAGATAAATTAATCCACTAATCAAGAAAAAAGAAGCAACAAGCCCTACAAATAGTTTTGTGCTTCTAAAAAAATCTTGTCCGAAATTCCAAGCAAACAGCTTCGCGATAGGCGTAAAGCGATCAGTGGATAGTTCGACCGCACTCACATATAAAGAGTTGAGGGAGGCACCTAATGTGATGATCGGAATAGAAAACACAATAAATAATACATTAAGCACCATTAAGTTATAGATGAATAACAAGGTATTATAAATGACTCCTCTATAGCTGAACCATCCTTTCATTGTACTTCCCTCTCTCTTATATTTGTTTAATTATCTGTTTAACCGTTCGATGTTTTCTTCGATATTTTCATTATACATCTCTAAAACTTTATCCCAACCTTGTTTATCTCTGAATTTTTTAAAGTCTTCAATAATTTGATCAAATTCTTCTTTACTAGATGAGCGTATCGCACTAATAATCGCTGTAGTATACTCATCATTAATCGCTACTAAACTTCTAGCTTCCGGACTACCATGGTCTGGATCAATTCCATCGACTTCATATTTTGGAACTAATTTTCCTTTCCCCCATTCTTGGAAGCGTACAACCGCTGGAACCCAACCAATATCGTCGGGATCAATATACTCGCGTGCGTTTCCATTATCATGTCCAAAGAAAGGAATTTCACTGATACGAGTTTCTTCTTTAAATGAAGCTAAGTCTTCATTTTTCCATTTTTCATACTCTTCCGTTAGGTGGTAGTAACCGTCGTCTCCTTCATAGTAGGATTCGCCTTCTACACCAAAATTCACGGCTACTTGTCCTTCTTCACTGATCATATAGGTGAAAAATTGAATAGATTTAATTGGATCAGTGTTATCTTTTGAAATATAACTAGTGGTATGGCCTGATAATCCTCCTTGAGATAAAGCAGGTCCATCATAGATATCACTTTGAAAAGCATCCACTGCTGAGTAAGCTGCTTCAGGTTGGTTATCCATTAGTCCTTGGAAAGATGGTTGGTAAGCGTGAGTTCCACTTACTAACATAGCTGCATACTCACCTGTTTTAATTTTATCTAATACTGTATCATAGTCATCGGCAAAAACGTCATCACTAATATAATTTTTATCATGGACTTCTCGCAATACATCAATCCATTTTAAATATTCTTCATCCATATTTCGATCATAATAATGATTATCCTCATCAACCCAAGGTACGCCAATGAAATCTTGTAAGGTTCCTCCTAAAGCCCCTAAATGGTCTTTCATCTCACCAAAACCAAGAGGGGTTAAATCAGGGAATTCTTCATTGATTTTATCGAGAGATTCTTGAAAACTCTCTGGTGTTGTAAAATCCAGATCAGGAATAGCTTCCAAAACATCGTCTCTCACCACAAAAGCGTTATGTGAAGGAATGGCTCCGCTTTTTAAGTCTTCTTCTGTATTCGAAAAACTCGCGTAGCCATATACGTTACCATCGTCAAAAGTATACCAATTTAAGGTGTCTTCCGAAGTCACTTTATAAAAATAAGGATCATATTTATCAGCTAAGACATTTAATGGCAAAGCCCATACATCTGCTTTTTCTGATACATTCGATTTTCCTCCATCATATAAAGACACAATGTCGGGGATTTCTCCACTTGAAACATAGGTGTTTAAGGCTTGTTCATCTCCTGGGATAATTTCGACCTCTATTTTTAAATCATCTTGAATCTTTTGGGTGACAATATCTTCTCCCCATGAGTTATCATTAAATCCATCATTTTCAATGAACCATGTCAGTTTTGTCATCTCCTCTTTTGTATCGAGTGTCCATGCCGGTTTCGTTTCATCTAGTTCATAACGTTCACCTAATTCCGGTAATTCTTTTTCAACTTCTGAATTTTTTGCTCCGTCTGAATTTCCACATGCCGCTAACAAAAAGCTAGTTAGTAAAAAAACACCAATATTTTTTATCTGATTCATTTTGTCTCCTCCTATTATTTATATTGGTTTTTGTTTAATCTTTTACTGTTTAACTCCACCCTTCATCGCTCCAGAGATAAAGTAGCGTTGGAATAAAGGATAAATGATGACAATTGGTAAGGCAGTTACAACAATCGTTGCTAGTTGTACACCTTTAGTTGTCGTCATTACCGCCCCCGGACTAAAATCTTTAATATTTTGAGATTCTACTATAATTTCATACAGTTTCATCTGTAGAGGATATAACTTTTTATCGCTAATATAGAGCTTTGCTGCAAAGAAATCATTCCACTGATAGACCGCATGCCACATTGCAATAGTAGCTAATGCTGGTTTTGAAAGCGGTAAATAGATTCTTGTAAAGATTTGCCAATGACTCGCTCCGTCTAACATCGCTGATTCTTCAAATGAGTCTGGTATATCTCTAAAGAAATTCATTAAAATAATCGATGCATAGTAAGTGAACATAGTCGGTATAATATAGACCCAAAACGAATCAAGTAAGCCAAGATTTTTAATTAATAAATAAGTGGGGACCATTCCACCAGAGAAAAACATGGTTCCAATACCAATGGCAGAATATACTTTTCTTCCTTTTAAATAGTGTTTACTCAAAGGATACGCAAAGAAAGCTGTAAAGAAAACATGAGCAAATATCCCGACGAATGTTTTTAAAACAGAAATAAAAAATGCGCGCAAAATACTTTCATCTTTAAAAACAGTTCGGTAATTATTCAATGTAAATTCTTCTGGAAGAAATATAAAATCTCCTCGAGCTAAGCTTTGACTCGATGCAAAAGACGATACCACAACATTCCAAATAGGAACGGCAATAATAATCGTAAATAATATTAAGATCCCTGCATTCACTAATGAAAAAACTAAATTATCATCTAATCTTTTCCTTTTCATTTTCATATCCTCTCTCCTTAGAATACAGATTCGTTATCATTTAATTTCTTCGTTAGACGATTCCCAAAAATAAGAAGAATTAATGAAATAACTGACGTTCCCAGACCGACCGCAGTGGCATAGGAAAAGTCACCTTGAACTACACCCATTTTGTAGACATAAGAACTAATAACTTCTGCTTTCGCTCTATTTTGAGAATTCATCAATACGAGTGTTTGATCCAGATTTGAACCTAAAATTCCACTTATCGCTAAAATAAAATTCAAGCTGATAATTCGGCTAATTCCAGGCAAAGTGATATATCGGATTTGTTTCATTCGATTTGCCCCGTCGATTCGGGCTGCTTCATACAAACTCGGATCAATTCGCGCCATCGAAGCTAAGTATAAAATGGTTCCCCAGCCCGAACTTTTCCATATATCAGATAAAACTGCAATCATCCAATATTTATTAGGATCTAAAAGCCAGTTTGGTCTTTTATAACTAATTTTTAAAATTGATAGAATTTGGTTAAGCAAACCATTTGTTGATAACCAACTAATCAGCATCCCACCTAATATAATCCAAGAAAGAAAATGAGGTAAATAAGTAATTGTTTGGACTGTTTTCTTGAACTTACCATTAGCGATTTCATAGATCATAATCGCTAGGATAATAGGAACAGTAAATCCAATCATTAATTTTATGAAACTAATACCTAATGTATTTCTAACAGAAGTCCAAAAAATAGGATCGGATAAAATTATTCGGAAGTTATCTAACCCCACCCACTCAGCTGTTGAAAAAGTATCCAGCACAGTATACCGTTTAAACGCAATCAACAAACCGTAAATTGGAATATAGGAAAATACAAACATAAAAACTAATCCTGGAATAACCATTAATTGCAAGGTAGCTTGGGATTTGAATTCTTTGAAGTGTCGCTTTATTTTTTTCATATTCTCCCTACTTTCACTTTTATTTTAATTTGATTAAAAGTAAAGCTAATTAAAAAAATACTCACTTTATGCAATAATGAACATTGACCATTCACTATTTCAAGTGAAAAAACTGTTAAAAATATCCCAACGATCTTAGATAAAAACATTATATCAATTTTTTTATATTTTATAAATGGAAATGCTTACATTTTTGAATATTTAAAAAGACCGCAAATCAATGCGGCCTTTCCTTTCATCTATAAAATAACTTTAATTATTTTACTTGTCTTCTAGTTTATCTTCGTAGGCTTTCCAATCATCTAAGAAAGCTTGAATTCCTTTATCGGTTAGAGGATGTGACCATAGCGCTGGGAAGAGTGATCCAGGAATCGTTGCAATATGCGCACCGACTGCTACTGAATCCTCTAAATGGTTAATGTTGCGGATACTTGCGGCAATAATTTCTGTATCATAGTCATAGGTGTCGAGTAATTTTCTTAAATCAGCTACTAATTTAATGCCATCTGCACTAATATCATCTAAGCGTCCGATAAAAGGACTGATATAACTCGCTCCTGCTTTGGTTGCCATGAGACCTTGAGCAACGGTAAAGATAAGGGTCACATTTGTCTTGATCCCTTCTCCGGCTAAGACTTTAACTGCTTTGAGTCCTTCTTCGGTCATCGGTATTTTAACAACAATATTTTCTGCCCACATTGCAATTTCGCGAGCTTCTTTAATCATTTCTTCCGCCTTTAAGCCAACTACTTCGGCACTAACAGGTCCATCCACAATACCCGTAATTTCTTTGATGACTTCTTCAAAAGGTTTTCCTTCTCGGCCAATTAAAGTGGGATTGGTCGTTACCCCATCAACTAAACCTAGTTCATTGACTCGCTTGATTTCCTCGACATTGGCTGTATCTAGAAAAAATTTCAACAACATTCACTCCTTTAAATTATTTTTATCTGCTTTCTCTAACTCCACTATTGAGAGCACTTACATTCCATCTTATCAGGTCTTTTCTACTTTAGCTATTTTTATCCCTCATCAAGAATAGCCATGGCACGAACCGGTGAACCATCTCCATTTTTTATCTTCAAAGGCAAACCATAAAAGGTAAACGATTGATTATAAGGCAAGTCTTCTAAGTTCACTAGATCCGTATAAGTAATCACATTCACTCCTAAAAGGGCTCGTTCCAATTCTTCTGTGATTTCTCCACCAACAAAGTTTGGATTTGCCTGCACTAATTGATGGAATTGGCTTATCCCAATTTCTTCACTGAAAAACAAACCCTGGTTCTTTGGCCAATCTTCCGATAAATGAACGAGTTGAGCTTTTCCAAAAAATCGCTCCAATGGGATTTCATCAATGGATTTCTTTCCTGCATGCATATGAGAGAAAGAATCGACATGGGTGCCTGTATGACTTCCTAAGGTAAGTTGTCGGAGCTCCCAGTTGTTTTCTTCATGACTATGCAGAAGGTCAATTTTTACTTCCGGATCTCCCGGGTAGGTGTCCATTCCCTCTACAATTGTCTGTGATAAATCAATGATTCTCATTCTTGTTTTCCTTCTTTCATAAAATTAATAATAATAAATCATATTAATAGCGGTTAGAATACCGATTAAAAGCGTGCCAAAAATTAATAGAAGACCAAATACGATGCTAACAATTTTCGTGCTTTTATTTTCAGTGCTCACTTGTATCCCACTAATAAATAAAGCCAGACCGGTAAAAAATAAAAAGAATAACAATAAGAGAAAACCATTTGATATTTCCATTTTTCCAATCCTTTTCTTTATACTATTGCTTGTCTGTTAAAAATAAACGATTAGTTATAACTCCACTTAATAAAGCTGAAACACCTATAATTAATATTTTAATTAGAATATTTAAATCAGGCATAAATTTTTCCATTAACACTACCGTTAACCCTACAATAAATCCAGATAGTAATGGACTTTTTATATTCCCTTTTTTAATCATCTTTTACTTCGCTCCTCTAGTAATTATATTTTCTGTAATCTTTGTTGGTAAACATCTTTTAAATTCTTTGAACCAACCACTTCTAAGCCCTGGTCCCTAATCATTTTCTGGATACGGTAGAGATACCAGAAATCACTCACACCCAATGGATATGCTCCTAATACTTCAGCGATGAGATCACCCAAAAGAAACTCTTCTTCTGGCAAATGCTTCAGTAAAAGATGATCATAGAAATCTTCCGGAACGGAGATTAGTTGCCCATTAACTACAGCTCGTAACGAACTATTCTCTTCTTTTAATGCTTTCCAACGATCGGCCTGACTTTCTTTTTCGATCCTAGATAATTTTTCTTCATCCGCTTGAACAAAATCAAATTCTTCAGAAGCTAGCTCCCCCCAGTGACTATAGGAAATCATGGTATCATCACCAGCATGCCAAGGTTTTTCAAGTGATACCACTTGGATATCCGCTTCCACATCATTTAGATGATAACAGACATAAGCAAAAGCAGAGGCAGAAAAAGCCGCATTACTTTTCCAAATACGGATGGTTTCTCCTACTTTAGTAGCTCTTAACAATTGATCTATTTCTTTTCTTTGATTCACGACTAACTTTTCTAAATCATTCCTAGTCCATCGATTATTTAAGAGAGCATTTAAAGATTGTTGACGCTCGCTATTTCCTAAATCCTTAGATATATCCCCAATATCAAGATGTGGACCAATAAAGACTAGCTCTTTTGTATCATTAAACAACGGATTATTTTTGTTTTGCATGGCTATTTTCATTGAATGCTTTGCGGCTTCTGAAAACACAAGTTCTAGCATGAAATCTTCCTTTCTAATTTAAGTATAGCTGGCTCTTAACTCTTTTAACTAAAATGGTTCTAGTTGAATATAACTTTTATTCAAAAGATAATTTGATTAAAAGTCCCCATTTGGCTGCTTTCACCGTTTCTTCAATTAATTCGTTGCCACTAGAAAGCTGCTCACCGGCAGTTAATCCCCAAATAACTATTTCCTCATCATCATTTGCGTAAAGTTCATTTTGTAGTCTCTGTTGAGCTTGAGCAAAGTCTTTAGAATATGCCTCTATCATTTTCTTGGAGGAATGATAACCTTCTGCTGAGTGAATCGCAACAGTCATTTCCAGTGCTTCTTCTGATACTTTTGGGGAAGGACTTTCCATTATTGAAAAACTAATTTCCTGTTCAGATGCATCCTCGGTAATAGACACTAAAAAAATTCCTTCATCCGTCGTTAATACACCCTCTTCCCAAATTTCATATTGTAAATTAAAGTTTTCTTTATCTCCTGTATAATCAAGATTAACTGCACTTGCTGACATTTTTAGGTGAGGTTCTAATAAGACGGTATCTCCTTGGAAAAGTTCACTGGGTGTAATTTTTACATTTTTATTCATCTCTTCAGTTGGTCTACAGGCAATCAATACGTTACTCACTCCTACTAAAATAAATGTAAGAAGAATATTCTTCAATAATTTATTCATTCTTTCCCTCCTATCTTAGTTTTGAAACATTTTTTAACTCTAAATTGCCGGCATTCAATACTGATTCGTGTTTGAGAAAATAGACGAATTTCATGGCGCAAGATCCCCATCTCTATTTGCGTCAATTCATCATAAGACCATTGGTCAAGTCCACGCTCAAACAAGATTTCCTTTGTTCCAGCTACTTTATTTCTCCTGATATCAAAATCCGTTTGAAAGACTCGCACATCTTCCCAAATTAATTCGTAATCAGTTTCTGACCAATCAGTTAACTGCATCCATATAGACACAGGACTCTGTTGCAAAGCATTAGTAGCTTCATGATTTACAACTATTAACTTGTTGATTTGGCTATCATGAAAAGAATGGTTCAGCATGAACTGATAAGTCGATGGATCTAAGGTTTTTTCTAATCTAGTTAAGTTTTTTAAATAGCCTTCAATATCATGATTGTCTTCAGTAAAATACTGCATACAGTCAGCTCCTCATTGTTTAAAGTTATTTAAATATAGAGGAAATCGATAGAATTAGATACCCTTTTTCGTCTAAGATAGAAGAAAAAGGTCACTAAATTAAGTGCCCTTTATACTTTCCTTTTTTTAATTCTTTGTTTCTTGCATGTAGGTGGTTCCGTCTTCTGTTTCAAGTAACTCATCTTCATTAAAAAAGAGTCGGAATAATTCCTCGCCGTCTTGCGTCACAATAAAGTCACCCGACTCACCATCTTTTAAAACAATGTTTTCAAGGGTAACTGGTTCATTGCCCTCATAATCTTTAAGGTCTTCTAAATCCGCAATATAAGGAGGCAAGCTATCATCAAATGAAATAATTAATTTACGGTTTCCTGTAAATGATAACTTTTCTGCACCCTCTCCGATGTGTTTCACAAAAGTTTGATTATTGAGTTGGAGGGCTGCCTCAGAAACATCGTATATTGGCTCATAAGTGACTGGTGTATAATCAAATTCACCTTCTCGCTTCTCTGCTGAATATTCAATCTCTGTTTCGAGAGACACCCAAAAGGAAGCTGATTTCTTTTCAAATTCATCCCTTTCCTCATCATTGTATTCAATGTAAAAGCGTTCATCTGTATCTTTGTAATCAGTTAGCTCATAAGGTTCTACGATTTCTCCTGCATCATCCACTGCATAAGCAAAGACTTTCTTTTCAAAAGGATCGACAATATAGATTTGAACATCCGTCCGATAGTCAATTCCTGCACTTGTTGGAATCTGCTGGAGTACATAATAATAAGGATCGCCTTCCACAAACTTTGTTCCACAGGCAGTTAACAAAATGATTAAACTCATTAAAATAAAAGATAAACTGATTTTTTTAAAGTTTTTCATTATTTTTCTCTCCTTTTAATTTTTTCCATAGTAATAGTCATACCACTCCTCTGTTCCAATTTTCGAGACAGTAAAATCATAAATATCATTTTTTAAAAGAGCTTCAATAAGCTTACTAGCTTCTACTTTCGTTAAATATTTTAACGGAATGATCCATAAATCATTGCCCATTTTTTCAGAATTTTTAACTAATAAAGTTTTTATTTTATTCAAAAAAACTTTCGATATAATCGTTAATTCCACTATGTGAATCAATGGTGTATCTGACACCATCTTGATCTTCATAATAGGTTTCTGATAACGCAGTAAATTCAACCATTTTTGAATCATATTGAAAACGGAATGAATCATCTTCAAACTCAAAAGCTTCAATTTCATAAATAGGTTCAGTTAACTCTTCTCCAGCTTTGTCTGCATTTTCAATAATTTCTTCGACAGTAATCCCTGAAATTTCTTCATAGACATCTACGTATACTTCATTTCGATCAGTATCTACTATGTAAGTATGAGGTGTTGTATAGTCATTAAGCTATACATATCCTTGAACAGCTTCTAAAATAAACGTTGAGTCCCTTTGCTGCTCTGTAGATGAAATAGTTGAAG
>JARICH010000097.1 GCA_029257245.1 Atopostipes sp. | reverse complement strand
CGTCTGCTGCTTTTTCATAAATTTCTATCGGATTGTTCTCTAATATTTCTTTTTGTTTTTTAGCTTTCTTAACTTCTTCAGCTTCTTCTCTTTTCATTGCTTCATTTTTAGCTTCTAGTGTTTTTTTAGCTCCTGCTGTTGCCTCTTTTGCTAAACCATTTTTAATCAAGTAGTTTTTTGCATAACCTACCGCTACATCATGAATTTCACCTTTTTTACCTGTTCCTTTTACATCTTTTAATAAAATAACTTCCATTGCTAATTCCTCCAATAATAATTATTTATTTAAATTTTGTACAACTTCTTTTAACTGATAAATTGCTTCTTCAATTGTGAGATTTTCTAGCTGTGTGGCTGCATTTGTTAAATGACCGCCACCACCCATCTGTTCCATTATTCGTTGAACATTTACTTTACCTAAACTTCTAGCACTTATTCCTATTGTATCATTATTCAGTCGAACAATAGTAAAGGATGCTTCCACTCCTGTCATAGAAAGCATGGTATCAGATGTTTGGGCGGCAACAACTTGTTTAAATAGTTGATCTTCTTTTCCATAAGAAATTGCAAGTCCTTCATCAATAAATTCAAAGGTCTTTAATATTTCTATACGTGTTAAATAATTTTTAGGTTCTTCTTTTAAAATTCGCTGAATAGTTACTGTATTTGCACCAACAGATTGTAAATAACTCGCTGCATCAAAAGTTCTTGAACCTGTTCTTAGTGTAAAGTTATTCGTATCAACAATAATACCACCTAATAAAGTTGTTGCTTCTATTCGATTAATTGTATTACTATCTGTTATTACATATTCAAATAATTCCACAATTAATTCCGATGCTGAAGATGCATAGGGTTCTATATAAACAAGCGTTGGCTTCTCAGGAAAATCATCCCCACGTCTGTGGTGGTCGATAATGACTAAATTTTTTGCTTTCTCATTTAGTTTTGGTGCAATAGACATAGATGGCTTATGGTGGTCTACCATGACTACCAAATCATTTTCCTCTATCGTGTCAAAAGCCTCTTCAGGACTGATTATATTTTTATAACTATCAGTATATTTTTTTATTTCTTCTAATAATTTTTTGATATCTTTTCCTATTTTATTTTGGTCAAGGATCACTTTACAGTCTTTTTCTAACATCATCGCAATTCTAGCAATTCCTAAAGATGATCCTAATGCATCCATGTCAGGATAAGTATGCCCCATTACATAAGTAGTGGGCGCTTGAAGAATTTGCTCTTGTAATGCTTCGCTTATCATCCTTGAGCGAACGCGCGTTCTTTTCTCCATTGGATTAGTCGTTCCACCGTAATATCTGGGTTCTTGGTCTACTTCACGAACGATCGCTTGGTCACCACCACGTCCAAGTGCCAAATCTAAATCTTTCTGTGCATGGGATGATAGTTCATCAAAAGTTGCTTCACCATACGATAATCCAATACTGATTGTTAAGGGTAAATTTCTCTTTGATGTGTAATCTCTCATATTATTAATAATACTAAATTTTTCATCTTCTAATCTAATTAGTTCTTCATATCTCAGAAGCAAAAGATATTTATCATTTTCTAATCGTTTATAATAAATATTATGTTGTCTAGCCCAATTAGATAAATAAGTAGTTAAAAGGCTGTTAAAATTCGATATTGCTCGATCATCTAACCCTTTGGTTACTTCATCATAGTTATCCAAAAACAACCAACCAAAAACGGGGTTATTTTCCTCCAATTTATTTTTGGCATCCATATATTTACTGACATTTTCAAAATAAATTGTTCTTAAATCTTTTTCTACTCGTATTCTATAGTAATTTCCTCGCCACTCTATTTTATTGATTGCAGCTTCATCTTTCAAAGCTTCTTTTATTCCAGGAAATAATTCATCCACTTTTTTTCCGATCATCGCTTCTTCATCTTTTGAAGCAGATTGTAAATAAGGACTTAACCACTCAATGTCAAACTCTTCATTGTAAATTACAATTCCAATTGGTAGCTTGATAATCGCCTCGTGTTCGCCACGTTTTATACGATAACTTAAATCCGAAATATAACTGTCTAATTCTTTTTTTACTGTTTCAGAATAAGTCCACAGTAGATAATTAACGATAACAAATAAGATAAGTACAATTATTCCAAACCATATATTTGAGATTAGGGATAACAACAAAATAATCAGCTCAATTATAATTATTGAAACTGATAATTTTTTAATGGCATCATCATTAAAAAAACTAGATAACCATTTGTCATTTGACAATTTCATATGAACTCCTCTCAAAAGCTTTACTTATACAATTTTATCATTTATTGAATAGTATATCCAGAAAATTTCGTTTATATTCAAATTAAAAAATGTTTCATGTGGAACATTTGCTTCACCAACTTATTTGCTACTTAATGAAAAAGGAGACTAGAATTTTAATTAAAATTCTAGTCTCCTGATTATATTTTTTATGTTTTACTCTTCAACTACAAAAGGTAACAAGCCCATAATTCTTGCTCGTTTAATTGCTTGTGTAACTTTACGTTGGTTTTTAGCATAAGTTCCTGTAACGCGACGTGGTAAAATTCGTCCACGATCTGATACGAAACGGCTTAATAAATCAACATCTTTATAATCCACATACTCAATGTGGTTTGCAGCTAAGAAGTCAACTTTACGTCTTCTTCTTCCGCCACCGCGACGTCCTCCAGCCATATTTATTCCTCCTTCTTTAAGTGAATCAAAACGGTAAATCATCATCTGAGATATCTGTTACATCATTTTTTGACTCGAATGGATTTTCGTTATCAAAATTTATGTTTGCAAATGGATTTTCGTTAGATTTATCTGTATTAGACTTTTGTGATTGATTAGCTTTCGAATAATTGTTCTGTGTATTACTATAATTATTCGATGCTTGTCCTCCACCCGCTTGATTACGTCTACCATCTGTTACTGACTTCGGTTCAAGCATTTGGAAGTTATCCACTAATATTTCAGTGATATATACAGTACGACCTTCATTGTTTTGGTAATTTCTAGTTTGAATTGAACCAGTCACACCAATTAATGATCCTTGAACTGCGAAGTTTGCTAATGTTTCTGCTGTCCCTCGCCAAGCTACACAGTTAATGAAATCCGTTTCTCTTTCTCCTTGTGCATTGGTAAAATTCCTTTCAACCGCCAGAGTAAAGTTTGTTACGGCTATTCCACTAGCTGTATACTTCAATTCAGGATTCTTTGTAAGTCTTCCTACTAGAGTAGTATTATTAATCAATCGAAAGCTCCTTTCATAAATGTTTCACGTGAAACATTTTTAGCTTATTAGTCTTCTAAGTGATCTAAACGAATTACCATATGACGTAAAATATCATCATTAATTCTTGCTAACCGGTCAAACTCGTTAACTGCATCTGCATTTGTTGATTCAAAGTTAACTAAATAATAGTCACCTTCTGTATAATCTTCAATTTCATATGCAAATTTACGGTTTTTATCCCAATAGTCAGAACTTGTTATCTCTGCACCGTTATTTGTAAGAATTCCATCGAATCGCTCGACTAATTCTTTCTTTTGGTCATCACCTAAATCTGGACGAATGATATACAAGATTTCATATTTTGCTACTGTATTCATCGTTGAACACCTCCTTGTGGTCTATGTGGCTCTCTAATTTTCTAAAGAGCAAGGAGAGTAATTTAATATTATTACTCACTCAAAGAGGATACCATGAATAAAAATTTATGGCAATTATTTTATGGTTTTTGACTCCAAGATTACTATTAATCAGGCAAAGTTAGTATGTTTAATATAAAAGCACAGTTTCACATCGTTTTCTGATGTAAAACTGTGCTCTAAAAATTTCCCTTACTCTTCTCGGTCTGTTTCTTGAGACCTGTTATCCTCATCTTGGTTTTTTATTTGGGCTGATTCATCATTTGCTTCTATTGGCTCTTCTATTTCATCGGCAGGATGAATAATAGACAAGGTTGACACCGTATGTTCATCATTTAATCGCATCAAACGAACACCCTGAGTATCTCTTCCTGTGATTGAAATATCTTCTGCTTCGAATCGAATCATCACACCTTCTGTTGTAATTAATAAGATTTCTTCATCGCGAAGAATCGTTCTTAAACCAACTAATGGGCCATTTCGATCAACAATCTTAAAGGTTTTTATTCCTTTTCCACCCCGGCGGCGAATAGCGTATTCTGAGGCGTGAGTTGCTTTTCCATAGCCCTTTTCTGAAATAGCTAATACATAACTATCCGGATTTAATATATCTACTCCTACGACATAATCATCTTCTCTTAAATTAATTCCTCGAACACCTGCTGCTGTACGACCCATTGATCGAACATCTTGCTCATCAAAACTAACTGCATAACCATTTTTTGTTCCAATAATAATATTCTGATTGCCATCTGTTAACTTAACTGAAATTAACTCATCGCCTTCATTTAAATTAATGGCAATAATTCCATTTGATCGAATATTCTTAAACTGACTGCCATCTGTTCTTTTGACTGTTCCATATTTTGTCGCAAAGAACAGTTCTTCACCTTTACTTAACTTTTCATCTAAATTGATTACTGCTTGTATTTTTTCTTGATTATCAATTCCTAAAAAGTTTAATGCTGGTATTCCTTTAGCAGTTCGTCCATATTCTGGTATTTCATAAGCTTTCGATTTATATACTTTCCCCGTGTTAGTAAAGAATAAGACCATATCATGAGTGGAAGTAGTGAGTATCGTTTCAACGAAGTCATCATCGTTGGTTCCCATTCCTTTCACACCACGTCCTCCTCGATTTTGCGTTTTAAAATCTGAGACGGGCATTCGTTTCATGTAACCGTTGTGAGAAATGGTAATGACTACTTTTTCTTCTTCGATTAAATCTTCATCTTCTAAGCTTAATGCTTCTCCAATCATTAATTCTGTTCGGCGGTCATCTCCAAACTTATCAGCGACTTCAATCATTTCTTCCTCAATAATTCGATCAATTCGCATTGGATTATTTAAAATATCTTCTAAATCTGAAATTAATGCGACTAAGTCCTGATATTCGCCTTCAATTTTATCTCTCTCTAAACCTGTTAATCGGACCATCCGCATATCTAAGATAGCTTGTGCTTGACGATCCGTTAGTTGATATTTACTAATTAAAGCTTCTTTCGCGATAGCTCCAGTATCTGAGGCTCGGATAATCGATATAATTTCATCGATATGATCTAAGGCTACTCTAAGTCCTTCTAAAATATGAGCTCTAGCTTCAGCTTTCTTCTTGTCAAAGATGGTGCGCCGACGAATTACCGTTCTTTGGTGTTCTAAATAGTGCTCAATTATTTGTTTTAAACCTAGAGTACGTGGAACACCATCAACAATTGCTAACATATTAAAACCAAAGGAAGTTTGTAAGCTTGTCATCTTAAATAAATTATTTAAGATCACTGCAGCTGATGAATCACGTCGAACATCAATCACTACTCGCATACCATCGCGATCAGATTCATCCGCTAAAGCTGTTATACCTTCAATCTTTTTATCTCTTGCTAGATCAGCAATTCTTTCAACTAACTTTGCTTTGTTTACCATGTAAGGTAATTCATCAACAATAATTCGTTCGCGTCCATTTTCTTCAATAATACGTGTTTTCGCTCGAATTTGGATCGATCCTCTTCCAGTTTCATAAGCTTTTCGAATACCAGATTTTCCTAAAACAATTCCTCCTGTAGGAAAGTCTGGGCCTGGTAAGACATCCATTAATTCTGCTACTTCTGTTTCCGGATTATGAAGGACCAAACGACAAGCTTCAATTGTTTCTCTTAAATTATGTGTCGGTATATTTGTCGCCATTCCTACTGCAATACCACTTGCACCATTCACTAGTAAGTTTGGAAATTTCGCTGGTAAAACAACAGGTTCTGATTCACTTCCATCGTAGTTATCTCTAAAATCAACCGTATCTTTATTTATATCACGAAGTAATTCCATCGCAATTTTACTCATTCTAGCTTCAGTATAACGCATTGCCGCTGCGGAGTCTCCATCGACAGATCCAAAGTTCCCATGTCCATCAACTAATGGATTTCGATAACTAAAGTCTTGTGCCATTCGTACCATTGATTCATAAATAGCAGAGTCTCCATGAGGGTGATATTTCCCCATAACGTCTCCCACTACACGAGCGGATTTCTTATAAGCTTTGTCCGGTGTATTTCCTAATTCGTTCATTCCATGTAGTATACGACGGTGTACTGGTTTCAAACCATCTCGTACATCTGGCAGTGCTCGTGAAACAATTACACTCATTGAATAATCTAAAAAGGATTTTTTCATTTCTTTTGCAAGTTGTATTTCTTCAATTCCACTTCTATCTACAAACAATTTAATAACTCCTTTCAATCCAAGCAACTCTTAAAATTAAGCAGGACTAAATATCAATATTTTCAACATAACGAGCATTTTCTTCAATAAATTTCCGTCTTGGTGGAACTTGAGTTCCCATCAACATCGTCATGACACGATCTGCTTCTTTTGCATCTTCAACCCGTACTTGGATTAATTTTCTAGTTGCTGGATCCATGGTTGTTTCCCATAGTTGATCCGCATTCATCTCTCCCAATCCTTTATAACGCTGAATCGTTGGTTTCGGTGAACTTGGGATAGTTGCTAGATACTCTTCAAGTTCTTCATCTGTATCAAGATAGACTGATGTTTTCCCTTGACGTACTTGGTAGAATGGTGGTTGAGCGATATAAATATATCCCGCTTCGATTGCAGGACGCATATAGCGGAAAAACAAAGTCAGTAATAGCGTACGAATATGAGCACCATCAACATCCGCATCGGTCATAATGATCAATTTGTGATAACGTGCTTTTTCTACATCAAATTCTTCACCAAAACCTGTACCCATTGCAGTAAAGAGTGTTCGTATTTCCTCATTTGCTAAAATTCGATCAATCGACGCTTTTTCTACATTTAGAATTTTACCTCGAATGGGTAATATCGCTTGGAATAAACGTGATCGACCTTGTTTAGCAGATCCCCCAGCTGAGTCTCCCTCAACAATAAACAATTCAGATATTTCTGGATCCTTTGAAGAACAATCTGATAACTTCCCAGGCAAATTACTAATTTCTAGTCCACTTTTTTTACGAGTCATTTCACGAGCTCTTTTTGCGGCCATTCTTGCACTTGCAGCTAATTCAGCTTTTTCAACGATTTTCTTAGCAATATCTGGATTTTCCATTAAGAAACGATCAAAATTTGCTGAAAACAAACGATCAACAATTGTACGAGCTTCAGAGTTACCTAACTTAGTTTTCGTTTGACCTTCAAATTGAGGATCTGGATGTTTAATACTAATAATCACGCCTAAACCTTCTCGAACATCTTCTCCTAAGAAATTATCATCTTCTTCTCTTAAATGATTGTTTCTACGGGCATAATCATTTATCACACGTGTAAGTGCTGCTTTAAATCCAGATTCATGAGTCCCACCCTCATGGGTATGAATGTTATTTGCAAAACTTAATAAATTTAAGTGGTAGCCTGTTGTATGTTGTAAAGCAACCTCAACAATAATATCATCTTGCTCATCTTCTAAAAAAATTGGTTCATCATATAAAACATCTTTGTTCTCATTTAAATATTCGACATAACTCTTGATTCCACCGTCATATTGGTATTCTCTTGTCTTAACTTCTTCACCACGACTGTCTGTTAAAGTAATTAATAAATTCCGATTCAGATAAGCTAATTCTTGAACACGATCAGCTAATATATCAAAATCAAAGTTAATGCTTTCTTTAAATATTTCTTCATCAGGTCTAAAGTAAACGACTGATCCAGACTGGTTGGAATCTCCTGTGATTTTTAAATCTGTAACTGGAATTCCTTGTTCGAATCTTTGATGATAAACTTTACCATCACGGTAGATTTCATATTCTAAGAACTTTGATAAGGCATTTACAACTGCTGCACCTACACCATGTAAGCCTCCAGACACCTTATAACTGCCACCACCGAACTTACCTCCTGCATGAAGAACTGTAAACACTGTCTCTGATGCTGGACGGCCAGTTTTATGCTGAGTATCTACAGGTATTCCGCGACCATTATCCGCAATTCGGACTCGGTTATCTTTTTCAATCTCAATCGTAATTTTATTGGCATAACCAGCCATTGCTTCATCAATGGAATTATCAACAATTTCCCAAATTAAGTGATGAACCCCTGTCAAGGAAGTTGATCCAATATACATACCTGGACGTTTTCTTACGGCTTCTAAACCTTCTAACACTTCAATTTGACTTGCATCATAACTCTCTGGAATTCTATTCTTATCTATTTCCATCTTAACTCTCCAATCCTCTAGTTATTTTCTAACTAATAACTATTTTTCTTTTTGCGATAATTCTTTCGTTTCAATTGCACCATCTTTTACATAAAAAATTAATGGGTCTTCCAGCAATTCCATCTGGATCCCATCTAGACTTGTTGTTGTTATAAAAGTTTGTACTTTATTTTGAATACTATTTAGCAAATGTGTTTGTCGACTATCATCTAATTCACTTAAAACATCATCCAGTAATAAGATTGGATATTCACCAGTTACCTCATGCATGAGCTCAATCTCAGCCAATTTCAAACTTAAAGCAGTTGTTCTTTGTTGGCCTTGCGAACCATAAGTTTGTACATTTCTTTCATTTACAAAGAACACTAAATCATCTCGATGAGGCCCCAGAGTAGTCGTACCTTGGTCAATCTCTTGACTTTCTACTGACTTATAATTTATTTTAAGAATTTCAAATATTTCTTCAACCGTTAATTCATCATTCAATTCATTCAAGCTATTGTACTCAATGACCAGAGATTCTTTATTGTTTGAAATATTTGATTGTACTTCTTTCGCCCAAAAATTCAGCTTTTTAATAAATTGAAAGCGGTAGAATAAAACTTCTGCTCCTTCTGCAGCCAACTGTTCGGTAAGAACATCTAAATAAATTTCATCAAATTTTCCATGATAACGAGCTTGTTTTAAAAACTTATTCCGCTGTTTTAATATTTGCTGATATTGGACTAAATGATGCAAGTAAATTTTATTCATTTGTCCTAGTTCCATGTCTATAAAACGTCTTCTGACAGAAGGTGATCCTTTTACGAGCGCTAAATCTTCAGGAGCAAACATAATTACATTAAGCTGACCAATATAATCACTTAATTTTTTTTGTTCTAAGTGATTAAATTTAGCTACTTTTCCATTTTTAGACAATATAATTTCTAATGGCAACTGATGAGATTTTTTTTCTAATTGTCCTTTTACTTTTGCAAAATCTTTTTTCCAACCGATCATTTCTCGATCTCTAGCTGTTCGATGGCTTCTAGACATTGCTAAAAAATAAATACTTTCAATTAAATTTGTTTTCCCTTGAGCATTTTCACCTATTAATACGTTAATAGATGGGGATAAGATCAATTCTTCTTCTTCATAATTTCGGAAGTTTTGTAATTTTATTTTTGTTAAATACATAATTATTAGTTCTCGTTAAGAGATTGAATTTGGAATTCGCCGATATTCGGAATGGAAATGATATCTTGATTATATAACTTTTTGCCTCGACGATTTTCTGCCTCGTCATTAACGTATATTTCAGTCTGCGCTAAAAATGGCTTGGCCATTCCTCCACTTGAAATAATACTTGTTAGTTTTAAAAATTGACCTAAGGTAATATAATTATCTTCAATTTCAACAAGTGTTTTATCCATGAATAATGCTCCTTTAAAATTTTTATTTACACTTTACTATTATAGCTGAAAAAAGTGCTTTTTTCAACATTAGTTCCTTTTTCAAGCTCAAATATGGACGAGATTCAATTTTTAAGTCTTTTAAAGCAAAAAGCAATGAATAGCTAAATGAGCTATAAAAACAAAAAAAGTGGATTTCCGAAGAAATCCACTTTTGAAAATTTTTTTAACGACTTGCTGATGCCGTTCGAATAGGTGTAATTAACTGAACAAAGTTAATATTATTGTCTGCTTCCGCAGGTACAATCACAAACGGTCTCAAGGTAGAAATCAGTTTAATAGTAGCCTCTCCACCATCAAAAGTGTTCAATGCATCCCGTAAGTAATCTGGGTTGAAAGATATTTCAATATTATCACCAGATACTGATTCAAATTGAACATCTTCTTCTACAAATCCTACTTCAGGTGAATTACTTGTCAATTCTACTTCACCATCTTCGATTATTAATTTCACTACATTATTCTTTCCTGCATGAGAAAGTAAAGAAGTACGTCCGACAGCTCCTTTAAGTTTCTGGACATTAACTGTTAATTCTGTTGCTGATTCGGTCGGAATTAATTGATCTGTTTGAGGATAATTTCCTTCTAAAAGGCGAGAATAAAAATTAGTATCTTCCGTCATAAACAAAATTTGGTTGTCAGCTAGTGCAATACTCACTTCTTCAATGTCATCCGTTAAAATTTTTGATAAATCTAATAAACTACTTCCTGGAATGACTATTTGAAACTCTAAGTTTTCAGGAACAATCACTGGAATAATTCGTTGACTTAAACGATGACTATCTGTAGCGATTGCCTTCATTTTTCCTTCATTAATTGAAAAGTTTACTCCCGTTAAAATTGGTCGACTTTCATGTTTTGAAACCGCTATAACAGTTTGTTCAATCACTCTTTTCAATAATTTAACTGGTAATGTAAAGGCATCACTTGTATCAATTTGTGGCAAGTAAGGATAGCTTGATGCATCTAATGCATTGATTGTAAAAAATGAATTAGTAGATGTTATCGTCGCTTGTAATTGAGTATTTACTTCAAAGGTTAAGTTTTCATCAGGTAGTTTACTAATAATGTCAGCAAAAAAGCGTGCAGGTTGTAATACAATACTACCTATTTCTTCAATAACAAGATTATTTTTTTCATCATTTATAAATAACTTTGTTTCAATAGAAACGTCTGAATTGCTTCCTGTTAGCTTCAAACCTTCACTAGAGGCTTCAAGTTTTAATCCACTTAATATAGGTATTGTCGTTTTATTTGAAATAGCTAATTGGATATCTTTAATTTTTTTTAATAATTCTAAACGATTGACTGAAAATTTCATTCGATCAGCTCTCCTTTTAAATTAGAATTTCTAACTTTTTATAGTATATCATATTTTTAACTAACTTTTAGGAATTTACTCGTGTCTTATATTAATTATATTATATAAATAAGTTAGTAATAGTAGTAGGGCCTGTTAATACTGTGGATAAGTATAGTAAGTTTGCAATAACTGTCTTTCAACATGTGGACAAGCTGTTAATATAAATGTGCGCAAGTCACAACTTATCCACACTTATTTAGAATGATTTTTTTAACTCTTTTATTTGTTGCTTTGTTTTTTCATCCGTTTCGACTAGTTTTTTTATTTTTTCAAAAGCATGAATCACTGTAGTATGGTCTTTTCCACCAAAATCACTACCAATTTTAGGAAAAGAAGCATCTGTAAGTTCACGTGCGAGATACATTGCAATTTGACGTGGAACTACAATCGTTTGAACTCTCCTTCTTCCTTTTAATTCTTCTATTGTAATATCATAATATTTAGCTACTTCTTTTTGAATTTTTCCAATAGTTATTTCTTTGTCTGATTCTTTGATCATACTCTTTAAAGCATCAGCAGCAAGACTTGTCGTTATTTCTTCATTATTCATTGTCGAAAAAGCTTGTACACGAACAAGTGCTCCTTCCAATTCACGAATATTTGAATCGATTTGGCCCGCAATATAACTTAGAGTATCATTTGGAATTTCTAAACCTTCCGCATCAGCTTTTTTCCGTAAAATAGCAATTCTAGTTTCCAAATCAGGGGGGGTAATATCAACGGATAGACCCCAAGCAAACCTTGAAACAAGACGTTCTTGTAATTTAGGAATTTCATTTGGAAGTCGATCACTTGTTAAAACAATTTGCTTTCTTTCATCATAAAGAGCGTTGAAAGTATGAAAGAATTCTTCCTGTGTTCCTTCTTTATCCGCAAAAAATTGAATATCGTCGACTAATAACAAATCGACTGTTCGATATTTTTGGCGAAACTCTTCTTGTGTTCTGTTTTGAATCGAGCCAATAAAATCATTTGCAAAAGTTTCACTGGTTACATATTTAATTACTTTTCCTGGATTGATGCTCAAATATTGATGAGCAATAGCATGCATTAAGTGAGTCTTTCCTAATCCTACTCCTCCATAAAAGAAGAGTGGATTATAAATTGTTCCAGGTTCTTCTGAAACAACTAAAGCAGCTGCATGAGCCATTGTATTTCCTTTACCTGTAACAAATGTATCGAAAGTATATTTATTATTTAGATCAGATATTTGACCTGTAATCAGAGGATTCATCTCTTTCTTTTCATCTTCTCTAACATCATCTTCCTCTTGCTCATCTTTGGTAAGGAAATGTGGATTGATCTCCTGACCTGAGTATTCATAGATATACTCTACAATTTTCGTCGCAAGGTGATTCTCCCAATACTCCTTATGAAGAGTAGTAGGGACTTGAATTGTGAACATATTTTTGGATACAGAAAGGATTTTCGCACTATCAATCCACGTATCGTAACTAACTTTTGATAGATCTTCTCTGAATTTATTCTTTAAATAAATCCATATTTCGTTTTGATCATCTAACACGTGGTTTCTCTCCTTTATAATCTAGTGACTTTTATTCTATCATGGATGAGATTTGTTTTCCACAGATAGATGAAGTTGTGGACAAAAGTGTTAAGTGCCTATGTATAAGTTATACACAGGTAGGAAAAGAGTAGTGGATAACTATTTATCAAGAATAAAAATACTGATTCTTGTGGATATCTATTAACAGGGATAACCTTGTAGGTGAAGGTTCTAAAATGGTTTTCAACAGCCTTTGTGGATAAGTTGACATCTTATAAACAAGCCTGTGGATTAACTAGAAAAGGATAAAAACTTGTGTATAAAGCTAAAAATAAAAATATCTGTTAACAGACAATGTGGACAAAAACAATAAATTATAGTCATATTGTGGATAGTTTTAATAAATAAAAAGTACTATTTAAAGTAAAGAATTGGTAATTTATTTGGTCAAAGAAGTTCATATCTATTTAAGATAAGAGGAAAACTGATATAAGTGTTGACAATATGCATATTTTTTCCTAAAATAAATAAGCTTGTTCGCATGATATTAATGTTCACATTCTTATTGAAAATTGAATAGATATTATGCTTAAATAA
>JARICH010000002.1 GCA_029257245.1 Atopostipes sp. | reverse complement strand
ACTTGGTTATATTCTGGATGAATTCCTTTTTTCATTCTTTTCACTCCCTATGCCATAGAGCTCTTCACTCCATAGTTTATTCATATTCTTTATTTTAATCTATAAAATACTTTATTGCAACATTTATCATGTTAACACGGATTTGTGTTAAAGGCAATATCTTTTCTCCATTTCTCTCATTTATTCTTACTTTCGATTTCGCTTTAGAATTTGTTGAATAAAATCGTTATTTGATTCCGTTTTATTCAAGGTTGAAATAAAACGTTCAGTAAATTCTAAGGAATCATGAGAGATACTCTGGCGGAGACGGAATGCGGCTTCTTGTTCAATTTTTGAATGCAAGAGGTCGTCTTTTCGTGTACTTGATTTTACAATATCAATTGCTGGGAATACACGACGCTGTGCTAATGAACGAGACAAATGAATTTCCATATTTCCAGTCCCTTTAAACTCTTCATAAATAACATCATCCATCCGGCTCCCAGTATCTACTAAGGCTGTAGCAATAATAGTTAGACTACCACCATCTTCAACATTCCTTGCAGATCCAAAGAATCTTTTTGGTCGGTATAAAGCTGCAGGATCAATCCCTCCACTTAGTGTTCTTCCACTAGGTTGTTCAACTAAGTTGTAAGCACGCGATAAACGAGTAATACTATCCATTAAAATGACAACATCTCTTTTATCTTCTACTAGTCGGCGAGCACGTTCTAAGACAAGCTCACTCACACGTACATGGTTTTGTGGTTGCTTATCAAAAGTCGAATCTACGACTTCCCCTTTGATACTTCGTTGAATATCCGTTACCTCTTCAGGACGTTCATCAATTAAAAGCATAATTAATTCAACTTCGGGATGATTTTCAGTAATGCTGTTGGCGACTTCTTTTAATAAGGTGGTCTTTCCAGCATTTGGTGGAGCAACGATGAGTCCACGCTGGCCAAATCCAATTGGAACGAGTAAATCCAACATACGAGTAGACAAGTGTCGCGCGGAAGATTCTAATTGTATTTTTTCATCTGGATAAAGAGCTGTTAACGCTGGAAAATACGGGCGGTCTCTCGCTTCTTCTGGATCTTTTCCATTCACCAATTTCACATTCATTAAACCATAATAGCGCTCTGATTCTTTTGCTGGTCGAGCTATGCCAGCTACCTCATCTCCTTCTCTTAAGCCGAAGCGGGTAATCTGCGACGCAGAGATATAAATATCTTCACTACTCGGTGAATAATTAATTGGTCTTAAGAAACCAAAATCTTGATTTGGAATTTTATCCAAAATCCCACTTACTTGAAAATAGCCCTTTTTTTCTTCTTGTGCTCGTATAACCGCAAAAGCTAATTCTTTTTTGTTCATTTGACTATATCTTGGTACTTCTAGTTCTTTAGCCATTTCATAAATTTCTTTAAGGGTTTTTTTTTCTAATTGTTCATATGTTATAAAGATGTCTTTTTCCAATTGTTCCCATTCATCTCCCTATAAATTCAGCTTCATCGATTTATTCAGCATATTCTATTCGGATATCGGCACCCATTGCTGTCAACTTTTCTACAATATTCGCGTATCCTCTTAAAATATTAAATATGCCTGTAATGGTTGTTGTTCCTTCAGCCATTAATCCAGCGACAACTAAACTCGCTCCTGCTCTCAAATCACTTGCTTGTACTTCAGCACCTGTTAGCTGAGGATTTCCACTAATTAAAATGACATCACTTTCTACGCGAATTTTAGCCCCCATCCGATTAAGCTCTGGAATATGATTAACACGTTTCGGGTAAATTGTATCAATGATCGTTGATTCTCCTTTGGCACGAAGTAACAAAGGTGTTAAAGGCTGTTGTAAATCTGTTGCGAAACCAGGATATGGTTGAGTTTTAACAGATATCGGAGTAAGAGGTTTATTATTGGCGAGTATTCGAATTGAATCCTCACCAATCTCCATTGGAATACCCATTTCATCTAATTTCGCTACTAAACTTTCAATGTGCTCTACAATTACATTATCAATTAAAACATTCTCACCTGCTGCTGCTGCAATAGCTAAGTAAGTACCTGCTTCAATTCGATCAGGAATTACTCGATGTGAGGTTCCTTCTAGCTTATCTACTCCGGTAATGCGAAGAATATCGGTTCCTGCTCCTCGAATATTAGCTCCCATTTTGTTCAGTAAATTAGCTACATCGATGATTTCTGGTTCTCTCGCTACATTTTCGATAATAGTGACGCCTTCAGCTTTCGTTGCCGCAAACATAATATTTAATGTTGCACCGACTGATACCACATCTAAGTAAATCTTTGTCCCTTGTAATTTCCCTTCACTCGTATCAAAATGCATAGCGCCCATTTTATTTTCAACTTTTGCCCCTAATTTACGGAATCCTTTTAAATGTTGATCGATTGGTCTTGGTCCCAGATCACACCCACCAGGGAGTCCCACAACCCCTTCACCAAACTTAGCCAATAAAGCCCCCATAAAATAATAAGATGCTCTTAAGCTATTGATTTTTCCACTTGGCATAGGGATTGAGACCATTTCTGTCGGATCAATCAATAAATTTCCATCGTGAAACTCCGTGTGCACATTCATTTCATTTAAAATTTCAATTAAAGAGTATACATCTTCAATATCTGGAATTCCTTCCAAAGTTACAGGTGTATCTGCCATAATAGCTGCCGGTATTAGTGCTACTGTACTGTTCTTAGCTCCGGAAATGGTAACTTCTCCAGATAGTTTTTTTCCACCATTAATAATTATTTTATCCATTATTAAGCCTCGCTTTTTTTATTTTTATTTTTCGTTCAGAAATTTTCTACTAAATTTAAGTTTGAATTGTTTAATTTTGAAGGTAAGGTGTAAAATAATCTTTTGAAGAATTCATTGACGAAGTTTAAAATCGAACTAAAGTCTTATTTTACAGCCTTTCTCATTATGCCACATTCTAGATCTTTTTTAAAGAATTAATCATTTAAACTCTTGAAAGTATAATATAAAAAAACTCCGCTCAAATGAGTCTTTCACCTCATTTAGGCAGAGTTTTGTATTAGCTTAAAACTTTAGTAATTATTACGCTTTATTAGATGAGCCAAACATACGCATATGTTCTTTAACACTGTTGATAATGTTTTCTTTTCCTGGCCCAATAATTTTTCGTGGATCGTAGACATCTTGGTCCGTTGCAATGACTTCACGAGTACGTTTTGCCCATACCTGCTGTAATTCTGTGTTAACGTTTATCTTTGTATGACCAAATTCAATTGCTTTTTTGATTTGATGTTCTGGAATTCCTGAACCACCATGTAAAACTAATGGCGTTCCGGTTAATTCGGAAATTTCTTTCATTTCATCAAAACCTAAGACAGGCTCGCCTGCATAGGTTCCATGAACCGATCCTAATGCTGCTGCTAGTGCATCAATTTCTGCTTCATCTACCATACGTTTACATTCTTCTGCATCCGCATAAATAACATTTCCAACAATTCCATCTTCTTCTCCACCAACTGTACCTACTTCAGCTTCAACAGACACACCGTGTGCATGTGCATAGTCAACAACTTTTTTAGTATTTTCGATGTTCTCATCAATTGGCATAGCTGAATTATCAATCATTACTGAAGGAAATCCAGCATCGATTGCTTCTTTGGCAGTTTCAAATGATGATCCGTGGTCTAAGTGCATTGAGACAGGAACAGTGATATCCATTGTTTCCATTAAAGCATTAACCATTGCTACAACAACTTTTGTTCCACCCATATATTTAGCAGCACCTTCTGATACTCCTAAAATAATTGGTGATTTTTCTTCTTGTGCAGCTTGTAATACAGCTTGTGCCCATTCTAGGTTATTGATATTGAATTGACCAACTGCATACTTCTCTTCTAACGCTTTATTTAGCATGTCTGTCATACTGACTAAACGACTCATTAAAAAGCCTCCTATAAATAATTTTAATACCTATTCATTATATCAAAAAGAAAGCAAAATGCGACTAATAACTTAGATTTCTTTCATATTCTTTTTATTTAATCTTTTTACTTTAATTTAGTCTCCTGATAAGTCATTGCGCTTTCCACAAAAGCTTTAAACAATGGATGTGGTCGATCTGGTCGTGAAATAAATTCCGGATGATATTGGCTCGCTACAAAGAATGGATGATTTTCAAGCTCAATAGTTTCAACTAAACGTCCATCGGGAGAAAGACCTGATAAAATCATGCCATTTTCTTCTAGAAGATCAAAGTATTCTTGATTTACTTCATAACGATTTCGATGTCGTTCTTGAATGACCTCTTGACCGCCGTAAATTTCAGAAACTTTTGTTCCTGCTTTTAAATGAGCTGGGTAAAGTCCCAGACGTAAAGTCCCACCTAGATCTTCAACTCCACGTTGATCTGGGTGTAAAGCGACTACTTCATGCTCTAAATCGCTCGCATGTTCAGTAGATCCTGCATTTTCAAGACCGATTACATGACGAGCATATTCAACAACTGCCAGCTGCATACCTAGTGTCGTTCCTAAGAAAGGAATGTTATTTTCTCTCGCATACTGAATCGCATGAATTTTTCCATCAATACCACGTGTTCCAAAACCACTAGGAACAAATATTCCTGAGACATCGGCTAAAGCTTTATCTAACTCTTCTTTACTTAATTTTTCTGAATCAACCCATTTGATTTCTACATCTGAATTCAATGCAAAACCTGCGTGTTTTAACGATTCGTTAGCGGATAAATATGCATCTTGTAACTCAACATATTTACCTACCAAAGCAACGGTTACTTTCTGCTCTAGGTTTAAAATTCGCTCAACCATTTCTTTCCATTCTGTCATATCTGATTCTTGTGCATCTAAGCCTAATTTGTCCACAACAATCTGGTCTAGATTTTGTTCTTGTAAGTTTAAAGGAATGGAATATAAGGTTTCAACATCGACTGATTGCAAGACAGATTCCATTGGAACATCCGTAAAATCAGCAATCTTTTGTCGAGTACCTTCGTCAAGTGGTTGCTCAGTTCGAGTAATTAAAATATTTGGTTGGATTCCAAGACCTCGTAGCTCTTTCACACTATGTTGAGTTGGCTTTGTTTTCATTTCACCCGCAGCTTTTAAATAAGGAACGAGTGTCGTATGAATGTACAAAACATTTTCTGCTCCTACTTCACTTTTCATTTGACGAATAGCTTCTAAAAATGGAAGAGATTCAATATCACCAACTGTTCCCCCGACTTCACTGATAATCACATCAGAATCAGTTGTTTCAGCAGCACGCATAATTCGGTCTTTAATTTCGTCGGTAATATGTGGGATGACTTGAACGGTTGCTCCTAAATAATCCCCTCGTCTTTCTTTATTAATGACTTCCGAATAAACTTTTCCGGTGGTCACATCTGAGTATTTATTTAAACTTACATCCGCAAATCGCTCATAATGACCTAAATCTAAATCCGCTTCTGAGCCATCATCCGTCACATAAACTTCCCCATGTTGATAAGGGCTCATTGTGCCTGGATCCACATTAATATATGGGTCAAATTTTTGCAAAGTAACTTTTAAACCTCTACTTTTTAATAAACGTCCAAGCGACGATGCAGCTATTCCTTTTCCAATAGCTGAAACAACTCCACCAGTAAAAAAGATGTACTTAGTCATTCAAAATCCTCCTAAATTTTTTTATTAATTTCTTTAAAAAATAAGAAGCTCCCTATTCCATCAGTTCAAATAGAATAGGGAGCTCGTAACATTCGATTTTAGCCAGAATTTAACTTCTGTAAAATTCTAGTGCCCAATTGATATGTTAACGATTTTTTCGAGAATCGTCAAGCAATTCTTATTATTTTTCGCAATCAAAAATAGCTTAACTCTCAAAAACTAGATCTCTTCATCATCTTCATCCAGTAAATCCTCATCTAGTAAATCTTCTTCATCAACGACATCTTCCAAATCGTCAAGCTCTGATTCATCGATATCATCGGCACCGATTTCTTCTAAGTTATCTTTATACTCTTCAAGACTGTCGGGATCTTCTTCATCTGGTGTACCTACTACATCAATTGGCTCTTCCTCATCTTCAAGTTCTTCTTTAAACTCTTCAACAAGTGCTGCATCTTGATATTCGTCAAATCCATCTGGACTGATATGAGGAATGACATCTGCTTCGTCGTTTTCATGAGTGAGCACCTCATTGATTGAGTCGACCGGATACCATGTTCGTAGTCCCCATGTGTTCTCTCCTAAAGAAATGAACTCACCATCTACATTCATATCCGTATAAAACTGAGGCATGCGCCTTTCCATTTCAGCTTTACTAATTCCAATAAAATCAGAAACTAACTTATAAATATCCTGGAAGTCCATGACTTCCCCTTTGTCTTCTAATACAGCCTTTGCTACTCGGATCATTGATAATTCAGAAATGCGTTCGCCTTCAAATTGTTTTAATTCCAATTTTTTCACCCTTTATTCATTTCGATAGTCTATTCAACTCTAACTTATTAATATTATACCACTATGTTGTAAAACGCAAACGTATTTGATAACTTCCTAACACTGTCTCATCTGCATGAATAAGATAGTCAATCTCAATATCCCCTGCAAAAGGTGATGATTGATAGGTTAAATCCATTCGTTTTGTCTCTACCCGCAGCTTTAATAATCCAGCAGGTGTTTGATAATTTGTATAAGTGTCTGCTTCATCATTGAACTTTAAATGAGTTCTATGTTTCGCATGTCGAGTAATATTAACATTTCCTTCTGGCGAAATCTTAATTGTTGTTGGTACTTCGTGGGTACCTTCTTTTTCAACAAAACGTAAATAGTAATTATTGTTCATGGAGACAATCCGCCCCATTTCATCAAATCCATTTTGAAAGACTTCTTCTTCTTGGAAAATAGTTGTTTCTAAAATAATCCGGGCTGGCTTTCCTTTAGCCAGTTTATCATTTGCCATTCAGTCGAACACTCCTTTCAAATTTATCTACCTTTCTAGTTTAGCATAAATTTTAAGATGTAGCGCTTATTTGGAGTGTCTTTTTATTTTCTTCTTGTTCTTCTATCGAAATCAAACCTTTCTTACGCCAATTTCCTTTTCTAAAAAAGAGGTAGGTCATTAAAGCCCCTATTACCCATGAAAGTAAGAGTGAAATAAAAATCGATTCTGGTCGACCGGTAGGATAAGTAGCACTTCTTGTAAGATAAGCTAATCCGTATGCGATCGGTACGCGAATAACGACTGTAGTAATGAGTGAGATCCACATTGGCGTCATTGTATCTCCAGCACCTCTCATTACACCAGAAAGACTCTGAGTAACCGCCATCGCAATATAACCCAATGCGAGAATTTGCATCATACTCATGCTTAAATGAATTAATTCATCCGTTTCGGTGAAAACTCCCATAAAAGAACGGCCAAAAAGTAAAAGAAAGAGAGTAATTGTGGTAGAGATTGCCACGGCAATCATTGTTCCTTGCTTAGTTCCTTCGTCCACTCGTTCAAGTCGATTCGCCCCAATATTTTGGCCAGCATAGGTGGTCATTGCACTGCCAAAAGAAAAGTTGGGCATCATCGCAAAGCCATCTACTCTCATAATAATAACATTTGCTGCAATCACTGATTCTCCAAAGCTGTTAGTTAGTGACTGAACAACAATCATCGCTAATGAAAAGATGGCTTGAGTTAGACCTGAAGGTAATCCTAATTTAATCATTTTCATGGCATACTTTTTATTCGGTTTTAACATTTCCCAATTTAAATCAAAACTGTCCTTACTTTTAATTAATTTACGGACGGTTAGAATCGCTGAAAAACTTTGAGCCATCACCGTTGCTAGCGCCACTCCCGGAACTCCCATATTAAAACCAGCAACAAATAGAATATCCAATGCCACATTTAACAGAGTAGAAATTAATAAAAAAATTAGCGCAGAAGTAGAATCACCTAGTCCTCTTAAAACACCTGATAAAATATTAAAATAAGCGAAGCCACCGATTCCTAGAAAAAAGATACTTAAATAATCGCTACTCCAATCAATAATTGATGAGGGAGTATTAAGCAATTCCAGTAAAGGCCGCGTAATAAGGGGGCCAATCAACATAATAATTAATGAGGTAATTCCAGTTAAGGTAATTGAAATTCCAATTGTTCGTGAGAGCTGTTCACGATCTTTTGCACCAAAATATTGGGAGACCATAATACTCGCCCCTACTGAAATACCAACAAATAATACGAGTAATAAATTCAAGATAGGAGAAGCACTTCCTACGGCGGCCAAGGCATTGTCTCCAATATACCGACCGACAATAATTGAATCGGCTGTATTATAAAATTGTTGCGCTAAATTCCCAATTAACATCGGCATCGCAAAACCGAGAATCCTTTTCCAAGGAGTTCCTTCTGTGAGATCCTTTGCTGTGAATAAATCTTTCATCCTTTTCATTTCCGACCTCCAGCGTCCATTTTATTATTCTACTATTTTATCAGAAACTTTCGGAAATTGGGAAGTTTTTTCTCCATGGGATTCATCCTTTAATTTTGATATAATCATAGTATCTTATAAATTAGAAAGAATGAGTAAATTATGGACAAAAATGATTTAACATTTAATAAAGGTTCTTTTTTGCTGTTTGATTCAAAAACGATGCCTCAACAAATTGATACACCAATCGCTCACTTCGCATTGACGGACGCCTTAATTAACTATTCTGGAAGAAATAATCAGTCCATCATCCATTTTTGGCAAACTCAACCTCTAGCTATCTTAGGAATGATGGATACTAAAATTGGTCATTTTGAGAAAGCTATTGATGTTTTTAAAGATTCTCATCATGATTACATTATCCGTAACTCAGGTGGTCTGGCTATTATTAGTGACCCAGGGGTTTTAAATATTTCACTCATCTATCCATCTCCGACAGATAAGCGCCTCCCCATCGATGATGCTTACGAACGGATGTTAAATTTCATTCGGGAAACTTTCTATCCATATTTTCCTCAAAAGACGATTGATGCCTTTGAGGTTAAACACTCTTACTGCTTTGGTGATTATGACTTAAGTATTGATGGCCAGAAAATAGCTGGGATATCTCAAAGAAGGATTCAAGAAGGTGTAGCCGTTATGATTTACATCAGTATTAATGGTGATCAAAAAAAACGTGCTGAACTCCTTAGAAGATTTTATAAAATTGGTTTGGATGGAACAGAACCTGAAGGACGTTATCCTAGTATAAAACCAGAAGTTATGGCTAGCTTAGAAGATATTTACGAAACGAAACTAACAGTTAAAGAAGTAAAAGAAAAGATGCTCACTCATTTTGATTGGAGTGAAGGGAATTACCTGCCTGAGTTGATGTCAGATTTTGACGAAGCCTTAAACAAAATGTATAGACGGAACAAAAAGTTTCTAGGTGAAAGCTACGTTAAAAATAACCTTAATTAGGAGAGTATAATTATGAGACCTATCCAATTTGAAAAAGAGGATCGCTTAACAAATGAAGTGGTCTTTAAAGATCCAGTTCATGATTCAATTCATATTCGCCATCAACTTATTTTAGATTTAATTGACAGTAAGGAATTTCAAAGACTCCGTCGAATTAAACAATTAGGCACCGCACAATACACTTTCCATGGGGCAGAGCATACACGCTTTCAACATTCTTTAGGTGTATATGAAATTTCCCGACAAATTTGTGACCACTTTGTTCGAAATTATCCAGAAGAATGGAATGACGCTGAACGATTAGTCACCCTAACCGCTGCTCTCTTACATGACATTGGCCATGGTCCTTTTTCACATACATTTGAAAAGATTTTTCATACGGATCATGAGCAATTTACCATTGACATCATTTTAGATGAGGAAACAGAGGTGAATCGTATTCTAAAACGAGTATCTCCTGTTTTTCCAAATCAAGTAGCCAGTGTAATTACTGGAAAATATCCAAATCCGCAAGTTGTTCAATTAATTTCAAGTCAAATTGATGCTGATCGTATGGATTATCTACAGCGGGATGCATATTTTACAGGAGTAACTTACGGGATGTTTGATCTCTCTCGAGTTCTGCGAGTTATCCGTCCTTACAAAGATGGTATTGCCTTTCAGTACCAAGGGATGCATGCAGTAGAAGATTACATTGTAAGTCGATACCAGATGTATATGCAGGTTTATTTCCATCCGGTTTCTCGAGGGATGGAAGTTACTTTAGATCGGTTACTAACTCGTGCCGATGATTTGTATATACAAGGCAAATTGACTCCTGCTGTCCCAGTTTTAGAAGCTTTCTTTGAAAACAGAGCCTCTATCGTTGACTATTTAAAACTAGATGATCATATCTTGATGAGCATTATTAGTTCTTGGACAGAAAATCAAGACTTACATCTCAGCCAGCTAGCAAAAATGTTCCTGCACCGTCGACCATTAAAGTCGATTGAATTTAATATTGAAAGAGATTTGACCAAAGTTTTCCATCTTCAAGCTTTGGTCAGTCAGCTGTATTACGATGAAGACTATTATAGTATGCAGCATCGGAGTTCAGACATCTCTTATGATTATTCTTTAAAAGAGAAAGCTCCTATCACCTTAATTTACCCAAATGGGGAAAGTGTAGATTTAAGTGAAGCGAGCCCTATTGTTCGAACACTGAGTGATAACCTTCATGGAGATGATCGGTTATACGTTCCAAGTGAACTCTTAAACGAATATCCAGATCCACAGAAACAATTAGATCTTTTCGAGAATATTTATCATGAATTTCAAAGTTATATTATAAACGGAAGAGTTCGAAGGAAAGATGAATTAGATGATTAAAGCTAAGTTTTCACTTACAAAGTTTAATTAAAAGAGCTAAGTTTTCCCCGTCTATTTGTAGACAATTTACTTTATGTTTTGTATGATTACTAAAGAGATTGGAGGTATCTATATGAAATTACTTGATCGACTTGCTTTAACTATTATTATTCTAGCAGGTATTCATTTGTTCCTTGTTGGATTTTTTGATATCAATGCCATTGAATTAGTCTTTGGTAGTGTAGACAGTCTGGCTTCTAAGATTGCTTATGGAGTAATTGGTGCCAGTGCGCTATGGTCTATAAAATACTATGGTTACACTCCTGAAGGCGGATCACGGCTCCGAGGTAGATAATAAAATTAAAACGACTTTCTTTTATCCAGACTAGGATAAAAGAAAGTCGTTTTTAAATTAATCAAATACCCCAACTTTTACGGCACCTAGTAAAGGTTCGGCTGAGCCAATATTGGTCGCTAATGGGATTTCATAGACATCACATAATCTCAGCAAGGCTGAAATGTCTGGTTCATGAGGTTGTGAAGTTAATGGATCCCGTATAAAAATGACTAAATCAATTTTTCCTTCCGAAACAAATGCCCCAATTTGCTGATCGCCACCAAGTGGACCAGATTTAAAACGATGAATATTTAGTCCAGTCTCCTCTGCAATTCGTTGTCCTGTCGTACCTGTTGCATATAAACTGTGCTTTTCTAAGGTTTCTTTATAGCTCCTTGCTAATTTAACGATGTCATTTTTCTTCTTATCATGCGCAATTAAAGCAATATTCATGCGAATACTCTCCCCTATTATATTTTCTCTTTATATAAGCTTTCATCATTAATTAGTTTATAGATTAATTTTAACATATATCATTTTTTATAACTATTCTTTCAATACTAGCGAACTATCTAAATCAGAAGCTTTACGATTTAATACCTTTTGCAAGCTTCTATTGATTGATTAAAGACTTTAGTTTATAATGATTACAAATAAGAAAATGAATGAGAGGGGTTATTTTATTGAATACATTGATTAATTGGGTTAAAAAGAATACCGAAATGACACTAACTATTATTAGTGGAATTTTAATCGTACTTGGCTTTATTTTTCAGTATCAGAATTTAACGATTCAAAATATAGGACTTGAAGTACCAACTTTTATTACTGCATTTATTATAGGTGGATATTTTTCTTTTCTTAGTGCTTACGATGATTTATTTCGTGAGAAAAAATTAAGTGTCGATATTCTCATGATTTTAGCAGCTATTGGGGCGAGCATTATTGGTTATTGGATGGAGGGTGCCCTGCTTATTTTCATTTTTTCTTTAGCAGAATCTTTGGAAGCCATGAGTTTGGCGAAAACATCAGAAGCAATTACAGAATTAATGAAAGTCACTCCTGATATTGCACGAAAATATGATAGTGATGGTTCGATCATTGAAGTTAACACATCAGAGTTAAAAATCGGCGACCGTCTACAAGTTCGTAAAGGTGAATCCATTCCAATTGATGGACAGTTAGAGTCTGAGGTAGCTGTTATTAATGAAGCTTCAATTACTGGTGAACCACTAGCTGTGACAAAATATACTGGTGCAGAAATTATCGGAGGCACTATTAATGAGGAAGCAGCCTTTGATATGCTGGTAACAGTTGAAGACAAAGATACATTATTTTCTAAAATTATTCGAATGGTAGAAGAGGCTCAAGACTCTCCTTCTAAAACAGATAGTAAGATTCAACAGATTGAAGATACTTATGTAAAAATTGTGTTGCTCGCTGTTCCAATTTTTATTATCCTCATGCCTTTAGTCTTTAATTGGCCTTGGGAAGAGTCTTTTTATCGTGGTATGGTTCTCTTAACGGTTGCATCTCCTTGTGCCTTAGTTGCGAGTGTTGCACCTGCTAACCTCTCAACCATCAGTAGGGCTGCTAAAAACGGTATCCTATTCAAAGGTGGGGACATTATCGATCGAACAACCGATATTCAGGCTGTTATCTTTGATAAAACAGGAACGTTAACAGAAGGAAAACCCGAAATTGTAGAAAGTATGTATCATGATGATTCCCAGAAAGAATTAATTGATCGGTTAGTTGTCTCAGCCGAGTCGAGTTCAACACACCCGATTGCGGCGGCGTTTTTAAAAGCCTACCCTCAGACCAAAATAATTGATTTAGATGAATTAGAAGATATCACAGGTAAAGGTTTTAAGTTTAATTATGGTGGTGACCGCTGGCGAGTAGGTAATAGAAAGTTTGTTTTACAAGAAGACAATCAAATTGCAATTAGTGCAGAAGAAAATAAAAAAGTACTCCATAAAGAATCACAAGGTAACACGGTTATTTTTGTCAGTAAAAATGGTCAATTCCAAGCTTCTTATGCTCTAGCCGATCAGTTAAAGCCAAATGCAAAAGAAACAATTGAACGTTTACACGAATTAAATATTCAAACGGTTATGCTGACGGGAGATGAAGATCGAACAGCACAGCATATTGCTGAAGTTTTAGGAATTGATGACGTTCGGGCTAACCTTCTACCAGAGGATAAAGCAGTTATTATCGAAGAATTACAGGAAACTTATGGTAGTGTAGCAATGGTTGGTGATGGTATCAATGATGCCCCAGCTCTAGCGACGGCAGAAGTTGGCTTTGCTTTGGGTAGTGGAACAGATGTAGCGATGGAAACTGCAGATGTTGTTTTACTAAAAGATGATCTTCTCCAAATCCCTTTCGCATTAGAGATTTCAAACAAAACACGCAGTATTGTCATGCAAAATATTGTTTTCTCTATTACTGTTATTGTCTTATTAATTATTTCGAATCTTTTCCAAATGATTAGTTTACCAATCGGAGTAATCGGTCATGAAGGAAGTACTATTCTAGTTATTTTAAATAGTCTAAGATTATTACGTCATCGAAGTAATTAGCCAAATATTTCCTTTATTAGTGCCATGAATCTTAAAGGGTTCATGGCTTTTTTCTTACAAACAAGCATGCTAATGGGCGCTACCAATCAGTCCAACTCTATGCTATAATTTGTTAGAAAAGAACTATAATTCGAAGAGGTAGGTAAAGTGAATGATAAATCAACTTGAGACACTTGATGAACGAATAAATGATTTAGAAGAAAAAG
>JARICH010000003.1 GCA_029257245.1 Atopostipes sp. | reverse complement strand
GAAATATGCATTCCTAAAGCTAGAAACTTTTCCAGCCATTCTGGACTTAAGTTAAAACTATGCATAATCCCACCAATCTCTTGGATATCTTCTTCTTTTAATACTCGATAAACATCTTCTGTACTTTCTCGGTTATGAATAACAATCGGCAATTTTAATTTTTTGGCTAGTTGGATCTGTTTTCTAAAGGATTCAATTTGAATCTCCTTTGGGTCTTCCATCCAATGGTAGTCTAATCCCATTTCTCCCAACGCAATAATTTTTTCTTTCTTTACGAGTTCGGTTAGCTTCTCTTCTACTTCATCTGAGTAAGAGCCTGCTTCGGTTGGATGCCAACCAATAATTGGATAAATTCCTTCATATTTTTTACTTAATTCAATTGCCTTTTCAATCGTTGGATAATCAAAACCAACAACTGCTATTTTAGAGACTCCATTATCTTTAGCTCTTTGAATAACTTTTCCTTCATCTTGTTCAAACTGTTTCACATTTAAGTGACTGTGTGTATCAAATAACATTTTTTCATTCCTTTAATTTCTAGGTTTTTATTGTAACTCATTGATAAAATAGAAAAGAGCAAGATTTGCTTGCTCTTTCACTCATTCTTTAATTAAGCGATAATTGATCCATTTGGCATTTCGGCTGGGGCATCTAATAACGCGAGATTTCCCGCTTCATCTTCAGCCGACAGAATCATTCCTTGACTTATTTCGCCACGCATTTTGATAGCGGACATATTGGCAACAATCACAACTTTTTTACCAATTAAAGCATCTAAGTCTGAGTAATATTCTGCAACACCTGAAATGATTTGACGGTGTCCACCTTTATCACCGGCATCCAATCGGAATTTTAACAGCTTATCAGCTTTTTCTACCTTTTGACAATCAATCACTTCAGCAACTTTTAATTCCATTTCATTAAATTGATCATAGCTAATCGATTCTTTTTTAACTGAAGTTAATTCTAATTCTTCTGGATTCCACTCAGTAGAGCTTTCAATTTCCTCAGTTGAATCACTCGGATTCATGGATTCCTGAATGATTGCAGTCTCTTCTTCTACGTCTAAACGTGGGAAGATAGGCTGGCCTTTTTCTACGACTTTACGTCCGCTTGGGAATTGACCATATTCAAGTTGATCCCAGGCCATATCTTTTTCTAAATCAAGACCTAATTGTTCAGCAATCTTACCTGGTGTTTCCAGTAGGAAAGGACGTAAAAGAATTCCAACGATACGTAAGCTTTCCACAAGATGAGCAAGTACATTTGATAATTCTTCTGCTCTTTCTTCTCGGGCGAGTACCCAAGGCGTAGTTTCATCAATATATTTATTAGTTCGGCTAATTAATTTCCAAATATTTTGTAAAGTCACATTAAACTCTAAATGATTTAAGCTATCATCATAAGCTTCGATTGTTTCCAATGTTAGTTTTTCTAACTCTTGATCATAGACCGTTTTCTCCACTGACATCGCTGGAATTTCTCCATTAAAGTACTGGTTAATCATAGCAACTGTTCGATTTAATAAATTTCCTAAATCATTTGCTAGATCCGAATTTGTACGTACAACATAATCTTCAGGTGTGAAAATCCCATCCGATCCAAAAGGAATCTCTCGCATTAAATAATAACGAAGGCTATCCAAGCCATAGCGTTCCACTAGAAATTCTGGATAGACAACATTGCCTTTAGATTTAGACATTTTTCCATCTTTCATCAATAACCAGCCGTGGCCAAAAATCTGTTTTGGTAAAGGTAAATCTAATGCCATTAATAAAATTGGCCAATAAATTGTATGGAAACGAACAATTTCTTTTCCAACCATATGAATATCTGCGGGCCAGAACTTTTTAAAGAGTTCCGGTTGATTTTCAAAACCTCCTAAATCAGGGTCATAACCTAGCGCTGTGATATAGTTTGTTAAGGCATCAATCCAGACATAAACCACATGCTTAGGATTGGAAGGAACTTTAATCCCCCAATCAAAGGTCGTTCGTGTAATCGCGAGATCTAATAAGCCAGGTTTAATAAAATTATTAATCATTTCATTTTTACGAGATTCTGGTTGAATGAAATCTGGATGCGTTTCATAATATTCGAGTAGGCGATCCGCATAATTACTTAGACGGAAGAAGTAAGACTCTTCACTTACCCATTCTACTTCATGTCCACTGGGTGCGATCCCAGCAATTACTTTTCCTTCATCATTTCGAGTAACTTCTTTTAATTGTGACTCTGTAAAAAACTCTTCATCTGAAACTGAATACCAGCCAGAATATTGGTCCAGATAAATATCTCCTTGATCCAAAAGTTTCTCAAATATTTTAGCTACAATTTCTTTATGATTTTCATCCGTAGTCCGGATAAATTTATCGTGACTAATTTCAAGTTGATCCCAAAGCTTTTGGATATCTGCTGCTTGTTCGTCCACATATTCTTGAGGTTCTTTTCCTTGTTCTTCAGCCGTTTCTTGAATCTTTAATCCGTGTTCATCTGTTCCCGTTAAGTAAAAAACATCTTTTCCTTGTAGTCGGTTATAACGGGCGAGAATATCACAAGCGATGGTCGTATAGGCACTTCCTATATGTAACTTTCCACTTGGATAATAAATTGGAGTTGTAATATAAAAACTTTTATTTTCTGACACATTACCCATCCTTTTCTAATTATTCAGTAATCTTTAATAATCTGTAAAATTATAGCATAAATTCCACTTAAATAGTAGCTAATGAACGGATTTATCTTTTGTTAAAAATAAATATCAGCAGTTCATAAACTAAATTAACTTTATCTTTTGCAGTCCTTTTAAAATCCCATCATTTGTCACCGAGTCCGTCACAATGTCGGCTGCTTCTTTTAATTCATCAAAACCATTTTGCATCGCAATTCCCGTCCCTACAAATTCAATCATTTCTAAGTCATTTAATCCATCACCAAATGCTACTGCATCTTCCGGCTTAATTTTTAAATGACTGAGTATTCTTTGGACAGCCTTAGCTTTTGAAACGCCATGATTGATAACGTCCATAGTCTGCTCGTTTGCACGTGTGAAATGAAATTCTTCAAAATGTTGAACATATTCTAACTCGTCTTTTCGATTTACTTTTAAATTGACCATGTAAACATCTTTATCCGCATAATCTGCTTTTTTAATCTTTTGCTTCATTGCTGCGGATCGGATCGCTAATTGAAGTCGACTCGGGATAAAATGCGCCACTTTTTTCAAAAATTTTAAATACCAGGATTGTGGATTAATAGAAAGCCGAGAATTAATAATTAATTCATTTTCAGTGCATAAAACAAGACCATCTTCCCTTTCATTCGCAAAATGAACTAATTGATCAACTGACTCGATCAGTAGTGGATTAGATTCAAGAACCTTCCCTTCATAAAGAACATATTGACCATTCATTGAAATATAACTATTAATATCAAGTTTTTGAGCAATCTCCGCAATTAAAAGTGGAGGTCTTCCAGTTGCTAGAACCAAGTGGATATCCTTTTCTTTTAATTGTTCGATTGCTTCAACTGTAGATTCTGGAATATAATTTCCTCTACTTGCTAAGGTGCCGTCAATATCAAAAAATACAATTTCTGTCATTCATAAAACACCTTTCTCTAATGAAAACTTTATTCTATTATAAGCCTATTACAGTGATTATTTAAAGAGATAGACTATTTATACTCGATATTTTTTATTTCTATTCATTAAAAAAGGCAGTTTTACAGATTGACTTTTTAATCTCACTTACCTATACTGGTCTTAAGTAAATAAATGATAGCAATGAAGAGCCACAGTAAAAATAAGGGTCCCTATCAAAGAGAACTAACGTTGGTGTAAGTTAGTATATACTTTTATTTTGAATTACAGCTTGGAGCATTCTAGTGATACTAGCGTCCATCTTGCGTTAAAAGATAGAGTGGAATAAAGCTTTCTTTATTCAATTTGGGTGGTAACACGAAATTTTCGTCCCTACAAAAACATTTTGTTTTTGTGGGTTTTTTTTTATTTCAATGAATAATAAATATTATTAGGAGGTTTTTTAAAAATGAATATTTTAGATGAGCTCGAATGGCGTGGTGCCATTAATCAACAAACTAACGAAGAAGGTTTAAGAAATTTAATTGAAGAAGAAAAAATTGCTTTATACTGTGGGATTGATCCCACCGGTGATAGCATGCATGTGGGCCATTTGATTCCTTTTATGATTTTAAAAAGATTTCAATTACAAGGCCATCAACCAGTTGTTTTAATCGGTGGTGGAACTGGTTCAATTGGAGATCCGAGTGGACGAGATTCTGAGCGTACTCTACAGAGTATGGAACAAATCCAAAGAAATGCCGATAAACTGAGTGACCAGATGCGTAAATTGTTTCGAGCAGGTGAAGCTGACTCAGGAATACGTTTAACGAATAATAATAATTGGCTAGCGGATATGAAGTTTTTAGACTTTTTACGTGAGTATGGAAAAGAATTTAACATCAACACCATGTTAGCAAAAGATATTGTTTCCAGTCGTTTGGATACCGGAATTTCCTTTACTGAATTTAGTTACCAAATTATCCAATCCATTGATTTTCTACATCTCTTCCGTGAAGAGAATGTCCAACTGCAAGTAGGTGGATCTGACCAATGGGGGAATATTACGGCAGGTCTAGATTTAATTCGTCGAAAAGAAGGATCTGATGCTGAAGCTTACGGTCTAACAATTCCTTTATTGCTCAAATCAGATGGGACAAAGTTTGGCAAGTCAGCAGGAGAAGCTATTTGGCTCGACCCTGAAAAAACGACTCCTTATGAATTTTATCAATTCTGGTTTAATCAAGATGATGAAGATGTAGATAAATACTTAAAATACTTTACTTTCCTAACAAAAGAAGAAATTGAAGAATTAGCAGAGCTGACCAAAACAGAGCCTCACAAAAGAGCTGCTCAAAAAGCGTTAGCAGAAGAAATGACTCGTTTTGTTCATGGGCAAGAAGCTCTCGATGAAGCCTTAACCATTTCAAAAGCGTTATTTTCAGGCGATGTCCAAAATCTAACTGCGGATCAAATCGCTATGTCATTCAAAGATGTACCTTCTGTCGAAACATCTGCTGGTGAATGGGATTTAGTTGAGTTTTTAGTCGATATCTCTGGAATTGAATCTTCTCGTCGTCAAGCTCGCGAGAGTATTAAAAATGGTGCCATTTATCTAAAAGGAGAAAAAATTCAAGACATTGACTACTTAGTGGATTCAAAAGATAGTTATGATGGACGCTTTATTTTAGTACGTCGTGGAAGACGTCGTTACTTCTTGGTCCATTTAATTTAGTTAAAAAAACACCTTAAAACACCCTCTAATCTTTTGATTTGGAGGGTGTTTTTATAGAAAGGATGAATTTATTGAAAGATGAAATTATAAAAATTTTAAATAATGCTAAATTTCCTGCTCACTTTTCTTCCTATATTCGAGAAAAATTTCCAATAGATTACCGAGAAAAATTTGAAAAACCTTTTCATCAAGATTTTTCTGAAAACCCGATGATTGAACTAGAGAATCAGGAACGTATCTTTGAAAGCTTAGTACAACTCATTTCTCTCAAAGAATTTTATTTAGCTAAAGAAATACCAATAAAGCATTTTTATAAGAGTATTTATGATTTAAATTATCGCATAAATCGTTTCTATCAAAATAATGGTGTCTATGGATTAACGGATAGCGATTTAAAATGGCTGAGTCCTTTATATAAAGCTGAAATATTCGATTTAGCTTCTTTACGTTTTCAAATAGCCGAATTTTCCTACCAGGAAATTGAACGACAAACCTATCAATATATGCCTTTATCTCAAGAATGGAAAAAGAAATTTCCTGAAGGAACACTGATTATTACCATCCACATTTTAAAAGACACCGATTTTCGACCTGAAAAAATTGACGAATCTCTTTTCCTCGCACGGAATTTCTTTGCGCAATATTTTCCTGAACACAACTATGAATATTTTGTCTGCCGTAGCTGGCTTTTATATCAACCGATAGAAAATTTACTAGGTGATCAAAGCAACATTGTATCTTTTGCAAAAAGGTTTCAAATCATTGCTCAAAATCAAAATACTAAACAAGCTTTGGATCGTATTTATGGCACCAGTGATTTAAAAAAAATACAACGGATGTCAAAAAAATCAAGTCTCGCCCAAAAAGCTTATAAAAATTTAGACTATTTAGGAGTAGCTGCTGGTATTATTCCTAAGTAAATCAAAAATAGCCACTCCGATTTGACTATAAATCGGAGTGGCTATTATTTGTTTTTTAATTAAATAGGTCTTTAATTGATTGTACAATATCCTTAAAGAAATTTACAATTTGATCGATCAAACCGCTCTCTTCAGCTTTGCTCCAAGCGTCACCCAAACGATCTCCTAGATTATTTGCTAGTTCACTTAATTGTTCTTTTACCTGCTCTGAATCAATCGCACTTGTTTTTTGATATTTCTCAAAGTAATTAATTAAAATATTTACATTCTCAATTGAAATAACATCTCGCAAATCATATTTTTCAAGCGCATTATTAATAATTTGTTCGATTTCTTCGCGTGTTGCTAATTCATCCGTTCGTTCTTTAATATCTGCTAGTTGCTGTTTAATATCAACAATTACTCCGTCTAACCGGCTAGACTCTTCTTCACTCAAATCTTCTTCATTTGCAATATCACTCGTTGCTTCTAATTCTTCTTGAGCAATTTCCATTCTTTCTTTGTCTAAGTTCTCACCGTTAACATCTAAAGCCTTATAGACACCTGTTAAGGCACTTTCTCCTGTCACTGGCCGTATGCTTGCTACTTTAATTTGGACATCTTCTACACCCGCTGTTATGGCTGCATTCGTATATTGCTGTGCGGTAATCATCGTTATATTTTCAGGAGTCAGGATTTCCACATTCACTCCACCCTTGCTATCTTTTTGTACAAGTACAGATGAAATCATACTCGCAGTATTTCCAGAACCATAGCCCAGATAGTCAATTAAATCCTGCCCACTAGCATCTACGCTTGCTACATTTTCCATCTTATCAATTGATAATAAATCGGCTGTTTCTTTAACTTGAGCATCATTTAAACCTCCACCATACACAAAGGTTGGTTTCCCCCAAGCCTCATCTACCACACTAGTATCAATTGCTTGGACAATCATCGTAGCAGTTGTTAAAAATAAAAGACTTACCATTGTTGCGATAATAATAATACTAAACTTATTTCTTGTTTTTGCCATCTTATCACTCCTTAGATTATATTTAGCAGGACAATCAAGGTTCTCTTATAACTACAAATATATTATAACATAAGCCCTCAAAAGAGTTCATAGACTAAAGACTGACTTTTTTTAAATAAAATGAAAATGGGATAAAAATAATTTTTAATATATTATTCCATTTCTATATAATTTAAATGAATAAAAAGAAAGGCATTCCCCACTAAAGTGAAAATTACACTCTAGTTTTGGGAATGCTTTTTTTGAAACCTATCATTTGTTTTATTCTATAGTATTAATTAATCGATTCAGCTTAACTCGACAACGGTAAAGAGCACTTCGAACTTGGTCAACTGTTAAAGATAACTCTTCACTCATCTCAAGATACGAATTTTTTTCCATGGTTAATCGAAATACTTTGCTTTCTAATTCTGAAAGTGTTTCTAAATACTTGTCATAGGTATCATTTGCAATCATCATCTCTTCTGGCTGTGTTAACGAGTCAGATACTCCTCGAACATGAACACCAGCCTCTTCTACTAAAGAATCTAATGAACTCGTATATAGGTTAATTCTTCGTTTTTGTGCGTGGTTTTTTCGAACCAGCATATTCAAATGGTTCGTTAACTGCATATGATAAAATTGAGTAAAAGGCATTCCTTTATCAATTTGCCAATCGTAAACCGCTTTCACTAAAACTGCCCGTGCTTCTTGTAAAAAGTCTTCTTGCTCATAATCCTTGAAAAAATATCTTTTGATTACACTATATGTAATTGGTTCACACCATTCAACTAACCTATCAAAAGGATCCTCTCCTACGATTTGTAACGATAACACTATGAAATCTGGTAGCATATTATACTCCGATTTATCCATTTCTTTTTCCATATAAGCCTCCTTTAAATTTCTCTTTGTGTTTTTTGTCACAACACAAAAAGTTTAATGGGACTATTATACATTATCTCTACACAAATTGAAACCGCCATCATTAACTTTATGTGTTTATTTTCACAAAAATTAAATTAGCTTTATAACTCAGATAAAAAACTTCGCAATATTTTTTCTTGCTCCTCGCTTAATGCTGGAATCCTTCTGTTCTGCTTTAAATTATATTCTTTGGTATCCATTTTTATGTTCTCTTTAGTAAATTGTAATTCTTTATATAAATCATTAGCTGATTTTCGAGAAGCACCTCTCTGAAAAACCAACCATTGTTCAACTAAATCAGAAGTAGCCACGACAACATTGGTTGTAAATAAATTTTCTTCCCCAGCGCCAGGAACCTCGACCACAGGTGGTTCATTGTTGCCCATGGACTGAAGAGAGGGTAAAACAACCTTAACAATGGCAAAGCCAACTAAGACAAGGATGAGGGCTGTCAATAGAAAAAGAGCAACGCTTGAATAGTCAATGTTTTTGCGAGCCTTTTTTCGATGTTGTTGTGTTTTGTGAATAACGCGTTGATTCATTTCTTCTTTTTGTTTTACTCTTGAGACGCTGATAGAGCTGGTGAAGTCCATAATAGAATCATCCAATTCATCACGAATTTCATTAAAATCAAGACCCAAGGCATTGGCATAATAGCGCACAAAATAAGAGAGGTAGGACAGATCATCTTTAAAAAATTCGATGTTACCTTCTTCAATGGCTTCGAGTTGAACGATGGACAGTTTAGTCTTCTCACTCATGGCTGCCAAGCTCATCTTGAGTTCTTGACGTTGTTCTTTTAATATTAAACCGATTTGTTCCAAACAAGTCACCTTCCTTAACTACACTTTATTATAGCAATACCTTGACTCTAATACAATTGTTTCAAGAAATTGCCTGGTCATTCCTATTTTCAATAAAAAAAACCGAAAAGTTTTCGGTTTATATTGGTGCATTGACACTCATTAAGCCATGTTCTGTTAGGACAATCATTTATCTACACTTGCGTGTCCGATCGTTGCTTGAATTCGCATTGATCAGCTCCCCTACCAATTTTGGGTTTCTCACTTGCGGGGTTTACCAACGTTCCACTCTTTATGTTTCCATAAAGTTTCGTCTCTGTGGCACTTTTACACCTTGAATCCATGACCTTGCGGTTTTAGGATGTCAGGAGCCGTTACGGATGCCTCCGTACCTAGCCTTATTGTTTAGACTAGCGCAAACACTACTGTCATCGCAGACAGTGTGAGCATGGACTTTCCTCTACTAAATGAATTAGCAGCGATTATCTTTTGTGTCATAATGAAGACTTATTCTTTATTAAAGACTGCTTCTTCTAATTTGGATACTCGTTTCAAAAGATCCGTTTGGGTAACTTCTCTTGGTATAAGTGCATCTGCGCGAGTTTTTCCTTCATATTCCAGGATTACGCGTTTTTGCTGTGACAAGGCATCTTCATATTTTTTTAGTAGTTCTTTTTGTTGTAAAATCACATCTTCAAAATATATGTAGTCGTTCATGACTTGATCTAAGAATTGGTCGACTTCAACGGCATTGTATCCTTTGAAATCAATGTGGAATTCCTTGTTTAAAATGATCTCTTTGCTTAAACTTTTCTTCACCTAATCACCTCACATGCTTATTATCGCAAATTTACCCCCATCTTACAAGACAATCATTTTTATCTTTTAAGCCTTTCTATGATATTTACACGCTTTTATAGTATAATAGTCATGGTGATTCAATGATAAAATACCCTGGTGGAAAGAAAAGCTATAAAAAACCAGCAAACTTAGGCATGACCAGTGGTCGTGGGATGAGCTTAGAAGAAGACATCAACAAGTCCAATGAGCACTATCTTTATACGGACAAGGCTGTGGTTCATAAAAAACCAACACCCATTCAGATTGTGAATGTTGATTATCCA
>JARICH010000090.1 GCA_029257245.1 Atopostipes sp. | reverse complement strand
ACTTCGACTTCATAACCTAGTTCGCGCAATTCATCTCCAACTAATCCTTCGACTCCAGCAGCACAAGTTGCGATTAAATTAAATTTTGTCATTCTTGGTATTCACTTCTTTCTCTATAATTTCTTATTAGAATAATCATTTCATTTCAAAAAATAAATCCTCCCCATAAACTAGTGATGGGAGGATTTAAGGTCTTCCTAATTAAAGTGTAATTTACTGTAAGCCATGTTCTGTCTAGGAAAGATATTAGCTATCTTTCCCGAGATAATTATCTGTCTGACCTTGCAAAATACAAAGTCCTCTCTCCTACATTCATTTCTGCGGAAAGAGTGCCCCTACCTTAAGTTTGGGTTGCTCACTCATGGGGTTTACCGCGTTCCACCAAGACCGTTTCCAGTCTTGCTTCGTCACTGTGGCACTTTCAAGTCTACTCAAGCATAGCCTAAGCTTTAGCTTTTTTAACTGCCGTTACTATTCAAATGAATAGACCGTATCTTATTTTTTCAATACGCACGAACACTACAAGCATCTCAGCTTGTGTGAGCATGGACTTTCCTCACATCCATTAAATGAATGTGCAATTATCCATAAATTACACTGTTTTTAGTGACTACTTATTCTACAGCTTCTGAATCTTCTAGTTTTGAGCCAAAAACATGTCTCTCTAAATTAGATAATCTTTTTAGAATATCAAAGTTTGTAACAGATGATTGATTGACATTTTGATTTTGAGCTCTTACTTCAGATTGCTTAGAACTCGCATCTAATTCCTCAACCAAGTTTTCTACCTGCTCTTTTAAATCTTCAATTTCATCTTGATAAGATTTGTAATCTTGAATCACTAAATCTAAAAACTCATCTACTTCTTGAGGATTGTAACCACGTAATTTTGTATTAAAGTCTTTTTCAACGATTTCTTTTTGTGTTAATATTCTCATTAATAATCACCTCGTTAGTTACATTTAAATTTTCTAACTTCATTATATCATGTTATTCACCAAACATAAAGATTAGTTCTCAATTTCTCCATAATTCTCAATGTATTCATGAATAAAAAATTCAATTTCGTCAAATGAGGCAAGTTCCAGCGAATATTCAGATTGTTCTTGATAAAGTTCAATTAAATTATAGAGGTATTTAGGTTTTCCATCGGATGAGGCCTCGTTCATTCGATCATACACTAAAAAAGCACCTTCTGTGTTTCGAATCATAAATACTTGATTTCCTTTTAATTGACTTGGTGAGTCATAATCCTTATTCGAACTAAAGTTTACATAGTCTGCTTGATGAGTAACTCTTTTAAAAAGCTCTTGATTCGTTTCGTTCCAATTTTCTTCAAACGATGTATAAGGTAAAATAATTGCTAGATGAACATTTGGGTAGTCTTCCTGCAGTTCCAAGATAATCTCCCCTGCCCATAATTCGACTCCTAACTGACCACCTATAACAAACCATTCTACACCTTCCTCTATAAAACGAATGATTCTTTTTTCTAAAAATTTTCTCAAATATAAATATTTTGGATCTGTCTGATTAAAAATATTTAGCTCATAAGATCGATAACCACTAATTAATAATTTCTTCAAAAAATTACCTCCGCTTTTGCGAACATGCATTTGTCTGGTATTATAATCATATATAAAAAGAAAGGATGAGTCCACTGAAAATTAATTATCCAAAGGGCCAACGATTTTCTCGTGATTTGAATAACCGATCAAATCAAAAACAGAGTAAAAAACCATTTAATTACAGTAATCGTGGGATGTCATTAGAAGAAGATATTAACTTAACGAACAAACAGTATTTAGCGGACAATTTAGCTGTTATTCATAAAAAACCAACTCCGATTCAGGTCGTTAAGGTGGATTATCCCAAAAGATCAGCTGCTAAAATTACGGAAGCCTATTATCGACGATCTTCTACTACAGACTATAATGGGGTCTATCGAGGATATCACCTTGATTTCGAAGCGAAAGAGACAAAAAACAAAACGTCCTTTCCTTTAAATAATTTTCATGAACACCAAATTGAACATATGAAAAAAACGAGTGAACACGGTGGGATTTGCTTTGCGCTGATTTCTTTCTCTAGTCTAAACAAAATTTTTCTCATTCATTCTGATTTTTTATTTCATTGGTGGGATCAACAATTTGAGAAGCATGGTAGAAAGTCTATTCCACTTAAAGAGATCGAGAAACGGAACCATCTGCTCTCTTATTCTTATAATCCTCGTATTCCTTATCTCGAAGTCGTTGATCAATTAATTGAGCAAATAGAGATACTTGATTAGTTTAAATAAGAGAATAAGATGACAATTACTTTGTTTTGTATTATTATATTCTCAGTTTAAGAAGGTTTATCATTAAAACGATACAGATTACTATTTTAAAATTTAATAAAAGAAGGTGGACAAGTTGTCAAAATCAAATAAAGAAGTAAAATCAAGAGCTGAAAAAAGAAAGCAAGCAAGTAAAAAGAAAGCGAATAAAATGGCAGTCGGCAAAAAAATAGTCCTTGCTCTATTAGGACTTATTCTTGTAGTAGGTGTCGGAGGTCTTGGATTATTTGCTTATTATGCTTCCAGTGCACCGGAATTGACAAATGATGATTTAACAGGTTCCTACGCCTCTGATTTTGTTGATATGAATGGGGAAGTCTTTTATTCCCTAGGTGGAGAAAAACGAGAATATGCAGAAGCTGACGAATATCCAGATGTGATGTTAGATGCGATCAAAGCAATCGAAGACACTCGCTTTGACAGTCACATGGGAATTGACCCAATCGGAATCACCCGAGCCGCAGTTGGATACTTGACAAATGCTGGTGAGATTGTTGGTGGTGGGAGTACAATCACCCAACAACTCGTCAAGTGGGCAGTTTTTTCAACTGAAAAATCTGACCAGACCCTTAAACGTAAAGCACAAGAAGCTTGGCTTGCCATGCAGATCGAACGTCAATTATCAAAAGAACAAATAATGACACTGTATTTAAATCGTATTCATATGGGAAGTAATGTATACGGTGTGGCAACTGCAGCACAAGAATATTACGGGAAACATGTCAGTGAACTCGAATTGCATGAAGCCGCCATGTTTGCAGCCATGCCGAAAGCACCTAATTATTATAATCCTTATGTTGATCCCGAAGCAGCTAAGAAGCGCCGTGATTTGGTTTTAGACGAAATGGTTGATTATGGTGCGATTACACAAGAAACTGCTGACGAAAATAAAAATATTCCTGTAGAAGAAGGACTATTAGAAAGAAAAGAAAATCCTAAACAGTTAGTATTTGATGCCTATATATCAGCTGCTATTGATGAAGTAAATGAAAAAACAGATTATGATGTGCATACAGCTGGTTTAACAATTCATACAAACTATGATCCAAGTGCACAAAAATTATTATATGATGTTGTTAACTCAGATGAATATGTAAATTTCCCTAACGATGAACTGCAGACTGCTGTCACCTTAGTAGATTCTGCTAGTGGTAAACTAACGGGATTAATTGGTGGAAGAAAGTTAGATGGGCAGGGACAACGATTATTAAACCGTGCGACTCGAAACGCTCGAAGTGTTGGTTCTACGATGAAACCTTTATCGACTTATGGACCAGCCATTGAATTTAATCAATTTTCAACTTACCATCAAATTGTTGATGAGCCCTATACACTTGGTGACTGGACTCCTAGAAACTATGATCGGACTTATAAAGGGCAAATGTCTATTCGCCAAGCCTTAGTAGATTCTAGAAATATTCCAACTGCTAAAATATTTAATGAAGATTTAGATCATAATCAAGTTGAAGGGTTTTTACAGGGACTTGGAATTAATGTAGCGAATCTTTCCGGTGAAGCGGGTGATGGTCTAGTGCGTTCCAGCGCGATTAATGGTGCGATGACTCCGCTTGAACTAACTGGAGCCTATGCTGCTTTCGCAAATGAAGGAAATTTCACTGAACCCTATGCTGTATCGAAAATTGTGAACCAAAGAGGTGATGAGACTGATTTAACACCTAAGACCAGCAAAGCGATGGAAGATTATACTGCTTATATGGTAACTGACATGTTAAAAGGAGTAATCTCTCATTATGGTGAACAATTAAATATTCCAGGTTATGTTCATGCTGCCAAAACTGGTACTTCAAATTATAGTGAAGACGAATTAACTAAGCATGGTATTCCTTCCGGTTCAGTTCCAGATAACTGGGTCGTCGGTTATTCTCCATACTATACAATGTCAGTATGGATGGGATACGACAAAAAATTCGAGGAAGGTAATCAATTAAAATCATCTGACGGATCAATTCGCTTGTCACGTGAAGTTTATAAAGCAGCAATGAGCCGATTAGTTAGCGACTTTGAACGTCGGGATTGGGAACGTCCAAACTCAGTCGTCGAATTATCTATTGAGAATGGTTCTATGCCAGCAAAACTTGCATTAAAAAACAGCTCAAATGCAATAAGTGAATTATTTGTTAAAGGCTCCGATGAAATACCTACTAAAACCGCTGAACCTAAATATCAATTAACTGCTCCAACTGGATTAAAAGCAGAATATGATCCAGAATCAGATTCTGTTAACATTAGTTGGAATGCTTTTAAATTACCCGAAGGAATCAACGGGAATGTTGAGTATTTACTATCGATTAACGGTCAAGAAGAAACTTTATCCGCTAATGAATACACAATCGCTGAACCCTCACGGGAGACTTTAAATATTTCGGTAGCTGTTCGTTTTGATGGAAAAACTGGTCCAGCTGCAACTATTCAAGTAATTGTACCAGAACCATCCGATGATAATGACGAAGAGGAAGAGTCTGAAGAACCGCCTGTAGAAGAACCGCCTGTAGAAGAACCACCTGTAGAAGACGAAGAAAATTCTGAGCCCTCTACTCCGGTCGAAGATAATCCTGAAGATTCTGAAGATCCTGAAAATCCTGAGGAGCCTGAAAACTCTAATAATTCAGATGAATAACTTTAAAATTCAAAAGTGGGAAGCTCAAATTGAGCTCCCCACTTTTTTTAATTACTTATCTTTATTTTTTTGTTGGTCCGATTGATTTAGCTGGTTCTTTAATTTTTCTTCATTTCTTTGAAGACTTTCTTTCTGTTTTCGAATCAGATAAGGCTGTTTTCCTCGAGCTAATTGAATTCCTTTGTATACATTATACACTCCAAATAAAAGACCAATTACGCCGATTACATCATCTAATGGATAGACATAAGCACCAGCAACTATTAAAAGAATTCCTATTCCTACAAAAAATTTCCAACTACTTTGTCTCACGATTATAACCCCTATACTCTAAAGAAAATTCATTCTATTCTAGTAAAGATACTTGTATAGTTTACATTAAAAAAATTCAAATAGCCATTTTAAAGAAATGATTAAAGAACTTGCTAGCTCTTGATTTCTATCGAACAATTTGACATTGATTTAGAATCATGATATTATTTAAGAGTTGCAAGAATATTGGAAAATTGTCCGAGTGGCTGAAGGAGCACGATTGGAAATCGTGTAAACGGCAATCCCGTTTCAGGGGTTCAAATCCCCTATTTTCCGTAAAATTA
>JARICH010000118.1 GCA_029257245.1 Atopostipes sp. | reverse complement strand
CTCTTTATATACTTCGAGCATCAATGTCACGACACGGTTGAACTCCTCTTTAATTTGATCAGGACGAACAAAAACATGTGCATCATTTAAAGTCATTTCTCGAACGCGTTGGAGACCAGATAAAGCTCCTGATTTCTCATAACGGTGCATCATTCCTAATTCAGCACTTCGAATTGGTAACTCTCGGTAACTGTGCGTATCGTTTTTATAAACAAGCATGTGATGAGGACAGTTCATTGGGCGTAAAACTAATTCTTCGCCATCACCCATATCCATTGCCGGGAACATATCTTCATAGTAGTGATCCCAGTGACCTGACGTTTTATACAAATCTGTTTTCGCTAAAACAGGAGTATAGACGTGGTCATAACCTAAACTAATTTCCTTATCAACGATATATCGTTCAATGACTCGACGAATAGTTGCTCCATTTGGTAACCAAAATGGGAGTCCTGAACCTGTTTCTTGGCTAATCATAAATAGTTCTAATTCTTTTCCTAATTTACGGTGATCTCTTTCTTTTGCTTCTTCTAGCATTTTCAAATGTTTTTTCAAATCTTTTTTATTAAAGAAAGCAGTACCATAGACTCTTTGCATCATTTTATTATCAGAATCGCCTCGCCAGTAAGCACCTGCTAAAGATAATAGTTTAAAGACTTGTAAGCGACCGGTTGTTGGAATATGAACTCCACGACATAAATCCGTAAAGTCTCCCTGACTATAGACGCTAATAATTTCATCTTCAGGTAAATCATTAATTAGTTCCACTTTATATGGATCATCTTTAAATAAGTCTAAAGCCTCTTCTCTTGAAAGTTCTTTTCGTTCAAAAGGATAGTTTGACTTTACTATTTCCATCATTTCTTTTTCAATGGCTGGTAAATCAGCCTCTGTCAATTGTTCTTCCATATCCGTATCATAATAAAAACCATTTTCAATCGTTGGACCTACACCAAAATGAACATCTGGATGCAGGCGTTTAATTGCTTGGGCCATAATATGAGCAGCCGAATGACGTAAAACTTCTAATCCTTCTTCGTCATCCTCCGTAATAATTTCCAATTTTCCATCTTCAGTTAATGGACGGGTATAATCAATCTTCTCCCCATTCCATTTTGCTGCAATTCCTTTTTTCTCAAGTGATTTTGCAATTGATCCGGCAACGTCTTTAGCAGTTGTGTTCTTTGGAAACTCTCTTTCAGTTCCATCTGGTAAGGTAATCATAATATTTTTCATTTTAAATCAGCTCCCTTTCGTTTGCATAATATATCGTTAATTTTATTTATTAAAAAATCCCATTAGAGTCGCTTAAAAATAAGCGGTCTAATGGGACGTCAAAAGTACGTGGTTCCACCCAATTTTAGTAAGAATCATCTAATTCTTACTCTCAATTCTTGTTAACGCCAAGTAGCGGTTGATTTTATTAATCAACTCTCGAAAGTGGTCAATAAAGAATCGTCTGAGAAAACTTTCAATCGCGGTTTTCCTCCCTGTCAAACAAAGTTCTTCAAAGTTGTCTTCCTCAATGATTTATATATTCTATTCAACTAATAAGATACCACTTCTTTAGCTTGCTTTCAATCCCTTTGTTAGTTAATTAAGTTCATTTCGACGATTTTTACCTGTTACTTCCGTTTCATCGGTAAGGAAACGAATCCGTTCTAAGATTCTCTTGGCTTTTAATAACTCATCATCGCCGTTTTGATTGAACCGAAGATGTTCATTTTCAAGCTGATTCATATCAAAGTTTGAACTAAAAAAAGTGGGTAATTCATTTTGCATACGGAACTGTAAAATAACTCCTAGTACATCATCTCGAATCCAAGAAGTCGGATACTCTGCACCTATATCATCTAGCATTAGGATAGGCGTGTTTTTGTAAGCATCTAATTTTACGCCGGTTGTTTGTTTTCCAACTGAACTACGCATTTCTGTCGCAAAAGTCGGATAATGAACGAGAGTCGAAGGATAACCAAAGGTCGATAGCTCATGAGCAATGGCCCCCAACAAATAAGTCTTTCCTACACCAAAAGCACCATGTAAATAAAGTCCTTTATGAAATTTTTCTGGTCCTTGGATATAATCTTCAACAAACTTAATCGCTCGCTCTAATGCTGTTCTCCGTCCATGAGTTATTTCAAACTGATCAAAAGTAGCTTCTTTTATGTCTTTCGGCATATAAACAGAATTAATTCGTTCTTTTAATTCTTTTTGAGCTCTTTTTTGCAAGAATTCATTGGTTGGAACATAACTGACTTCAATTTTTTTATTGTTCAAAACCAATTTTGGATAATAACCATCTAACAGCTGTCCTTCTCCTTTACGAGCTTTATCTTTTTCGACAACAAATTCGTATAAATTCGCAGCACTTCGTTCTATTGAATCTTCTGTTAAATATTCCTTGTTTTCTTGAATAAATTGAATGACATCTTTGTCTTGAAGAACCTCACCTATTATTTTGTGATAGGTATTAATCGTTTCTCCTGAGTCCTTCATTTTCCTTAGATAATCCCCAATACTCTCCATCAGCTATCCTCCTTCAGTTCTCGTTGTTTTCGAATTCGATCCAACCTTATTTTTAAAGTATCTTCTTCTTGGGAAGACACTAACTGGTTTTCTGCTTCACTTTCTTTTTTACCCTGTTCTTTTGCCCAATCGGGTAAAGTCTCTTTTTTGGCTTTTCTGCGATAATTACTACGGTAAGATGTTTTTCGATTAGAAGATTGCGGATTCTTTCCTCTTTCTCTCGATTCATTAAACATATTTCGTAGCTTAACGACTGCATCTTCTGCTGTTTTCACATCGCTTTGCGCCCAATCATTCGCAATTTTGGTTGCATAATTCTTATCCAACACCACTGCTTTTTGAATAACCAAAATATAATGCAATAAAATATTAATCACTTCTTTGCTGAGTGGAGATTGTTCTACTAACTCTTTCAACAACCAAGTCTCATTCGAAGTGACAAAACCATTTCGCTGATCTTTAATCGATTTTAAGTACCTCCCAGGAGGGGTATTTTTTGCATGATGAATAACGGAGATTTCCGAAGGAGTAAAGCCCTCTTTAGTCAAATTATTTTCCTCTGATTGATCAAGCTTTGCTGTTAACGGATTTAATTCATTGTCTTTCATCTGAGCAGTCTTTCTTATTTTCTGTTTATTTAAGTACATTCGTTGAACCGTGTGGGTCAGTTTTTTTCCCTCAACCTTACCCGATTCTACATCAGCACTTTCTAAAATAATATTTTGCATAGCCAACTCATCGATTCCATAAATAATATGATAAGTATAAATCAATTCTTTAATCTCTTTGGTTAAGCTATCTTGTCGAACAAAATGCTTGTTCAACCCTTGCTTAAAAAATGAATAATCGAAACTGTCAATGTTTTCAATAGTTTTCACTGGTTTTATTGGATCTTCTTTTTCAGATTGAATCCAATCCTTATTCTCACGAACTTCTGATTTCTCCAAATCAAAATGGTAAACATCAGTAAATGAGCGAGTCAAATCTTCATAATTTTCTTTGGTCTGAAATTTAGCCACTAAATCGTTCACTTCTTCTTGAAAGTTTGTTTGACCAATCTGCTCCATCAATAATGCTTGCAGCAAACTGTCTCCTAAAAACTCTCTGGTTGACAATGGCTTTTTCAAACTATAAATGTAGTCATTCTCTTTCGATTTAGAACGATAATGTTCAAGCAGACCTAAACCTTCTAAGCGAATTCTCGCATGATAAAAATCGCGAATTCCTATGTTCAATTTAGTCAACAGTTTAGAGACACTGACCACTCTTTTTTGAGCTCTAAAATCCAATTCAGAGAAGAGACTCTGATAAAACGAGTAAGCATCTCCCCCGATAATTGGCTTGTATAATTTAGTTAAGATGCGCACATCTTGCATGGTTAAGTTATGTTGACTTTCGATAGAGATGAAATCTTTTGGATCAATTGCTTGCCAAGGGTAATTTGACATGTATGCACACCTCTCCTTTTATTTATTCGTCTTGCTTTTTCTTTTGATCGCTTTCTTTTTTCTGAGGGCCTCTTTTTCCTTCAATATTTCTCATCTCTTCCATAAAAACATCGATATCATGGAACTGACGATAAACACTCGCAAATCGAATATAGGCAACATCATCTAGATGAATTAATTCTTCCATTACGTACTCGCCAATCTCTTCTGATTCAATCTCTCTTTTTCCGTCTTCCCGAATTCGACTTTCGATTCGTTGAGCAATTTCCTCTTGCTCTTTTGCGGAAAAAGGACGTTTTTCAAAAGCTCGATGAAGTCCTCGTAAAATTTTTGATCGGTCGAATTCTTCTCGGTCTTTATTTTTCTTAACGACTAATAGTGGTCTTTCTTCAATTCGTTCGAAAGTCGTGAATCTATTTTGGCAACTTTCACATTCTCGTCGACGTCTTATATTCAAACCATCGTCTGAAGGACGACTATCAATCACTCGACTTCCATTATGAAAACATCGTGGACATTTCACGATTATCAGTCCTTTACTTATTCTTACTTTTGATTATACCACATGAATAATTATTAGTGATTATTTTCTGTTAAGAGGGATGAGAAACCCGATTCATTTAGCCAAAGCCTTACTTGTTTCATTGTATTCTCAATCGTTCCGTTATTATCGATTACGATATCCGCTTTTTTTGTCTTTTTTTCTAGAGACATCTGTGACTCAATACGATTCATGGCGTCTTCTTCTGTTAATTGCGAATTTCGATCCATCAATCGTTTCTTTTGAATAGTTTCTCTAACAGAGACAACCATTACTTGGTCGACTAAATCCTCGTAAGATTGTTCATAAAGTAATGGGATATCAAGCACTATTAACTGTTTACCTAATAACTTATCTCGTTCTTGCTTGATTTTCTTTCGTATCTTTTTTTGGACGATTTGATTTAACTTTTCTCTTTTCTCATCAGATTCAAAGACAATTTTCCCTAAACGCTCTCGATTGATTTCTCCATTTTCTAAAAGGACTTCTTCACCAAAATAAGCGACTATCTCATCAACTACCGGTTGTCCCGCTTCCATGATTTCATGAGCAATCTTATCGGCATCAATGACATCAATCTTCAATTTTTTAAAATATTTGCTGACTGTCGTCTTCCCGCTCGCAATTCCACCTGTCAAACCTAGTATTTCAGCCATTTTATTTATCCTTTCAGCACTTGACAGTTCGGACAATAATGGGTTCCCCGACCTGCTACTTTTATTTTTTCAATCTTTGTTCCACACTGTGCACATGCTGACCCTTCTTTTCCATATACTTTTAGCTCGTCTTGATAATTACCATTTTCTCCAAAAGCATTTTCATAGGAACGAATAGTTGTTCCACCTTTTTCAACTGCTTCAGCTAAGACAGTGATAATTGATTCATGAAGATTTTTTTCTTCTTGTTCAGTTAATGTTTTTGCGGATTGTTCTGGATGAATTTTTGTTCGAAATAAAATTTCATCTGCATAAATATTACCAATGCCAACGACAATTTCCTGATCTAAAAGAACTCCTTTGATTGCTTTCGTTCGCCGAGTTAAAAACTGCCGCATTGGCTCTAATTTAAATTCTTCAGCAATCGGTTCGGGTCCAAGTTTAGCTAAAGATTTATGGTCAAACTCTTTTCCTTTTTCAACTAAACTCATTCGCCCGAACTTTCGTACATCTAAATAACGCAATTGGTAGCCACTTTCCATGTAGAAAATTACATGGGTATGTTTATTTTCTGTTGCATCTTCTTCACCATAGCTTGGAAGGAGAAATTGATATTTTCCTTCCATTCTTAGATGAGAAATTAAGACATCCTTCGTCAAATAAAATAGTAAGAACTTCCCGCGTCGTTTAACGTCTTCAATAACTTGACCTTCTAATCTCTTTTTAAAAATTGGTACTGCTGGGGATTCAATGATATTATCCCAGCCTACTTCAACACTTGCGATCTTCTCACCAAGAATCATCTGGCTTAAACCTTCTCGGACACTTTCAACTTCTGGTAATTCAGGCAATTCATTTCATCTCCGTTTAATTTCTTTTTATTTTATAAGTCGTACCAACTATCTCCAGACCCACCATCTACTTTTAATGGAATAGCTAAATCGATGGCTTCTTCCATTGTTTCAACGACTAGTTTTTCTAGAGCTGCTAATTCTTCCGCTGGTGCTTCAAAAACTAGTTCATCATGGACTTGCAATAACATATTTGCTTCGAGTCCTTCTTCTTTAAGTCTTTTAGCTACTTTGATCATCGCTACCTTTATAATATCGGCTGCGCTCCCTTGAATTGGAGTATTCATTGCCGTACGTTCTGCAAATGAGCGGACATTAAAGTTTCGCGAATTAATATCTGGTAAATAACGACGTCGATGGAAGATAGTCTCTACATAGCCTTTTTCTTTTGCTTCTCGAATAATCTCATCGATATAATCTTGAACGCCTGGGAAACGCTCAAAATACTTATCGATATATTCTTTTGCTTCCACACGACTAATATCTAAGTTCTGTGATAAGCCGTAATCACTAATTCCATAGACAACACCAAAGTTTACTGCCTTTGCATCTCGTCGCATATTTGGTGTAACTTCACTAATATCTTCTAGGCCAAAAATTCGAACGGCAGTTGTCGAGTGTACATCTTCATCTCCTTGGAAAATTTCGACTAAATGCTCATCTTGCGATATATGTGCCAAAATTCGTAATTCAATTTGAGAATAGTCAGCACTGTATAGTTTCCAGTCTTCTTGTCTTGCAACAAAAGCTTTTCGTACTTTTCGTCCCTCTTCCAAACGAATAGGAATATTTTGTAAGTTGGGATCGACTGAGCTCAAACGACCGGTTCTAGCAACTGTTTGCTGGTAGCGTGTATGAACCAAGCCCGTTTCAGGATCGATTACCTTTAATAAACCATCCACATAAGTAGATTGAATTTTCGCAATTTGACGGTATCTTAAAATAAACTCGACGATTGGTGCTTCATCTTTAAGTTTCTCTAAAACATCTTGTGCCGTCGAGTAACCCGTTTTAGTTTTTCTTATAGGTGTATAACCCATTTTATCAAACAAAATCTCGCTCATTTGTTTTGGAGAATTAATATTAAATTCTTCGCCAGCAAAACCATAAATTTTGTTTTCTATTCCTGTTAATATCTCTTTGAATTCTGCTTGTAACTTTTCTAGCTGATTAATATCAACTTTAATTCCATCAATCTCCATATCCCCTAAAATATAAGCTAATGGCATTTCAATTTCATATAGTAAGTCTTCCTGTTCATTTTCTTTTAGCTCTTCTTGAATTTTTTCTTCCATTACAAACAGAGCATCTACCTTGCTAGCAATATGTTCGTACATAAGCTCTCTATCTTTAGGGAGACCTTTACTTTTCCCTTTACCATATACTGCTTCATCTGGTAATACTCCGCTGTAGCCATGCTTTTCAGAGATATCAGCTAAATCTCCACTACTCGTATCTTCGGCTGTTAATAAGTAAGAAGATAACACTAAATCAAAAGATACTCCTTTTAATTCTAAATCTTCTCTGAGTAAAGCAACATAAAAAGCTTTTAAATCATAGGTTATTTTATCTTTTTTTTCATCTTGAATATAGTTTTTAAAAGCTTCGGATTGCAAAGCATGTTCGATAGTTGTCAAATAGACTTTTTCGTCAGTTCCCCAAGCAACCGCATGAATATCTGCTTGATGATAATTTTCATCTAACATTTCTAGGTAGAAGGAAGTCTTATCAGCAAACATCTCTTCTTTAATCTCTTTAACAAATTCGAAATCTAATTCTTTGCCTCCAGGTTGCTCACCTAAATAATCCATATAAGCCCCAGTATCTAATTTTTCCAGATGAGAATTAAAATCCATTTCCTTATAAAACTCAATCAATTTTTCAATATCTTTTCCGGGATAGACTGTGTCAGCTACTGTGACATCAATTGGTGAGTCTGTATTAATTTGCGCTAACTTTTTACTTAAAAAGGCAATTTCCTTTTCATTAATCAAATTTTCTTTTCGTTTTGATTTATTCATTTGATCAATATTTTCATATACTTTTTCCATACTTCCATATTCTTCAAGTAATTTAATAGCTGTTTTATGTCCAACACCAGTTACTCCAGGTATGTTGTCAGATGGATCTCCTGACAAACCTAAATAATCGACTATTTGATTTGGATGAACTCCCATTAATTCTTTTACTTTTTCAGGCGTATATCCTTCTAGTTGACTGACTCCTTTTACAGTATAATCTACTCGGATATGGTCCGTTGAGAGTTGCGTTAGGTCTTTATCCCCTGTGATAATAACTACATCAAATCCATCCGCTTCAGCCTCTTTTGCTAGAGTTCCAATAATGTCATCTGCTTCATAATTATTTAATTCATAATATTTTAGAGCAAAACCATCTAATAATTCTTTAAGATAAGGCATTTGTTCGGATAGTTCAGCAGGCATTGAATCTCTGCCGCCCTTATAGTCATCGAAAAACTCATGACGGAATGTGGTGGAGCCTGCATCAAAAGCAACCATGGCATGGCTCGGATCCTCCTTAGTCAGTACATTTTCTAGCATGTTATGAAAACCATATAATGCATTCGTATGTAGACCAGTCGAACTCTTCATCCGTTCTAATTGGCTATGCAATGCATAAAAAGCTCGAAAAGCAATACTATGACCATCAATTAGTAATAATTTCTTTTTACTCACGTTATATACCCCTTTTTAGGTGCGTCTATTTTCTTTTTCTCATTTTACCAAAAAAAACAGTCTTTCTAAAGATTCAAGTCGTAGGCTTTAAATTTAGTCGTCTCAATGGAAAAAAGACCTTTGCAAATCTTGCAAAGATCTTTTCACTGTAAATCCTTATCCTAGCATTAATGTCTAGTTTTTTCTTGTGAGGTCAAAAGTTCTTGATAAGCGACCTCAAATTTCTGGATATCTCCTGCGCCCATAAAAATAACGACATCACCTTTATGATCAAGCAGTGGTGAAACATCTTCTTCTAATAAAATTCCTTCAGCATTTGGAATTTTATCAAATAAATCTTGAATATCCACTTCTCCTTCTTGTTCTCGAGCCGAAGTAAAAATTGCACTCAAGTACACACTATCTGCTTGGCTTAAAGTTTCTGCAAATTCCGATAATAAGGCAACGGTTCGCGTAAAAGTATGAGGTTGAAAAACGGCTATAATTTTACGATCCGGATACTTCTGTCTAGCCGCATCAATGGTTGCCTGGATTTCAGCTGGGTGATGAGCATAATCATCAATTAAAACAGTATCGCTTATCACTTTTTCTGAAAAACGGCGTTTTACTCCTTGAAAACTAGCTAAATGTTTAGCTACTTCTTTTTTATCTAAATCTTCAAAGTAAGCTAAAGTAATGACACTCAAAGCGTTTTGAATATTGTGATCTCCATAGGCTGGGACTTTAAATTTATAATGGTATTCTCCATCAATGTACACATCAAAAGCTGAGCCACTGGTGTCTTTTACTACATTCCTAGCTTGTACATCGTTTCCATCATTCAAACCGTAGTAAGTGACTGGTACAGTTGATTTTAGCTCCTGTAACAACTCATCATCCCCACAAGCAATCACTCGTTTGCTAGTTTGCAATGCAAAGCTATCGAATGCTTCTGCCACATCATCAATACTTTTATAATAATCCGGATGATCAAAATCAATATTTGTAATAATCGCATAGTCAGCTTCATAGGCTAAAAAATGACGTTGATATTCACAGGCTTCAAGCATAAAATACTTTGCATCCTCGATACCATGACCCGTTCCATCCCCTATTAAATAGCTAGTTGCTTCCATCTGACTAATCACATGCGCTAATAAGCCGGTCGTGCTCGTTTTTCCATGGGAGCCAGTTACCGCTACACTTTTATATTTCTTAATTTTTCCCCCGATAAAATCATGATAGCGAACAACTTCTAAGCCTAATTCTTTTGCTCGTACGATTTCTTCATGACTATCTGGAAAAGCATTTCCAGCAATAATCGTTAAGCCTTCGGTAATATTATCCGCTGAAAACTCAAAAACTGGAATATTTTCTTCTTCCAATCGTTGCTGGGTGAAAAAATATTTTTTTACGTCAGATCCTTGTACTTTATAACCTTCTTCATGCAAGATTAAAGCTAAAGCACTCATACCTGAACCTTTTATACCTACAAAATGATAAATTAATTCTTGGTTCATTTCATTTCCTCCAATATCAAGCTGCTTCTGTTGAAAATCCATAATAATGCAAAAATTCGTCAAATGCTAGCATTCAATCATCTATCTTACTGAATAGCCAGCTCGCTTAGTTGTTTTTCTCAATTAGATAAATAGACTATCTAAATTATTCTTGCCATTTTTGAGTGCTGCTTGATCTTCTGCAATGATTTTAGATAAAGAACGGTGTAATCCAGTAGCTGGTTTATTTAAATCTTTTTTCATTTTAGTTTGCACTTTACTAATCTTCTCCTGACTCTTCATGTTTTTCTCCTCATTTGAAGACGGGATTGACTTGTTTTTAACTTCTTTCTTTTTTTTCTTATCAATCTCAGGAGCAAACAATAAATATTCTTCTTCCTCTTTTAACAAACGTTTTTCTAACTCTGCTAACAAATTCTGATTCCACTTCGTCTTTTTCCAGCCATTAAGATTTTGTAAACTAGCTGGTATTTTTTTACTTCTAAAAAAATGCTCATTTCGCTCTACTCTTTTAGGAGATTCTATTGTTTTCCTTGCTAGTTTTGATGGAGGAGGTGTTAAATGAGTTTCCGCTTCCCGCTCAATCTCTGTCCGTCTATTTCTTTTAAAGACAGTATTATACTTTGAAGCGACTTGTCCATTTATTTTTTCTTCTTTATGCAATATACTTTTTTGCTCGTTTTTCTTATAATAACTTGGTCCATCGTAGTTCATATTTCCTCCTCCTTTCATTAATTATCGGCGTTAAACTTCAAATTGACTTCCGACTTCTAATTCATCATCCAGTACTAGAATTCCTTTTTCTTTTTCTGCTGGAACATCTAAGTTTAATTCTTTCGCAGAACTAATCATACCGATACTTTCCGTACCACGTAGTTCTCCGGGCCAAATAACCATCCCATCAGGCATAATAGCTCCTGGTTTTGCAACAACAACTTTTTGTCCTTTCGCTACGTTATCTGCTCCACAAACAATTTGTAGAACTTCCCCATTATCTACTTCTGTTTGGGTAACAAACAAATGATCTGAATCTTCCATTGGTTCACACTCTTGCACATAACCTACTACAAATTTCGGACGAGTGTCAGCTATTAATTTATCTTCAAAACCAACTGTTTCTAAGGCTTTATTTAAATGAAATACATCCTCTTCAGATAAATCAACCGGTCCAGACTTCTCAAAGCTTAAATAGTCTGAGGCTTTAAAAAAGTTAAATCCGACTGTTTCATTCGTTTTTTCATCGGTGATTCGAGTAATGTCATCTTTTCTTTCAAAACTTTGATTATCTACTGCTGTATTTTTAAGTTGGATTACTAATAAATCGTCAAATGCTTGATTATTATAACTTGCTACTAACATTTAATTCCCTCTTTTTAAAATTTATATTTTGGACTAACTGTTTCTAGTGTTGTGCGATCGAAGGTCTGAATCACTTGTTTAACCATTTCTAAAGCTGCATCGTAATCATCTATATGGAAAAGTGTCTGATGTGTGTGAATATAACGAGCAGACATCCCAATGACAGCACTTGGTATTCCTTCGTTTAATTGATGAGCTGCCCCTGCATCCGTTCCACCTTTCGATACGAAATACTGGTATGGAATATCATTGCTTTCAGCAGTATCTAACAAGTAGTCACGCATCTCCTTTGATAGAATGAATCCAGGATCTTGAATACGTAATAAAACTCCTTCGCCAATTTTACCAAAAGAATCTTTCCCACCATAAACATCATCGGCTGGTGAACAATCGACTGCAAAGAATACATCCGGATCAAATTTTCGTACAGACCCTTTTGTACCACGTAATCCTACTTCTTCCTGTACATTCGCTCCTGCTATTAAATGGTTTGGTAAGTCTTGATCCTTTAAATCTTTTAATGCTTCTAGAACAGCTGCTACTCCATATCGGTTATCCCATGCTTTTCCAAGAATTGTTTTACCATTTGCCATTTTAATCGTTTCAACTTTCGGTACAATCGTGTCTCCTGGACGGATTCCGTACTCTTCAGCTTCTTCTTTGGATGAAAATCCTCCGTCAAAAAGAATATCCGTTACTTCCTGTTTTTTAGCTTTTTTCCCACGTAATAAATGTGGCGGGATAGATGACGAGACTACTGGATAATCTCCTTCTTTTGTTTGGAGCGTAAATCGCTGTGCGGAAACCACTTGTGGATTCCAGCCACCTAAAGGAATGACTCGGAAAAATCCTTCGTTGGTAATTGATGCAAGCATAAATCCTACTTCATCCATGTGAGCTGCCAGCATAAGTTTTGGTGCATCCTCATCTTTAGAGTGACGCAAACCAAAAATCCCACCTAAACCATCTTGTTGAATTTCATCCACATGAGCTGTCATTTCTTCCCGAACAACTTCTCTGATATTATGTTCAAATCCACTTACACTTTGAACTTCTGTTAGTTTCTTAATTAATTCAAATTTTTCATCTTCGATATATTGATTACTAATTTAAAAAACCTCCTTATATTATTTCCTAGGTTTATTATACATGAAAAAATTCAGAGGTTGAATCATAGTTCTTTGTTATTTTTTGCTCTTTTATGTTGCTTCGATTTAAATTGTGTTAAAATACAAGTAATTAGAAAAAACTAATGATATGATAAGGAGGTTTAAAATGACTACAAACAATCAAAACAAAAAATATTACTCTCTTATTTTGCTTTCCTTTATTCTATCTTTCTTCATAGGAGCGCTCAGTTTCTTTTTAATTGATCGTCACACAGCCGTTAATCCTGATAGTATTTTAGATCAAGTAAAAAAATCTTTTCGGAAGGAAGGTCCAATCGAAGGATCTTGGATTGAAATGACCAAAGTACCATGGTCTAAACATGCTCTTGAAACAGAGGTCTACTACGGTGGTTTAAGTCGCATCGAAGAAGGAAAAGCAAAGCATTATGAGTTTCTAGCTGATGCTTATACGGGTAGTCTCCTTGATATTTATGAAATTTAACCATCTATTTTAACTCAAAAAAGCATGATGACTGTATACAATCATCATGCTTTTTTATTTTTCATCTCTTAAACCAGCGATCTAATTTTAAAATCAATTCATTCATCTGATCATATCGATTTTTCCGATGAGCATATTTAATATCTAATAATAAATTGATAATTACATACCAATAAATTCTGTCTTTTTCATTTTCATTATAATTCTGTCCTGTTTCTCGAGCCCAATTTGACCAATCTTCTTTTTCAATGTAACGAGCGAGTAACTGACCAATGTCAAATAAATGGTCCATTAAAATAGCTGTGTCCCAATCTACTAGAAATAGTTCTCCTTCGTCAGAGAGCAGCATATTTTTATTCGATATATCTGCATGACATACACTTACATCATCCTGTGTGTAAATTAAAGGTGCAGAGTTCTGTAAAAAATTATAAGCTTTTTTTAATAATGGATGATTCTTTAAATCGATAGTTAAATCCTCTAGATACTCTTGCATCAAGTCTTCTTCATTGACTTCAATTCCACTAATTCGATTAAGTAATCTTTTTAAAATATCTGATTGATGTAATTTATTGAGAATATTAACTACATTTGTTCCGGCCATTTCTGGTCTTTTTAGCGTGCGACCGTTACACCATTCCTGTGCAGTAAGAACATCGCCGTTCCCAGTTCTCTTTGTCCAAATTAGTCGTGGTGTAATCCCCTCTAGGGATAAGGTTGCTAAAAAAGGAGATGAGTTTTTCTTTAAAAATACTTTTTCTTGATCTCTAATCCCCATAAATGCTTGCCCAGTTTCTCCACCAATCGGATGTAATTTCCACCCCGATTCTTTTTCGATTTCCATTTTATCCCTTCCTTCATTATTTTCTTGTTTTTCTTTCTGATTATCTGTACTTTCCATTTTAGAAGTTTAAGTCTCCTTCGTCAAGAGACAGTATGTTCTATCTAACATCTTCATTTGTTCTTAATCGATAAGGAACATAGTAATAACTAAAGAGATAAGCCATTAAAAACCCGATTGGAAAGAAGCTCAGACCTCTCCATTCTAAATTTATTGTTGCAGTTATTCCCATGATGATTACTAACAAGATTAATATTTGATGAATCAAATAAAGTCCCGAATCCATCTTTTCCTGCTCAGAGATTGGATAAATTCTAAATTGAATGAGCTTCTTATTTAATTGGACTAAGGATATCAATTGAAATCCTAATAGATAAATAAACAAGATACTAAATAGAAGTGATAACAGATAGGAGGAACTTATGAATAAGAAAAAAGCAGCCAATAAGTACAAACGAAAAATTAACTTACGATACTCTGTATTTCTTACTACCATGCGCAGGCTATAAAAATAAGTCGCTTTAGGATATTTTCTCGTTAATTGATCAAACAATCGATCTAAAAAGGCTAGACGTTTCACACCAGAATCTACCTGGGGAATATCAACAAAGACAGCAATAAAACGATACAGCTTATTTCTTCTATTTTCTTCTAATTGAATCATTTGATTCCATTTCAAACGGTGACTAAAATAAATATTTCCATTTATAAATAAATAAAAAACAAACAATGCAGCAAATAATAAAATAAATGAACTTATTTTTATGTTGACAAATAGTAATAGAAATAAACTTATCATAGTCACTATCCAACTAAGTCCTAAATATTTTTGGTGAGTTTCATCGTCATAAAAGAAATATGGATACAATTTAATCATTAAATTTAACCATTTTAATGCTGCTAAACTTAAAAACACCAATAAAGCTTCAAAAAAAGAAGTCTCCATCGTAAGCAATAGAATGGGGTAACTGATGAAAACTATGATTCCTACAGGTAGCAGTGACTGCAGATAGCTCAATAGGCTGGCTCTTTTTAATATTGGATAGAATTCTTCTTCTTTTGCGAGAAGAAAAACTTGATCTGCTTCTTCGACAAGTAGGGTCAAGCTGGTATTCATCGTCAACAATAAGAAGAGCGCAAACAAAATGACTCTACTTGCTAAGTCACCAGCTATTAGATTTTCTAAGTAATTAGAATATGCAAAACCACTCGCTCCAATTAAAAAAATTAAAACCAGACTAAAATGATCATTAAAAATATAACGCGAATATTTTAACAATTCCTTATAGTATAGATTACGTCGTTTCCTAAAGAGTTCTTTAAGTGTCATTACGAAATCCTTCTTCCTCAACAAGTTGGCGATAAATTTCTTCCAAACTTGCCTCTTCTAAATCTAGTTCAGTAGATAATTCTCTCACTGTTCCTTTAGCATGTATCATTCCTTTGTGTAAAATGATAAAAGAATCGCAGATTTTTTCAGCATTTTGTAACATATGTGTACTTAATAGGACGGAATGGCCTTTTTCTTTTTCTTTGATTAGTAATTCTTCAAAATCCATAATAGCAATCGGGTCAAGACCAACAAACGGTTCATCTATTAATAATAATTGTGGTGAACTAATAAGTGCCATAGTAATCATTAATTTTTGTTTCATCCCTTTAGAAAAATCTTCTGGGAACCAATTCATTCGTTCATCTAAACGAAACTTTTTCAATAAAGGCATGGCATTTTCTAATACAGTTTCAAACTTCAAGTCATAGGCCATCGCTGTAATTTCTAGATGCTCTTTTAGAGTCAGTCCTCGATAAAGCATAGGAACCTCTGGAACAAAAGAAATACTTTTACGATAAGCTTGTGGATTGTTTTTAATGGTCATGCCATTTAATTTTATTTCTCCTTGAAAAGCTTCCATCAGACCGATAATATGTTTAATCGTCGTGCTTTTCCCAGCACCATTTAAGCCAATCAGCCCAACAATTTCTCCGGCTTCTACTTGGAAGGAGATATCTTTAATAATCTCTTTCCGAGTATAACCACCTGTTAATCCCTCAACTTCTAAAACCATTTCCTTATTCCCTCCACAGCCTTTACTTTTTAATTTAATCTATTCATCTTCTTAAGACTAGTTAACTACTCTATTCCTTTTCAAAAGATTTCCTGCAGTATTACTTATTAATATTACAAGATGTTTATTTTACTTCATTTATCTAATCTTATCAAACAAGTTAAAGCTTTATCCCTTGAAATAAAAACTATGATATAATACGAATGATTAAAAGAATAGAGGAATGATGAGATGGATTTAGAGCAAATTTATAATTTTGCAAAAGAAAAATTAGAGACAGAAGGAACCGGACACGACTGGCTTCATGCCTTACGTGTAGAAAAAAATGCTCAGGCAATTAGTCCCTCCGAACTTTCCCCAAGTGATGTTGAAATTATTAAAGCATCAGTATGGCTCCACGATACAATCGATCCTAAGTTAGCCCCTACTCATCGAGTGACGATCACGGACATCCAAGGACTTTTAAATCAAGCAAGAGCAAATAAAAAAGAGAGTCAGGAAATTATCGAGATTATTCAGAATATTTCTTATTCAAAAAATCTTGAAGGTAAACGTTCTTTATCCTCATTAGGACAAATTGTTCAAGACGCTGACCGCTTAGATGCTCTTGGTGCCATTGGAATTGCACGTGCCTTCTATTACGGTGGTAGTAAAAACCACGCTCTTTACAATGATAAAAAAGCTAGAGATGTTCGCCAACTAACAGAAGTGAACTATCGCGAACATGCAAGTGTTCTAAATCACTTCTACGAAAAACTACTTTCTCTCAAAGATTTAATGAATACTTCTTTGGGTAAAAAGATGGCGATTGAGCGTACAAAATTTATGGAAGAATATCTTACTCATTTTTATCAAGAAATAGAAATGAAGGAATCAATCGATTGATTGGTTGAATGATTGTATAAACTCAAGTCTTCGTGCTAAAATAAAACTAACTATAATTAGAAAGAGGGTATATAAAATGTCTGACTGCATTTTTTGTATGATTCGTGATGGTGATATCCCAAGTCGTAAATTTTATGAAGATGAAAATGTTTTGGCAATTTTAGATCAGTCACAAGTTACTCCTGGTCATAGTCTAGTCATCCCTAAAAAACATGTACGCAATATTTATGATTATGATGAAGAGTTAGCTGCGAAGGTATTTAAGGTTTTACCCAAAATTACGCGAGCACTTAGAGATTTTCATCCAGATGTTAAAGGATTAAATATCCTGGTAAATAATGAAGAATTGGCTTCACAAACTGTTTTTCATAGCCATATTCATCTTCTTCCTCGCTACAGTGAACAAGATGATTTCAGCTTGGGATGGGCAAATAATGCGGATAAACATAGTGATGAAGAATTAGACCAAATGAAAGAAGCTATCATAGGAGAACTGGAGGAAAAATAATGTTAACTTTCTTACTATCTACACTTGCCGGTGCAACGATTGGCAGTTCTTATGTTTTACTTCGTACTCCACGGTCCGGCCGAGAAAATCAAGCGTTTATTTTAGATTTTATTGAAACGACTAAAATTAATGCAGAACATGTTTCTGAACAAGCTTTTGAGCTTGAGCAATCGTTAAACAATCTCACAACAGAAGTACAAAATATTCAAGAGTATTTTATTCCCGATTTACTTGAAATTGTGGATAATTTTAAGACAGAAGCTGATAGTTCAAAACGTCGGATTCAAGATGAAATTCATGAAATAAACCGTGAATTAGATCAATACAAGTCTTAAAAAATTATTTATAAATGAAAAAGTCGAAAGCTCCTAGAAGCCTTCGACTTTTTATTTATTTACTATTGCTCAGTTTCTTCATCCTCTTCACTATCATCTACTTCTTCTTGGATAGTGTCTAAATCTTCATCTTCTTCCGGTGTTTCTTCTGATTGAGGTGTCATATACATGGCCATTGCCCCTTTTAATTCTTCATCAGCAATTCGAACATTTGCTTTCTCTGCTAACTCTGAAACAAGACCTACCATGAATTCTTGGTCTTGAGTATAGCCATCAATAATAACTGTCTCAAGATCTTCTCTTTGTTCCTCTAAAGGTGCATAATCTAACTCTAAACGACGAATGACATGGTAACCATGATCTGATTCAACAGGTTCAGTAGTCGTTTCTCCTTCTTCTAAAGAAAAAGCTGCTTCTTCAAACTCAGGCACCATTTCACCTTCACTAAATGAATAGATTCCTTCAGTATCCATACTTCCAGGGTCTGTTGTATGTTCAGATACTAGCTCAGAGAATTCTGCCCCATCTTCTAATTGCTTAATTATGTCTTCAGCTAATTCTTCATCTTCAACTAAAATATGTTGTACGGTTGCACCAGGCTTAAGATCTTCATAAGCCTCTTCAATCTCTTCATCAGTAATTTCTACATGATCTTTAATCGCTTCTTGGATTAAAAGAGTTAAGCGGATATCTTTTTTGAAAGCATCTAAATCCATTCCTTGCGCTTCAATAATCGCTTCATATTCTTCAATTCCACCATATTGTTCAGCTATTTCTTCTAATTCTGCATCAATTTTTTCATCAGATACTTGATCGCCATAACTATGTTCAAACACTTGATCAATTAGCATCTTCTGTAGAACTGTTTCTCCGATAGTCATTCCACTTTGTAGTTGTTCATTTTTCATAGCTTCGTATAAATCGTCTTCTCGAATTCTTCCAGCTTCTGTTGAAGCTACTTCATCACTTGTTGAACATGCAGATAATAGTAAGGCTGAACTTGCTAAAGCTCCAAATAAAATTTTCTTCATTAAGTAATACACTTCCCATTTTTTATTAGTTTTCTATTCTTATTACTGACACCTGTGTAATATACCATAAACTAACCCTTAAATAAAATTTAGTGAATAAATTCAATCTTTATTCAAGCTTTAGTCTTCTTTTGATTGATTATTTGAATGGATCGATGGTTTATAAAAACTTCGGTTTTCCATTGCCCAAATCCTTGGGGTAAATTCTCCTTCTTCTGTTTTAGTCAGTTCATCTTCCATCATATTAATTTTGGCATCTAATTGATCTAAGTAATGAATAATTTCTGCTTCTTTTACTTGAGGACGGACAGGCGAACCATATTCTAATAATCCATGATGCGCTAAGATGACATGACGTAATAAAAGAACAGCTTCAGCATCATTATCTATCTTTAACTCTCTACAAGCCAAAACAATTTCTTGATCTATCAAAACAATATGACCAATTAATTGTCCTTCTAAAGTATATTCAGTAGCAGTTGGTCCGCTCAACTCAATTACCTTACCTAAGTCATGTAAGATAAGACCTGAATATAAAAGTGATGCATTAATATTCGGATAATAATCAACAATCGTTTTGGCCATTTCAATCATAGAAATCGTATGGTAAGCTAATCCGCCATTAAAGGCATGGTGGTTCGTTTTGGCAGCAGGTGCTTCAAAAAATACACTACTATATTTATTAAGTAAGTAACGGACAATTCGATTCATTTTTGGATTTGTAATATCAAAAATCACTTCATTTAATTTTTCAATCATTTCTTCTGGCGTAAATGGTGCTCGTTTAACATAGAGTCTAGGATTTTTTGCTTCTCCTTCTATGGCTAATCGCATTTTATCAATACGTAGTTGCGCCTGTCCATTATATTCTTCACGTTTCCCTTTCAAATTGACTACCATTCCTGGCTGGTATTTTTCGATGTCTTCTTGACTAGCATCCCATAAGTTACCTTGCATTTCTCCACTAGTATCTTGAAAAGTAATCGATAAAAATGTTTTTCCTGCTCGTGTTTTTCTTTCCGCTACACTTTTAATCAATAAAAATATCTCAAAACGATCATCCATCTGATAATCATATAATTTTTTCGTCATAAGTCATCCTCTTTCTAACTAGTTTTATCATTCAAGTCCACAATTTGTTGTGAATTAAAATCCTTTTTCAAAGAAGATTCAAAGGTAAAGTAGATGATTTGAATTTGCTCACTTAAATTATTTAGTAGACGATGCATCTTCTCTTTTCTCTTTTGATCGAAGTTTACAAAGGGATCATCCATAATAATAGGTAGTTTAATCACATCTTGTAATTGGACAATATAAGCAAAGCGAATCGCTACATACAAAGGCTCTGCAGTACCTCGAGACAAAGTTTTCACTTCAATGACTCGTCCCTCTTGATCCTGAACAAATAATTCATCTTCTTTAAATACAATATTCGTATATTTCTCGTCTGTCAAGTAGCTGAAATAATTATTTACTTCTCCGATTATTTCTTCAAAACGATCTTTTGTTACCTGGTTTAAAGTTCGTTGAATAATTGATGCAGCTAATTTATCTGATATCCATTCATCAACTAAATTTTGTGTACGTGCTTTTTGATTTTGGAATTCTTGCAGAGCTTCTGAGTAGCGACCATCTTTTTCTAAGTTTTGAATACTAACTTTCGTTTTTGCTCGTTCATCAATTTTGTTGCCTATTTCTTCACTATATTCAGCTAGCTTTTTTTGAACCCCTTCTTTATTATTGATTAAGTCTTTTTTAGTTCGTATTTTATTAGCTTTATTTAAATCTCTCGTATTTTCTTTGAGAAACTCCAGACGACTTTTTTTCATATTAAATTCTGCTTCTGTTTTATACAAGTCATAGAATTCTTCTTCTGTTTCTACCCCTACACTATCGAGTAAATGTTTTCTTTCTAAGTCTAATCTTTCTTTTTGATTATCTAGCTCTTTTGATTTTTCTTTCTCTCGGCTCAATCGATTCATTTTTTCTTTTTCTGTCACGATTAATTGATTAATGTCTTTTAAGTATTTACGGAAATAGTAAATCTTTTCATTAACTGCTAGATCTTTAGTTTTGGGCAGTATTTTCTGAAGAATTAATAAATCTTCTTCCAGTTCGCCAGATAGATCATTCTTTCTTCTTCTCAATTCATCTTGTTGTGTCTTTAATTGTAGGAATTCATCAACTTGTTCTAAGAGCTCAGTGGCTTGTATTATTGGATGCACAGGTGGAATTTTATGACTCGATAGTAAGATTCTCCATTCTTTCTTATATTCATTTTTTAATAGCGATTTTTCTTCAATTTTATTTTTACTCTCTTGGTACTCTCTTTGTACGGCATCGATTTCTGCTAGTAAATTTTGCCAGTCTTCTTGTAGCTTCAACTGATTTTCATACTCTTTATTTAATATCTCAAAAGATTCTTTACTGTCGCCGGATTCATCAATTTCTTGTTTTCCATTTTTTCCTTTAAATAGTATTGACAATATGATCACAAGAAAACCAACAGCCACAAGAAAAGCCGGATGGATTGCCTTAATAAAAAACGCTGACAAGATGATGCCAGCAGCAAAGAGCTGAACAATCCTTGTCGTTTTTCCATCTCTATTTTCAGCTACTTGAACTGTCGGTAAAGCTTTACTCTCTATTCTCTTTTCAATCTGAGTCAGATACTCTTGATCCCACATCAAGTCTTCAAAATAATCTGCTTGGTCGTTCTTTTGATTGATAAGAGAAGCCAGTGTATCAAGTTGCCGGATTTGATAGTCTATTTCTTTTACAAGCTGCTGATAATTATTCATTAATTCTTCAATTTTTTCTTCTGCTTCTGATGTGAAAGCTAAAATAGCCGAATGATCTTCTGATATTTTAAGAGAATTCTGTAAAAAGAGTTCCCTTTCTTTATTTTTTTGAATTCGATCGTTGATTCGTTTTAAAGCTTCTATTTCAGTCACTTTGTCTGGTAATTTTTCTTCTAACTTTTTAATTTCTAGTTCATATTCTTGATAATGATCAATCTTATCGGCCTGAACTAAATCTTTTTTGAGTTTTTTAATTAAATCTGTTCGCTCAAGTAACTGCGCATCGACTTCAATCCGATGCTTCTTATTTTCCTTTAGTAAATAAGGACCATCTTTTTTTAATGGGGTTATTCTGTTTTCTTTGATTTCTTTTTCTAGATTTTGAATTTCCTCTAATAAGTGGAAATCTTTCTCCAAGGCTTCTAGATTCACTAATTCTCTTTTAAGTGATTCAACTTCTTCTTCGAGTTCTTTTATGATTTCATCTTGCTCTTGATGCTGATTAATTAAATCTAAATAACTTTCATTACGGGCTTCAATTTTTTTCAATTTTTGTTCTTGTTTTTTAATAATAGCTAATTCTTTGTTCAGTGGTGGAATCCGACCTGATGGTCGATATAAATCGTAAGCATCCTTTTCAAATTCATCTACTAGATCTAAATAATAATCAGTTGAATGGGCTCCTATGTTTAATAAGTAACGGCTCAGTTTATTTTTATCTAATTGGTGAACGTTCTCAATATCCGTCAGAGAAAAAGAAAAAATATTCTGAAAATTATCACGATCAATTCCTTTTAAAATTCTTGCTAACAAATCATCTGATCCTGTGCTACCATCTTCTAAAGTTACCCTAACATCTCCAGTAACTTTTCCATGGATGCGTTCAATAATTATTTCACCTAATTGAGAATCTTCTCCTATAATTTTACCTCCATAACGTGAACTCTCTAAAGGTTCATAGCGTAACAAAGTACTATTTCTGGTAGGAAAACCGAATAAAATACTATGTATGAAAGACATTAAAGTTGATTTTCCTGCTTCGTTTTTCCCTATAAATATTTGGAGTCCATCATCTAAATCAAAACTTTGATCCACCCATTTGCCATAACCATAAATTTCTATTCTTTTGATTCTCATTGCTTCACCTACTTTCTTTCATCACTATTTGAGATAAATTTTAGATATCGCTTTTTTTATCATACGCTCTCGATATTCCTGTGTATTGCTTTCACCTAAATATCGATTAGCTATATTGTTGAGAATACCTTCTGTTAATTCTGAAAAAACAATTCGTTCTTTGGTATCCTCAATAGCTTTTTCCCATTCTTCTGGATATAATTCTTCTAAGTTCCGTTGTTCCCCAACTTTACTCACTTGAATTTCAATATCAGCAATCCAAAGATTGGGCAAATTTAATTGATTCGTTAAATCCTCAATAAAAGAATCTTTTTGTAAGATTTCAATTAGTTTTTCATCATCGTCTGAATTTACCTGAATATTCAAATGAATTAAATAGTTCTCAGTAAATTTATTCTCAATTAATTCTTCTTTGATTCGGCGTATCAGTTGATTAATATTATGAATAGTCGCTAAGTCGATTGTAATTTCTTCCCAGACAATCGCTGCAGTTGCTACAAATTCAATCTCACTTCCACGATTTGTCCATTCGATTAATAAAAATCCTTTTTCACCTTTTTCATTTCGATGTAAGCCTTGAATATTTCCCGGATAAAAGGCTAAGGGATGACTCGAAAGTTGTTGACGTTGATGGATATGTCCTAAAGCCCAATAATCATAATTTTTTTGTTTCAATTCAGCTAAGCTAAAAGGAGCATAATTCCCATCTGAACCGTTGATTGAATCGGGAGACCCATGCAACATCCCTATATGCATATCCACATCTTCAAAGCGTTCAGGATAATCCTGTATTTTCCGTTCTCTTATCCACTGTCTTTGATAGCTAAAAGCACTCACTGCAACTTTTTTACCTGTTTTTGTTGAAATCACATGACTAGTCACTTCTTCAGAATAACGAAATACATTTTCGGGTAATTTTAAGGTTAATTTTTCAGTTTCTTCTGTTAAAAAATCATGGTTCCCTCGAATTAAAAAAACTGGAATTTTTTCTTGTTCAAGTCGCTCTAACTCATGAATAAATATACTTTGTGCCTTAATATTTATTTTTTGTGTATTGTATAGATCACCAGATAACAAAACAAAATCTACTGTTTCTTTAATTGCTTTATCGACTATTTTTCGAAATGATTGGAATGGGGCTTCTTGCATAACATGTGATAACTCTTCTGATATTTCTTTCAAGCCATGAAATGGGGTATCTAAGTGTAAGTCAGCAGCATGTATAAATTTAATCATCTTCTCACCTCCAGGGGTACATATGTTCTTATCTATTCAAAAAAATGGCTCGCTAGCTAGCAAGCCAATAGTTTTTTATTGTTCATAAATTTCTTGAACAGGTTTCATGATGATGCTATTAACTTCAGTTAACAAAGTGTTTAATGCCTGTTCTTTATCCATTAATTTCTTTGTTAATTCATTTGCATTCATCTTAATTGGTAAAACTTGTGCTTCTTGTGCTTCTTCTTCTGTTATCTCTTCTCCTGAATGTTGTTTTTGGTGCAATGCTTGTTGCAATGACTGGAACTCATTCAAGATTGAAGCTGCATCTTCATCCGCTAAGACCTCTGCATGTGCTTCTTTTAATTCATTATACTGACTTGTTTCTCTTAATTCTCTTTCTAACTGGTTTGCTGTATCGTAAATATTGACCATTAATAAATTCCTCCTTCATTTTCCTCTCAAGTATAACAAAAAAAGCCTAGCTGATTCCACTATTAAAGGATATTCAACTGGCTTTTTTTCATTTCTATCGCTCTTATTTTTTATTTATTCGATTAAGTAAGTTTTTAACTTCCTTTGCCGCTTTCTTGAAACCAATTTCTGCCTTATCTTTTGTTTCTCGTAAAATCTCTTCGCCTTTTTCTAAATTTTCTTTTATTTTTTCAATTGTTTCTTCTCTTTGCTTTTGTTTCATTTGTTCTTTGATTTCTTTATCAATCACTAGAAATTCACCTTTATCGGTGTAAGGAACAATAGTTTCAAACTCTTGTTTTAAAACTTGTCCTACTCCCTGGCTAGTCGCAGTTTTTAAATAATGTGACTCGTCAGTAATATCATAACCTTGCCATGAAGCAATCACAATATCAGGCGTGTAAGCTACGACCCACTGATCCGTTGATCCCTCACCAAATTCTGTTTGAGTGGTTCCTGTCTTTCCAGCCACTTTAAAAGAAGCAGGCTGGATGTTTCGCCCGGATCCATCAGAAAAAACATATAAAAGCATTTGATTCATATCATTCGTTACTTTTTTAGACAAGACTCTCCGTTCTTTTGGCTTTGTGTTATCTACAACGACTGCTCCGGTAGGATCTATAATTTGTTGGATGAAATGAGGTTCAATTCGAACTCCTTCATTTGCAAAAACGCTGTAAGCACTCGCAATTTCTAACGGAGTGGTTCCTTCTGACATACCGCCCAAAGCAACCGCTCCATAATGGTAATCCTCTTCGGCAACTTTAATTCCGAAACGTTTAACCTTATTATAACCCCGGCGAATTCCTATTTCATCTAAAAGCCAAACAGTGGCAGCATTCTTACTATCTGCTAACGCTTGATACATTGGAATCTCACCTGCGTATTGATGGTCGTAGTTCGATGGGCTATAGACAGTTTCATCTTCACCATATTCTGCTTTTTCATCAATTAATGAGTCCGTTATTTCATAACCAGCTTCTAGTGCAGGCGCATACACACTTAGGGGTTTAATTACGGAACCCGGTTGGCGACGCATTTGTGTCGCCCGATTAAAGCCTCTAAAAACATGCTCTCCTCGACCGCCAACTACTGCAGTTACCCCACCACTAATGGGCTCGATAGCAATCGATGCACTCTGAGCAGACACACCATCAGCAGCTTTTTCAAACAATGAATCTTTAGCATAGATTTGGTCCATTTCTTGCTGCTGCTTTTGATGTAAATTTGTGTAAATTTTATAACCACCATTCATAATATCTTCTTCATCAAAATTATACTTGTTGATAGCTTCTGAAATCACCGCATCGAAATAATAAGGATAGCGATAATCATCCACTCGCTTATAGCCATCACTCAAGATAATTTCTGAATTGGCAGCTTGCTGTCGCTCATCTTCGGATATTTTTTCAGTATCCGCCATTAATCTTAAAACAACATTTCGTCGCTCAAGAGCCCGATCATAATTATCAATTGGGTTATAGTTTGTCGGTGCTTTAAGCATTCCCGCAATCGTTGCCCCTTCACTGATTGATAAATCCGCAGCCTCTTTATTAAAATATTTTTTAGAAGCATCTTGAACGCCCCAAACACCATTCCCAAAATAAGAGTTGTTCAAGTACATTTCTAATATCTCTTCTTTACTATAAGCTTTCTCAATTTCAATTGCTAAAAAAAGTTCCCTTAACTTTCGAACGATTGTCTGGTCAGCTGTTAAGTAAGCATTCTTAGCTAACTGTTGTGTGACAGTGCTTCCACCACCAACAATTCCACCCTTTACAAAATAGCCAACTGCTGCCCGTCCGATTCCAATCGGATCGAAGCCTCGATGAGTCATAAAGCGCTGATCTTCTGTCGCAATAATTCCATCTTGAACGGTTGTAGAAATTTCATCAATTCCACGAAAGTTCCCTTTTTGAGCATATATATTCCCAGCTAATTCCTGTTCATAATCAAAAACACTCGTCGGATTTTCAATTCCTGAGCGTAAAGCTGCGATATTAACACGGCGTGCTTGAAAGGTAAAGAATACACTTAAAAATAAAGCGATTGAGAGAATAAATAAAATAACAACTTTTGTTAAATGGTAATTCTTCCATGATTTACGTATTTTTTTGAATAAAAGTTTGAATTTTTCTTTTAACCAGTCCCATTTATCATATAAAAACTCTTTAAATTTATTTTCCATTTTTCACCTCAAGGATTTAAGACCTAACTCTTTAATAATGAATAACTTCTCTTCTTGTAGTCATTATAATAAAAGTACCAATATTGACATTTTACCATATTTTACAAGATTCTGTCTCGGTCTTAAGAGGGATCTATGCAAGTTGCTTTAGATTCTTCTTATATTCGATAGCTACTAGTTCGAATTTTGCTAAAATTTCATTAATTTCAGTCATATCTTCGGCGTTCGCACCACTTGCTAATGGATGACCTCCACCTCGATGCTCTTTAGCTATTTCATTAATAACTGGGCCTTTCGAACGTAAACGACAACGGAATTTTCCGTTTTCCTGTTGGACAAAAATCCCCCAGTTTAGTACCCCTTGAATGGATCCCGGTAAGGAGACAATTTGATGTGTATCTTCATCTGTTAAACCAAAACTGTCTAATAGTTCATCCGTTAGAATAACAGAACCTACACCATTTTCACTTACTTCTAGATGTTCATAAATGTAAGCAGTTAGTTTAGCTACTTCCGGACTCATTTCATTCATGGTTTCATTTAACTTGGTATGTGAAAAATCTTTTTCCATTAACTCAGCTGCTAAACGCATAGTTTTTGGTGATGTTCCCCGATACAGAAAACGATTGGTATCTCCGACCATCCCAGCATATAGATGTCGAGCTCCTTTATCACTTAATGATAGTTTGTCTGAAAAACTAACCCAAAAATCAGTAATGAGTTCACTTGTTGAACTAGCACTTGGATCCACCCATTCAATATCACCATATGAATCCTCATCCGGATGATGGTCAATTTTAATAATTTTCTCTCCATGGAAAATCGCTTCTTTGCCATCAATTCTTGGTGCATTGGCAGTGTCTAAAATAATGACTAAAGCGTCGTCATAATCCTCTAAACTTGGATGATTCATCTTGGATAAAAAGTCAAGTGTTCGGATATCAACTCCAGCCGTATAAACTTTCTTATCTGGATAGCTGGTTTGAATAAGTTCTGCCAGACCAACTTGGGATCCAATTGCATCTGGATCAGGTCGCTGATGGCGATGAATGATGATTGTCTCGTTTTTTTCAATTTCTTTTAATATTTCTTTTTTCACTTCGTAAAATTTATCTTCTTGCATTCGAATAACATCCTTTTCATTTTAATATCTAAAAATCGAGTGGTATATTTTCATAATCAATCGGATCTAAACTCGTCATTGTTACTCCTAACAAACGAATTCCTTCTTCAACTCTATCAATTTCTTGCCATAAACTATATACACTGTTATATAATTCCTTTTCGTTTTCAATGTAATTTAACATCGTTTTTCGACGCGTATAAGTTGTAAAATCACTATAGCGAACTTTTAATACGACCGTCTTTCCGTGCATCTCTTTTTTCTTTGTTGCTTTAAAAACTTCTGTTGAAATATAGCTTAAAAATTTTAATGCTTCTTCATCTCGCGTAATATTTTCCTGGAAAGTTCTTTCTTTTCCAATAGACTTCGGCTCTCTTTCAGCTTCTACTGGGCTATTGTCAATACCACGAACTCTCCGGAACAAACTATGCCCTAATTTTCCAAAATTCTCAACTAATTCAAGTTCGGTTTTTCCATATAGATCTTTCCCTGTATAAATATTTTGCTCATGCATTTTTTCCAAAGTCTTTTCTCCTACACCTGGAAAATCAGAAATAGATAGCTTCATGATGAAATCATGTGCTCGATTTGCTGACACATAGGTTAAACCGGCGGGCTTTTTATAATCTGATGCAATTTTAGCCAGAAATTTATTATAGGAAACCCCAGCCGAACTCGTTAACTTTAATTCTTTAAAAATCGCTTGTTGGATAGAGCGAGCGATAAAAGTACTCGATTCTATATTTTTTTTATTTTGGGTCACATCCAGGTAAGCTTCATCTAAAGATAAGGGTTGATACAGGTCCGTATAACGCCTAAAGATTTCATGAATCTCTTGCGATACCTCACGATAGAGAGAAAAGTTAGCTGAAACGAAAATTCCTTCTGGACAGAGTTCCAAAGCTTCTTTTGAACTCATTGCTGAATGGACACCATACTTACGAGCTTCATAACTTGCAGTTGCTACAACTCCACGTCCTCCACTTTCTCTGGGGTGACGTCCAATAATAACTGGTTTTCCAACTAAAGATGGGTTCTCTCGGATTTCAACCGATGCATAAAAAGCATCCATATCTAAATGAATAATCTTACGACTTGTATCTCGTTCAAGCTCTTTAAATTTGAGTATTCCGTATTCTATTTTTCTCATCCCCTTTTGATTGAACAAATATAAAATATAGAAAAAATCTACAAACATCTTCTTGTCTGTAGATTTTCACCTGACTCTTCTATTCAATTCTTTAAAATAAATCAGTCAAATTCATTTCATCTAAAGATGATACGTTATAAACTTGAGCTTTTAAAGAGGCATAAGTAAAGTAATCATTAGGCTCGATACCCATGATTCCGCCGACTTTTTCATAATATCTTTTAGGTTTTTCATGCTTCCATAAAAAATTAACACAGTAATCCCAAAGATCTTCTGTCGAAACTTTCGCATAACCTTGCTCGGCAAAAGAATCTTTGATGATATTTAGCCACACTTCATATTCAACCATTTCTGCTTTTTCTTCTGCCATGGGTTACCTCCTAATAATCAAGTTTCTGATTTTTTATTCTTCTGTTCCTTCAGAGTCTTGGATATTTTCAGATTCCTCTAAAATAATTTCTTCTGTTGTCTGAAGTGTATCATTTGCTTCAGCAGTCACTCTTGAAATTGAACGTCGTTCAAATGTTAAATAGATTCCTTCACAATCTAACACGACTGTATTAGCTTCAGGATTTATTTCATCTATCACGCCATGAAGTCCTCCAATAGTTACTACACTGTCGCCTGCTTCTAAATTACTTAGCATATCTTGTACTTTCTCTTGTTGCTTTTTCTGTGGGCGGATAAGTAAGAAATACATAATCCCAAACATTATCGCTACTGAAATTAAAAATTCCAAAATAATCTTCCTTTCAATTCTTAGGGTTTATTTTCAACTATTTCGTACCTTACAAGGTTATCAAATTAGGATGAAAATATCTAGTTTTCTAGAGCTTTCTCTGCAATCTTCTTTTTTTATTCAATCTTTCTTTAAAAATTACGAGCATTTGGTTTATTATAACCATATTCCTCGTAAAAAGCTTCTTTAAATTCTAGCAAATTGTCTTCTCGAATCGCTTCACGTATTTGTTCCATCAATCGAATAATAAAACGCAAGTTATGAATAGAAGCTAGCCGAATTCCTAGAATTTCATTTTCTTTAAATAAATGACGTACATAGCCTCGAGTATAATTTTGACATGTATAGCAATCACATTTTTCATCAATAGGTCGCCAATCACGCGCATATTTTGCGTTTTTGACAACTAAACGCCCCTGACTAGTCATTAATGTCCCGTTACGAGCGATTCTTGTTGGTAACACACAGTCAAAAATATCGACACCTCGAATAACTGCTTCAATTAAAGCTTTTGGTGTACCTACTCCCATTAAATAACGAGTCTTATTTTCTGGTAATTCTGGGACTGTATAATCTAGAACTTCAAACATTTCCTCATGAGTTTCACCGACGGATAGCCCACCAATCGAATAGCCTGAAAAGTCCATACTTGATAAGGTTCTAGCATGTTGCACTCGGAGATCTTTATTCCCTCCTCCTTGCACAATTCCAAATAAACCTTGTGTGTCCCAATTTTGATGAGCTTCCAAACCTCTTTCGGCCCATCGAGTTGTCCGATCCACCGATTTTTTCATATAATCATAAGGGTGATTAAAGTCTGGACATTCATCAAAACTCATAATGACATCCGCTCCGAGTTCATTTTGAACCTGAATCGAACGTTCTGGTGTTAAGAATAGTTTGTCGCCATTTAGGTGACTTCTAAAGTGAACACCTTCTTCAGTAATCTCACGTGAATCAGCTAAGGAGAAAACTTGAAAACCTCCTGAGTCTGTTAAAATTCCTTGGTCCCAATTCATAAAGTCATGCAAACCGCCTGCTTCTTGAATCAATTCTGAACCTGGTCTTAACCATAAATGATAGGTATTACTCAAAATAACGCCAGCACCAATTGATTTTAATTCTTCTGGTGTCATTGCCTTCACCGTTGCTTGTGTTCCAACAGGCATAAACATCGGTGTTTCATAGGTCCCATTCGGAGTATGAATTTTACCTAATCGAGCACCTGTATGCTTTTCTTTTTTTATTAGTTCGTAATTTACTGCATGTTTCACTATTCATTTCCCTCTTCTTCTACTGTATATTTAGTTTAATTAAAATTGACTGTTTATATGGTCAAATGCTTTTTCCGTTGCTACTCGACCGCGTGGTGTCCGTTGAATAAAACCTTCCTGGATTAAATAAGGTTCAATCATATCTTCAATTGTCCCCATGTCTTCTCCAATATTTGCAGAAAGTGTATTCAAACCAACAGGTCCACCATTATATTGCTTAATCATTACTTCTAACATTCGCTGATCCACTGAATCCAAGCCTTCTTTATCAACATTCAACATGTTCAACGCCTTTGTCGCAATCGCCCCTTCTATAATTCCATCTGCTCGCACTTCTGCGTAATCACGTACACGTTTTAATAGACGATTTGCCACACGTGGGGTTCCACGAGATCGTCTAGCTATTTCAATGGCTCCTTGACTTTCGATACTCGCATTGAGTACTCGGCCTGATCGTTTCACAATATCAGACAAACTTTCAATTGAATAATACTCCATATGTGAAACAATACCAAAACGGTCCCTTAAGGGAGCGGATAAAATACCTGCTCTGGTAGTTGCCCCAATCAATGTAAATGGTGGTAAAGGAAAATGAACAGGACGAGCTGTATCGCCTTCCCCAATAATAATATCGATAAAGTAATCTTCCATCGCTGAATAGAGCATCTCTTCTACAAAGCGAGGAAGTCGATGAATTTCATCAATAAATAAAATACCACCCGGTTCCAAATCATTCAATAAAGCGACAATATCTCCAGCCTTCTCAATAGCTGGACCACTCGTTGTCCGGATACTGGTTCCCATTTCATTCGCTATCACCATTGCCATCGTTGTTTTTCCTAAGCCTGGCGGACCGTATAAAAGGACATGGTCTAATGCTTCTTGACGATTTTGTGCAGCTTCAATATAAATAGATAACTCTTTTTTTATTTTGTCTTGCCCAATATATTGCTCTAAAGTCTGCGGCCGCAAAGACATTTCTTCAGTATGTTCTAGTTCATCTAAATTTTCTCCTGAAATCATTCGTTCCTCGTCCATTCTCGGGCTTCCCTCCTCTATTAAGAGATCTTATATTAATGAATTAAATATTTCAAAGCTTCACGAATATACTCATCCGAACTAGCACCCTCAATTTTTTCTAGGGTAGGCCTGATTTTTTTAATAGCCCCTTTTGAGTAGCCAAGAACTTCCAATGCTTCAATCGCTTCTTCTAATTCCCGACTAGTAGCAGTTAAGTTCCTTTCTTTTGAACCAAAAACTTCTAGTACTTCTGGTGATAAATCGGACAATTTACCTTGCAAGTCCAAGACGATTTGCGCGGCTGTTTTCTTACCGACTCCTGGAAAATTTTGAAGATATTTCATATCACTTTGTTCAACTGCTTGGACAAATCCGATATGATCTTCAGCAGCTAAGATAGATAAAGCACTCTTCGGACCAATTCCTGAGACCCCTATTAACTTCAAAAATAGTTCTTTCTCTTCTCGATTAATAAAACCATAGAGACGAATATCATCCTGAGTTACACTTTGATAAACATAGACTTTGACTTCTTCCTCTAATTGACTAGATAATCGAAAAGGATTAGCAATATAAATATGGTAACCAATTTGGTGATTCTCTAAAACTAAAAAACTTGGATTAACTTCTTTAACCTTACCAATGATGTATTCATACATTAAGCTTTTGACTCCTATTCTGAATTCTAAAATATCTTAATTATTATAACACATAAAAACCCTAGTCTAAAAGAGACCAGGGTAAAAATATAATTCTTATTTTTTATAATTACTCTTTAAATTCGCTTAAATAGTCTTCATAACCTTCTTTTTCTAAATCTTCTTTTTTAATAAAACGCAAGGCGGCAGAGTTAATACAGTAGCGCAGTCCTCCTTTAGTTTTTGGACCATCTGTAAACACATGGCCTAAATGTGAATCGGCTTCTTGACTACGTACTTCTACTCGCTCCATACCAAATGAACGATCACGTTTTTCCTTAATTCCTCGTTTAACAATAGGTTGAGTAAAGGATGGCCATCCGCAACCTGCATCATATTTATCTTTTGATGAAAAGAGCGGCTCTCCACTAACCACATCTACATAAATTCCTTCTTCATAAAAATCATCATATTCACCTGTAAAGGCTCTCTCAGTGGCATCTTTTTGCGTAACCGCATATTGTTCTTTGGTTAAACGTTTTTTTAATTCTTCTTTTGTATATTCTTTCGTCATCTTTCATCGCTTCCTTTCAATAGATCAATAGAGAATCGATTCGATACAAACATTTACTTCTAAAGTTATTTTAAGGGAACTGATGAATGATCGCTAGTATTATGCTCACTAGAACAGTTAATGACTATCCTGAATTCGTTTAAACATTTTTTCTAGTTCGCGAGTCGTTATTTTAATCAGGGTTGGTCGCCCATGTGGACAATTATAAGGATTTTCCGCCTCTGGAAGCTCTTTAATCAGTGCCATAGCCTCTTCTTCACTTAAACGATGATTCGCTTTGATGGACCGTTTACAGCTCATCATAATAGCAGTTGCTTCTCGAAATAAGCCAATCGATAAATCTTTTTTATCTAAGAAAAAGTCCACCATCTCTTCAATAGTACTTTGTTCTTGTCCTGGTAAAATCCAAGTTGGATGAGAACGAACTATAAAACTATTTTGTCCAAAAGATTCTAGGATTACGCCTGCGGCTGCAAGCTTATCTAAATTGTCGTTAATAATCATTACTTCATCGCTCGGATATTCTAAAACCATAGGCACTAATAATTCTTGCATATCTTCGCTCGTCTCAGCCAATTCTCTTTTATAGTATTCATACTTAATCCGTTCTTGGGCAGCATGTTGGTCAATGATGAATAAGCCTTCTTCATTTTGTGTGAGTAAATAGGTTCCATGCATCTGGCCAATGTATTCCAAGTCAGGAAACACTTCGTTATTTTTACTATTTAAATCTTTTTTCTTCGCTTCTTTCGCTATCTCGAGAGGCGATATCTCTTCTGCCAACTCATGACTGATGTTGGACCAATTCGTCTGATCTTGATTGTTTCCTTGGTGAAGGAAATGATTTGAGTTAGTCTTTTTTTCATAGCTCTCTAGAGATGAATCAATTGAATTCCTTTTGTTTTGGTCTCTTTGAAAATTTAATTTTTGTTGATTTAATTCTTCATTTGAGATGAATGACTCATTTTGTCGGTGAATAGTTGAATCAGGAATTCGAACCTCCTGATACATGGTTTCGTGGATAGCTTCTTTAATTATTTTTGCTAAAGCATCCTCCCCGCTTATCCGTACTTGTTGCTTAGTCGGATGGACATTCACATCAAGAAGTAAGGGATCCATTTCAATATTAATTACTGCGATTGGAAAACGTCCAATCATTAAAGTAGACCCATAACCCTCAATAACCGCTCGACTCAATTGATAATTTCGAATAAAACGTCCATTCACAATCAAGGTGATATAGGAATTATTTGATCGTGTTAGTTCTGGTAAAGAACTGTAGCCTGTCACTTTAAAGTCAAAATCTTCTACTTCGATCTTTCGCATTTTACGGGCTAAGTTCACGCCATAAACACTTGCAATGGCTTGTCTGAGATCGCCATTGCCAACAGATTTTAAAATCAAATTATCATCATTATAGAATTCAAAAGAAATTCCTGGGTTTGCTAATGTAAAACGGTTAATGTAATTGGTTATATGAAATAACTCGGTACGCAAAGATCGGATATGTTTTAGACGCGCAGGTGTATTATAAAAAAGTTGTTCAATTTTTATCGTCGTTCCTCTTCTAGAAGAAGAGCTAGTATCTTCAACGATGTCGCCACCCATTATTTTTAAATGCTTTCCGGATTCGCCTTCTTCAGCAGTATCAATAGTTAATTCAGAAACAGAAGCAACACTAGGCAAAGCCTCTCCCCTAAATCCTAAGGTACGGATTCGAAAGAGCTCATCAGCTGTATAAAGTTTACTTGTTGCATGGCGTTCAAAGGCACTTTCTACTTCATCGCTCGCTATCCCGCGCCCATTATCAGTAATCATGATTTTATTTAAACCGGCTTCTTCAATTTCAACTTTTATTTTTGTGCTTCCAGCATCGATTGAGTTTTCAATTAATTCTTTGACAACGGAAGCAGGTCGCTCAACTACTTCTCCTGCAGCAATTTGATTAGCTAGTTTCTCTGATAAAATTTGAATTTTTGACATCAAATCTGCCTCCTTTCTTTTTTAACATTTAACGATCAATCTTTTGCATTTGATTTTGTAAATCATTCAGAACTTTAATGGCTTCTAAAGGCGTTAAGTTCATCACATCAACTTTCTTAATAGCTGCTAAAACTTCTTCCTCTTCTTGAGACCAAGCACCATTAAATAAGCTGAGTTGGTTGCTCTCCTGCAGTTGATCTGTTTTTTCCTCTTCCGAAACTAATGATCTCGGTGCTTCGGAAACTAATCCAGATTCAATATTTTTATTTTCTAATTTCTCTAGTATGCTAGCTGCACGTTTAAGTAAACTATTAGGTAAACCTGCTAGTTTAGCTACTTGAATACCGTAACTTTTATCGGCTGAACCTGGGCTTACTTTATATAAAAAGACAAGATCTCCTCCTTCTTCAACAGCTCCCACATGAACATTTTCTAACCCGTCTAATCGTTCTTCCAAGGCCGTTAATTCATGATAGTGGGTGGAGAATAGTGTTTTTGCACCTACTTGATCATGCACATGTTCGATGACTGCTTCGGCTAAAGCCATTCCATCGTAAGTAGCAGTTCCACGACCAATTTCATCAAATAGCAATAAACTATTTGCCGTAGCATTGGCAATTGCTTGATTGGTCTCCGTCATTTCTACCATAAAGGTACTTTGACCAGAGATTAAATCATCCATGGCACCAATTCGAGCAAAGATTTGATCAAAAATAGGCAAGGATACTTTTGTTGCTGGCACGAAACTTCCCATTTGAGCCATAATAATGATTAAGGCCACCTGACGCATGTAAGTACTTTTACCTGACATGTTTGGCCCGGTGATCAATAAAATATCAACTTTGTCTTTCAAATAGACATCATTTGGAACATATTCATGCTCTTCCATAACATGTTCAACGACTGGATGCCGTCCTTCAATGATTTCGATATCTCGAGAATCTTCATGAAAAACAGGTCTCGTATAGTGGTTATCTTCACTCACTTGCGCAAAACTTTGCAGTACATCTACCTGTGCAATTAGTTGAGCCAATTCTTGAATTCTTTTAATTTCTTGCTTCACTTCTTCACGTACTTTAATAAAGAGTTGATATTCAAGTGCCTGTGATTTTTCTTCAGCTTCTAAAATTGTCGATTCCATTTCTTTTAGCTCTGGAGTAATAAATCGCTCGGAATTAGCTAAAGTCTGCTTTCTTTCATAGCGTCCTTCTTCTAATTTTTCTAGATTTGCTCTTGTAATTTCAATAAAATAGCCAAAAACTTTATTAAAGCCTATTTTTAAATTTCCTATGCCTGTTGCTTTACGCTCTTTCGCTTCTAATTCTGCCAGCCACTGCTTGCCATTCGTCATGGCGTCTCGATAACGATCGAGTTCTTTATCAAATCCATCTTTTATAATTTCACCTTCAGAAATTAAGATTGGTGGCTCTTCTTTAATCGCTTTTGCAATTAAATTTGTTACTTCTGAGACAGGATCCATCTTCTGTAAAATCTCATCCCAAGTTTGATCAATATTCATTAATGAAATAATCTCAATCAACATCGGCACCTGTTCTAAGGATTGTTTTAACTGAATTAAATCTCGGGCATTCACACTTCCATAAGCAATTCGACCAGCTAAGCGTTCCAAATCATACACTCGGGTTAATATTTCGTTCAAATCAGTACGCTCAAAAAAATGATTCAACATATTTTCCACTAAATCTTGTCGCTTATTGATTTCAATCGGATTGACCAAGGGTTTATCTAGCCAGGTTTTTAGCAAACGCCCTCCCATAGCTGTCTTTGTCTGATCGAGCACCCAAAGTAAAGTTCCCTTTCTTGAATGATCTCTTAGAGACGTGGTAAGCTCTAAATTTCGACGTACTTCACTGGTTTGCCTTAAATAATGGTTTGTATCATAAGCTTTCGCTGACTGTAAATGATCTAAACTTCTCATTTGAGTTTTAGCCAAGTAATTCAAAAGAAGTTTTAATACTTCAATCAAAGCTAACTCATTGATTTCCGCAGTCACTTCTTTAAATTTCTCTTCACTCATCGATTGATCATCGGCTTTTAAGTAGGAAAAAATGGTTCCATAGTATTTTTCCAACTCAGCACGTATCTCAATGCTTGCTCCTTCAAAAAATAAGACTTCCTTAACTTCTAATGCCGAGATTTCACTGAAAACTTCTGCCTTTGAATCCAACACAGTGGCTTTCAGTTCCCCTGTTGTTAGATCAACATAAGCTAAGGAAAAAGTTCCCTCATTTTCTAAGATAGCCGCTAAATAATTATTTTCTTTTTCATTGACTACATCCCCTTGCATAACCGTCCCTGGGGTAATAACTTGCACAACTTCTCTTTTAACCATGCCTTGCGCTTCTTTTGGATCTTCTACCTGTTCACACACGGCCACTTTATGTCCTAG
>JARICH010000096.1 GCA_029257245.1 Atopostipes sp. | reverse complement strand
GTAAAAATAACAAAGCCTAAAACTAAAATAGCGGTAACTACTGTTACAAATATATTTAAATCTAAGCCAAACTTTGTAAAGTTTCTAGCTCTAAGTTTTTCTTGTTCCTTTTCTAATATTTTCTCTTCTACTTCTTCTTTTTCCAAGTCCATAAGTCCTCCATTATTTTTAGTCTTCTATGTAAAGCTAAACTAGCTTTACAGCCAGTTTATTTAACAGATATTCAAATAAATTATCATGTAAAAGGAGCTCTCAATCGTCGAATGAGAGCTCCCCTTTATCAGCATTTGAATATTTCACATTGTTCATAGTAACAAGCATTAAAACTAGTGTCAAATGATTCTCTTTAACTAGTTAATATCTTTATATTTTTCAAAAAATGGAAGCAATATTCTTTTTAATTCTTCGATTGCCCCTTCAACATCATTTTCCATCTGTAAGACTAATTTTGGCTCATGTAGGCTCATTCGTAATAAGAACCATCCGTCTCCGAATTTACCAGAAACATCAAAGCGTACTCCTTCTTTATTGTCTGCTACAAATGTAAACTCAGGATGTTCTCGCCCAAAAGTTTCTAAATCATGAATTATCATCTGACCATAATCTGAATAATCTTCTAAATCGATTACGAATCTTATCTCTTCCGTTTCAATTGGCTCTTTTAATCCATCAATCAAATCAAAAACTGATCCATCAGCTAACTGAGCAATTGCATCTGCAATAAGTATCTTTGCAATTAAGTAAGATCCATCATCCAAGAAGTAATTTTCTCTAAAAGCTGCATGGCCGCTTGTCTCAATCGCTAAAGGTGAGTTTGCTCCTTCCTTATTTAATGCAATTGAACGGTCAATAACATTTTTATAGCCAGAAATATAAGGTTCTACCTGCCCTCCTTTACTTTCTATAAAGTCAATCGCATGTTTAGATACAGGTGAGTTCGTTACGATTAAGCCTCCAGGTGCATCTTCTAAAGCAATGGCCCCTGCTAATGCAATTAAGTTATTTCGATTGATTGAACGACCATTTCGATCCATTACTGCTGCACGATCGGCATCTGTATCAAAAATAATCCCCATATCCGCTTTATTTTCTAACACTGATTTTTCTAAACTAGCCATTGCTTCTTTATCATCTGGATTTGGAATATGATTTGGAAAATGTCCATCTGGATCGAGAAACTGACTACCAACTGTCTCCGCACCCAATTTCTCTAAAATTTTCTCCACGAAAAACCCAGCAGATCCATTTCCAGCATCAACGACTATATGACGGTTAGCTAATGGTGTCGCTGTTCGCTTGTCTTCAGGTAGTCCATTAATTATTTTATCTCTTAAGTCTGCAGAATAATCTCTAATCAAATCTTTCTTACTGACAATACCTGCTTCATTCTGTAGATTATAATTTGTTTCACCGTATCCATTCTCTAGTATAAATTTAATTGCTTCGCTATCTAAGCCACCTTCACTAGTAAAAAACTTCAAACCATTATACTCTTTTGGAAGATGGCTAGCTGTAATTTCAATCCCAGCATCCGCTTGATAGTCTTTATATTGAGTGGCCATGAACAGCGAAGGGGTGGTTGCAATTCCAACATCAATGACATTTACACCTGCCTTTGTAAAAACATCGGTTAAAACTCCTTTGATTTCCTCACCGGTTAATCGCCCATCGAAACCAATGGCTATTGTATACTGATCTTGTTTTGATGGAATATTTTCATTTAACCATTTCAAAAATCCTGTCGCTACAAAAGAAATTGTTTCATCATTTAAATTAACTGGGTAGTCTAAACCTTCCATCGCAATTCCTCGAATATCTGATCCATTAGCTAAGTTCATAAAATCTTTTTTATTCATTTTTATGTGCTCCTTTGGCTTTTTTTATAGTATGTTAATTATAACGCGAATCATTCTGTTTTGTAATCGAGAACATATTTATCTGTCTTTGAGTATTGAAAGCTAAAATTAGCTAAATACTATTTCTAGTCATCGATAAGCAAGCTTAATTAAAACCAAATAGTAAAGAAGAACCAGATAATCATCAGCAATTGAATTACCGCTGTTGCCATCTGTCCTCTCAGAAAACCAACCAATGAGCCTAATGCTGCATTCCACGATTCTCTTAGAGACCTTTTTTGACTCCACTCTGCAAGAAATACAGCTAAGAATGGCAGGACGATGATACCAATCGGCGGATAGACAAATGACCCCACAACAACAGATACCCCAGCTACTTGTTTTCCTAATTGACTTCCACCATATTTTTCTACAGATAAAGAACTAGAAAAGATATCAGCAAATAGCAATATTAAAGTGAATAGTCCCATGATAATCCAGAAAAAGCTCGTTAAATTATTTGAGTTAACCCCAAAATGATAAAGTAAAAAGCCAGCCCATACACCTGTGATGCTTGGTAATACAGGATAAACTAAGGCAATAAAACTCATAGTAAAAAAAGATAAAATCAATAACCATAGTAAAAAATTCATTCATCTACAACTCCTTTTCTAAACTTCTCTAAGTTTCCATACAATCGATCATAGCTTATTCTCATTGAACTAATTATTCGATTAAATGGGCATTCAATCGTTTCGCTATTACAATAGCGATGATTGATTTGAGGACATCTATCGGAATGAAAGGTAAAAGACCTGCTAAAAGAATTTGCCAGAAAGTCATATCCATTTCTAAATAAACATTTAAAATAAATGACATATAAGAAATACCAACTAAATAAATGATGAAATTTCCGAGTAAAACGGCTTGTATATAGCGAGTTCTCGCTTCTTTTGAACTTCTTTCTCGAATTTTTGCCATCAACCAAACGGCAGGTAGAAAGGATAATATAAATCCAAAGGATGGTAAAAAGATACTATGTGGTCCTCCCATCGATTGAGCAAAAATCGGCAAGCCAATTAAGCCGGCAATCAAATACAGAAAACTAGTCAAAATAGCTTGTTCTTTTGTTAAAACCAGACCAATAATTAATACTATTAGACTTTGTAAACTAATGGCAACAGGCCCGATAGAAATCGATAATTGTGCACTAATAATCAATAATGATAACATCAAGGCAACCCTAGTTAAATCAGAGGTTTTCATTTGTCTCTCCTATTTCTTTAACAAATTGTTCGCTTGAAAAATGTATTTCATCGGCGATCAGAATTTCAATGTTATTTTTATTATTTTTAACTAGTAGCTGTCCTTGTTCATTAATTCCTTCAATTCTACCCCTGTACTTTTTATCTCTTCTTAAATAGTAGACCTCTTGACCAATTCCCAGCAAATGTTTTTCATATACAGGGAGGAAAGATTTATTTTCTATATTTTGATGATAAGTATAAAAAACTCTTAAAAACTCAGTAATTAGTGGTTCTAGCTCAAATTCCTCAGGTAATACTTGATAAAGAGTACCTGCAGACTTTTGCGTTAATGGATCTGCATCATCAAAAGTGCCCGCTAGATTTATGCCAATCCCAATTACAAGTGATGAAATTTTATTGGTTTTTTGGTTAGTAATTGCTTCGGCCAAAATTCCCGCCACCTTTTTCCCTTGATAAAACAGATCATTCACCCATTTGACTTCAATTTTTAGTCCCAATTTTTTCTCTATCGCCTGAATCAATGAACTTGCAGCCGCAATGGTATACAAAGATAGAAATTCTGGCGCTGTATCTTCTACCGAAAAACCTATAGAAAAATAGAGTCCATGTTCAAGTTGAGAATAAAATTTCCGCCCACTTCTTCCCCGCCCTTCAGTTTGTGTGTCTGCTATGACAAGTATTTCGCATCCTTTATTCTTTTCTAGATATGATTTCACATAAGAATTTGTTGAGTCTAATTCTTCGAACTTTTGAATCTCCAGATTTCCCCAAATTTTTTCTATGTCTATTTCTAAACTTTTATCTATCATCAGCCTTTACTACCTCTATCTATATATTTAGTATTTGTAAAAATGAATGGGTTTTTATTTAATTCGACTTATAATATAGCATAAATCGTTCATTAAATCTTTTCGTCTCCTATAGATAAGAATAAAAAAAGTACTGATCGCCGATCAGTACTTTTCTAAAGAATTCGATTCTGTATACAAATAGTTAATTATTTAAATAATCATTCTTATTTTCGAATCCCATTAATTTTCTGATATTTTCCCTTTTCGGTAAGCCACTAGTAATTTTCTCAAGTCCTTTGATTGTTTTTTTAATTTTTCTCCAATATCTGTATTGGCTACCTTTTCCCAATCAAGATCATGATCAATCAAATATATGGTTGAAACAATATCGGACTCACTAATGATCGCTTCTTCTTTTGATTGAAAGGGCTGATGTGTAGCTATTTCCAAGCCATAAGAATTGTAGAGTAAAGTATAGCCACCAATCCCTGTTTTCCCTTGATAGGCTTTCGAATAGCCCCCATCGATAACCAGGGTTTTCTTATTTGCTTTGATTGGACTTTCACCTTTCTTTTGCTCAATCGGAGTATGTCCGTTAATGATGTGTCCTTTTCCTGGGCTAATTCCAAAAGATCTTAAGATTTTCTTGGCTGTTTTTTCTTCAGCACGCAATTCAAAATAAGGGTCTTTGACTTCTACATGAGTTGGTTTTTCTTTTATATAATATCTTTCAAAGGTTGCCATTTTATCCTTACCAAACAATGGCGATGTTGGCCCACACCATAGATACCAGACTAAATCTAAATATTTTTGATGTGAATCAAGTTCATCTTTATAGTAAGCAATCCGAACAACCTCATCAAAAAAATCGAGCAACTCTTTACCTGCATAACTTTTTCCATCTAATTTTAATGGTCTAAAACTACCATCTGGATCCATTGGTAAACCACCATGGAATAATAAGTTACCGTTATAAATTAAGTACATACTCCCTTTGGATACTAAATAATGAATATGTCGGTGAAGCGCTTCCGAATTTTTAAAGCCTTCAATTAATTTCTGCATCACCGCTTCTTCATCTTTCGTTAAAGCAAATGGATCTTTTGGATCGATAGTGGGAAAATTATCACTAGTTAATTTGTATTCGACCCCATCAATTGTAATGACGGATCTCGAATAATCAATCTTATCTAAAAGTAAACGGTCTTCCATTTTATATTCTGGATTTCTTTTGATGACAGCAGCTTCTAGTTTAAATTGAATGACTGCAACTGCTTGTTGAATAACCCCGAGTTGTTCAATTTCAGACTCATAATGTTCTTTTTTATGGGGATCTTTTTTAGACTGAAAACCTCGGTCACTCTTTTTTCCATAAGTCGCTTCAGCAAAAGTTAGCAACTGTCGAAGTGAAATTCCGTAAGCGTCTTCAATCACTTCCAAGTTATCGTAACGTGCGGATATCCGCAGAACATTCGCAATCGAAGCTGCAGAACCGCTTGCTGCTCCCATCCATAAAATATCATGATTCCCCCATTGAATATCGACGGAGTGATGCGCCATTAAACGATCAATGATTTTATGCGGTTCAGGCCCACGATCATAAATATCTCCCAATATATGTAAGTGATCAACAACTAAGCGTTGAATTAAATAAGATAAGGCTACAATAAAGTCCTCAGCTCGTCCTAAATCAATAATATTTACCACAATTTTATTAAAGTAATCAGTTTTATCTTCGTAAGTATCATTTTTTGATAAGAGTTCTTCTATAATATAAGCAAATTCTTCCGGAAGTGCTTTACGTATCTTAGAACGACTATATTTCGAAGCGGCATAATTAGTAAACTCAATTAAACGAATTAAAGTTAAACGGTACCAATCAACCCGATCTTCTTCTATCTTTATATCTTTTAAAATATACTCCATTTTTTCTTCTGGATAATAAATCAATGTTGCTAAAGTATCAATTTCTTGATTGCTTAATTGCAAATCATAGAGTTCTTTCAATTTCCCCTTTATCTTACCCGATCCTGTACGGAGAACATGGTCAAAAGCTTCGTATTCTCCGTGGAGGTCACTAATGAAATGTTCCGTACCTTTTGGTAAGTTCATAATTGCTTCTAAGTTGATTATCTCAGTGGTAGTAGCCCCAATGTTTGGAAAGGATTTTGATAACAATTTTAAATACTTTAGTTCTTGATCTGCTGGCATGATAAAATGAACAACCTCTCTTTTAAATTTTATTTTATTCGCTTACTTTACTGCTCTTCAACTTTATAATACATTTGAATTTAATTCATCTTTCAGGCCTTTTTTATCTAGTTCGTGATTGACCTGAGCTGAAATAAGCGAGTAAACAAGTGAAACCAACGGCACTCCTAAAAGCATGCCGGCTAAACCGAATAATGAACCGCCGATGGTTACAGCAAACATCACCCAAATACCAGGTAAACCTACACTGTTTCCAACTACACGAGGATATATTAAATTACTTTCTAGTTGCTGTAAAACAATAATGAATACGCCGAACCAAACCCCTTGAGGCAAACTGACAACCGAAATTAATATAAAACCAGCAACACCTGCTAAGATTGCGCCAAATACTGGAATCAAGGATAAGATTCCCGTTATCACAGTAATGGATAAACGGTAAGGGAAATTAAAAATAGTCATGCCGATATAAACTAGAATAGCTAAAATAAATGCTTCTAAAGTTTGTCCTCCGACAAAACTAGAGAAAATATAATTCGCTTTACGTCCCACATTTACAATATAATTAGCCCAAGGAATAGACCAAATGCTATAAACAATTTTTTTAGATTGTCGTATGATTTGATCTTTCATAAATAAGAGGTAGACTGAAAAAATAATCGCTATAAAGCCTGTAAAAACACTAGAAATCATTGTCGTGATGATATTGAAAGAACTTGTTAAAAGATTGCTAGCAAAGCTTTGGATATAATTAATTGCTTGTTGCTGAATTTCATCTAAATTTAAGTCTAGTTCTTGCATGAAACTAACGACATCTGGATTAGATTCTATCAATTTTGAGATAAAGCGAATAATCTCAGTAATCTTCTCAGGAACTGTTCGAGTAAATGAAGTGATTGTTTCTTGAAAATCCGGTATTACTAGGAAAATCAAGCTAAATAATAATAGAAAGAGCAACACATAAGAAATGGTAATCGATAAAGCTCGAATCCATTTCTTAAACTTTTCATTTCTATTTAATTTTAAAAATAAATTCTCAATTAAAGTCATTGGTATATTGATTGCAAAGGCTAAACCACTTCCTAATATAAATGGGAAAGTCGCAGACATTAATACATTCGATAAATTTGTAATAAGTTCTAAATTATTGACACTCCAGTAAACTAACACAACTATCAATAGTAAACTTAATATCCGACGCCAATTTTTTTGAATTTCCAT
>JARICH010000053.1 GCA_029257245.1 Atopostipes sp. | reverse complement strand
CTTCTGTTTCTTGCTGTTTTAGTTCACCTAGTCCACTTTCAACTTCGACAAGCTGCTTTTTAAGTTCCTCATGGTTTACTTCTGGAATTTGTAAAGCTTGTTCAAGTTCTGCTTTTGTATTTTCGAGTTCTTGAATAGCATCTTCAGGAACAGGGTCTTGTTCATTTAAAGCAACTATCTGCTGATCAATTTTTTCTATTTGAGACTTTATCTCCATGTGATTTACTTCAGGTAATTCCAAAGCCTGTTCAATCTGTCCTCTTTTATCTTCTAAATCTTTTTGATTCTTTTCAATAGTTTCGATAGCAGTATTTAGCTGCGGTAGATTTTGATCAATCTTTTTGATCCCATTCTTTACTTCTGGAATCCCTTTTTCTATTTGATCCATCCCATTTAAAAGTTCTTTTTCTTTCGAATTTAGATTGTTCTGTTCTTCTTTTAATTCTTTTTTCTTTTGAGTGAGCTCTTTCTTATTCTTCTCTAATTCAGATTTACCTGTACGCAGTATTTCTTCATTTTTGTTAATTTCACTTTGTGCTTTTTCAGTTTCGGTTTGAAGTTCTTTTCTTCCATCATCAAGTTCTTGCCAACCGTCTTCAATTTCTATTCGAGCTTCTTCTAATTTAGTTTCAGCGTCAGCGAGTTCTTGTTCAGCATCCTGTATGTCCGCCCAACCTTCATCGATTTCTTCTTGTGCTTCACTAAAAATAGTCTTTTCTCGATCTTTTTCAAGTTGACTTAACTTCTTATCAAGTTTTGGAAAATAATCATCAAGATGATCATCATATTCGTCACTGTAGGCTGGATACTCATCGCTAGTTTCAACTTTCAAGTAAGCTTCAGTAAAGAGATCACTTGTATAATCTTCTTCGGAGATTACTCCAAAGGTGTTCAAGGTTCCACTTCCAATGGACGCAATCCCTCGCGATTCGATTTCTATGAAGAGAGGACTATTAACAAAACCAACGATTTCAAAGCTTTTTGTCTCCAGATGTTCTTCTGGATCTCCAGCATTCTCGCCAGAATCTAATTGGATACGGTCACCAATTTTTGTTCCTTCACGTAAATGCCTTTTATAGTCTAGAGCGATTTCGCCTTTTTTATTCGGCAAACGTCCTGTTATAAGATAATATTGATTAATTTCTTGTCCCTTTTCTGTATCCAGACTATATAGACGGATAGATGACGCATCATCTAATAAAAAATCGTAGGCATAATGCCTTTGCACCAGGGTATTATCTATCTCATCCAAAGAATCAATATCTTCTTCGGTTAGACCATAAGTGGACTGGATTTTATAATCCATTAATTCTAAATCATCATAATATTCATCGGATGTATGCAACATATCGGGTCCTGTTGCACTAATTCCTACATAAAAAGCTACACCTAATAGAATAATAGTTAAGATAGCTAAAAAACGCATTTTTGATTTACCAATTTCTCGGAAGGTATCTTTCCAAATTGCCTTAAATTTCATATATATCCTCCTTTTCAAACGAAAAGTCTTTTAATTCACCATTCGATCTCGGCAATTGGAATTGGTTGTTCATTTAATTTTACAGATTTTACTTCTGCATCGCTAATATCAATGACTCGGTCAGCCATTGGTGTAATGGCACGGTTATGGGTAATGACAACAACGGTTGCGTCATAGAGTTTTTTTGATTGATGCAATAGTGAGAGTACTTGCTTGCCTGTTTGATAGTCAAGAGCACCCGTTGGTTCATCACAGAGAAGTAATTTAGGTTTTTTAACTAATGCACGAGCAATGGCTACTCTCTGTTGTTCCCCACCAGATAGTTGAGCAGGGAAGTTATCGATTCGATGTCCCAAACCAATTGATTCGATAATTTCTTTGGGATCTAAAGGATCTTCTGCTAATTCAGCAGCCATTTCTACATTTTCTAAAGTAGTTAAGTTAGGAATAAGATTATAATTTTGGAAAATAAATCCAATATCATCTCGTCGATAGTTTGTTAGTTCTTTATCATTAAATGTGGCAATATCTGTTCCATCAATAATGACTTGTCCTTCATCGGGAGAGTCCATACCACCTAAAATATTTAAGAGAGTTGATTTACCAGCCCCACTAGGACCAACGATAATTGAAAATTCATTTTTTTCAATTTGAAAACTAACTTTGTCATTTGCTGCAATTTGAGTAGCACCTGTTCCATAAAATTTTGATTCATCTTTAACTGTTATATAAGCCATCATGTCACCTCTTTTTCTTTTTGCTGTTCTCACATTAGTCTACCATATAGAAAAGGAGAGATTAATTAGAAGATGTTATTTTAATGAACTTTCATTTAAAAAGCATAGAATATCCTTAATTTGGAAGGTTAAGGTTTTTAATCAGCCATTCTTCAAAAAAAACTTTGAATTGATCGCGGTTTTCTTTGGTGAGTGCTCGCGGCCCTTTTGTCCGATACCCAGCATTTCTTTCAATCGCACTAAAATGGCGTTGTTCTAAAAGTCCGTTAATATTTTGATTCGTATATTCATAAGCTAGATGGTGAATAACCCAGCATTTTTTAGGCAAAAGTAAGGAAGCTAAACCATAATCTTGGGTAACAACAACATCCCCTTTTTTTGCTAGCTGAACGATTTTAAAGTCTGCACGGTCAGCACCTTTTTCTACGTAAATGGTTTCTACATGATTAGGAAGCTCTTCAAAAGAATGGTGGGCAATACTCATCACCAGAAGAACAGGTAAACTAAATTTTTGAGCTATGGAAATAATTTCTTTTTTAACGGGACTTGCATCCGCATCAACAATAATTTTCATTTGAAAAAATCCCCTTTCTCTTTGAATGATTAAATTGAATAGCCCAAGTATAATACAAAGACTAGTAAATTTGATCAAAGAAAGATAATAAATGTGATAAAATAACTAAGATAAATCTCGTTTTTGACTGATTAAAGAAAAATCGAGCGAGAAAACAATGAAAATTTGATGAGAATAAGATATACTAATAAGGAAATCATTTGAGAAGGAGACAAATAAGATATGGGTAAAGTTATATTAACGGGGGATCGACCATCTGGCAAACTTCATTTAGGTCATTACGTCGGTTCATTAAAAAATAGAGTGTTATTACAAGAAGATACAAACAATGAAATGTTTATTATGATTGCAGACCAACAAGCGTTAACAGATAATGCGAAAAACCCACAAAAAGTAAGAGAATCAATTATAGAGGTCGCTTTAGACTATTTAGCCGTTGGTTTGGATCCAAGTAAATCAACAATATTTATTCAGTCTCAAATTCCACAATTAGCTGAACTAACTGTTTACTATTTAAATTTAGTAACCGTTTCGCGTTTAGAAAGAAATCCAACGGTTAAATCAGAAATTGAGCAAAAAGCATTTAATCAAAGTGTTCCGGCTGGTTTTTTAGTATATCCAGTAAGCCAAGCGGCCGATATTACAGCCTTTAATGCGACTCATGTTCCTGTAGGGGATGACCAAAAGCCTATGCTGGAGCAGGCAAGAGAAGTTGTCCGTGATTTTAATCGTATTTATAAAACGGAGACATTAATAGAGCCTGAGTTAATGCTACCGCCAAAAGGGCAAGGACGATTAGTTGGAATTGACGGTAAAGGGAAAATGAGTAAATCTTTAAATAATGGAATTTATTTATCTGATTCAGCGGATGAAGTTGAGAAGAAGGTAATGAAGATGTATACCGATCCTAACCATATCCGTGTTGAAGATCCAGGTCAAGTTGAAGGAAATGTTGTTTTTACTTATTTAGATATTTTTGACGAAGATAAAGAAAAAGTTGCAGCGTTAAAAGAACATTATCGTGCAGGTGGTTTGGGTGATGTGAAAATTAAACGTTATCTAAATGAAGTCCTACAAAGCCTACTTACACCCATTCGAGAACGACGCAAAGAATATGAAGGAAATGAAGACTATATCTTAGAAATATTGCAGGCTGGGAGTGAGAAGGCAGAGAAGATAGCCGCTCAGACCTTGGACGATGTAAAAACAGCCATGGGTATCAATTATTTCAAATAAAAAATAAAAGAGAGAAGGATGGGCATGAAAAAAATAACAAGAGATCAAGTCATTTTTGAAATGAATAAAGAAAATGAACCAGTACTTTCTGTAAAAAGTGGAGAAAAAGTTATTTTTGAAACGATGGACTGTTTTTCGGGAGAAGTCTGTTCAGCTGAAGATACTGTAAGTGGGATTGATTTTTCAAAGGTTAATCCAGCAACAGGTCCATTGTTTGTTGAGGATGCAAAAGTTGGAGATACCCTAAAAGTTAAAATTAATCGTATCAGCTTAGATTCTCAGGGTGTTACTCTAACTGCCCCAGGATTAGGTTTATTATCCGAAGGAATTGAAAAAGAGGAAACAGTTCTTACCGAAGTGACAGAGGAAACAACAAACTATAAAGGTTTTGAAATACCATTGCGTAAGATGATTGGTGTAATTGGTACAGCACCTGCAGGTGAACCTGTCAATACCGGAACCCCTCATGATCATGGAGGTAATTTAGACACTATTTTAGTTAGAGAAGGTTCGATTATCTATTTACCTGTAGAGGTTGAAGGTGCTTTACTCTCAATGGGGGATATGCATTCTTCAATGGGTGAAGGTGAGATTATGGGCGCAGGATCAGAAGTAGCAGGAGAAATTGAAGTAGAAGTTGAAGTAGTTAAAGACTCCAACTTACCCTTGCCATTTATTGAAACAGAAGATTTATATGTTACTTTAGCGTCTAGAGAAACAATGGAAGAAGCGAGTCAATTAGCTCTTAATCATATGGTTCAATTTTTACAAGTAAAAACAGACTTGACTTTTAATCAAGCCGGTATGTTTTTATCATTAGCTGGAGATTTAAAAGTATCACAAGCAGTCAATCCAAACAAAACAATGCGAGTAGAAGTTAGAAAAGATATTATTGATAAGTAAAATAAGAATTTATAGAAAAAAGAGTTGGTTCTTTAAAGAGCCAACTCTTTTTTTATCTCTCAACTAATTTTAAGAATGTTCTGCTAACCATTCTTCAACGACCTGATCATCTCCAATATAGGCTTCTAACTTTCCTAAGATTCGTTGTGTTCTATCCGTACCTTTTCCTAATATAAAGGCAATCTCATTTTCCTCCATCTCAGAAAGAGCTTTACGGATTTGTTTTGGACGATCATCTTGGAAAGTCACGTCAAATTCAATGGTAGAATCTAATTTTTTAGTTTCGTTGATAATTTCTTGGCCTATTTCTGCTGTAGTCGAGAAATTCGGGCTGTCTTCAGCGATATATACTTTACGCGGCTGCTCTTCAGCATAGACTCGAGCAAATCCAGGGCGACGATTTTCTGCTTTGTTACCCGAGGCATTACCTAAAATCGAGATGGGACGGTCTTGTCCATAGTATTTTCTAGCCGATTGAATCACATTTCGAAAACTTGTTTCGTTATGAGCAGAGTCGATGATAATGATTTGATTATCTTTTTTGTAGACCTCAAAGCGCCCGCTAACATCTGTTTGTTTAATTTTTTTGCGCATTGCCTCTGGGTTTTCATCAAGTAAATCACCGACAATTAAGCTAGCAGTCGCATTCTCATGATTATAATAGCCGAGCATTGCTAACTCAATAGATAGTTCTTTATTATTATTTTTATTAATCACTGTAAAATGATTAATATCCGTTGATTTAAAAGTATAATTTGCTGAGCTGTTTGGTTCTTCTGCAAAGCTAATCACTTGTTTTAATTGCTTGTTATTTTCTTTTGCATCTTGAATGATAAAATCCAGTTGCTCTAACTTGTTATTTAAAATAATTGTATCCGAATGGTGGAGGAGTTGACGTTTGCAATAGAAATAATCGTTCATTGATTCATGTTCTCCAGTCCCCACATGATCAGGGGAAAAATTTAAGAAGATTGCATAATCAAAACGCAGTAAATGAAGACGATTTTTTTTATAGCCTTGGCTTGATGCTTCAAGAACACAATATTTAAGTCCACTATCAACCATTTCACTTAGATAACGATAAGTATCTAGCGATTCCGGTGTTGTTAATTTCGCTTCAAAAGTATTCTTACCTGTAATCACTTCTTTGGAATTGATCAGTCCGGCTGGTAAATCAGAATGAGATAAGATATCTTTTAAAAAATAACTCGTTGTTGTTTTTCCTTTTGTCCCAGTTACCCCAATTAAGGTTATTTTTTCTTCGGGGAAGTTATAAAAATATTGTCCGAGACTAGCCATGGCTAGTTCGCTATCGTCAACAATGATAGCTATTGTATCTGGAATTTCTAAATCAATTTCTGATACATAAAATTGAACACCTTGCTCAACAGCTTTTATTAAGTATTCTTTTTTGAAATTAACTCCTTTAACGATAAACAAAGATTCCTGGCTTAATCTTTCATCTAAAGAGTTATAAGATAGATGGTTGATTTTATGATTGGCGGATGATTCAGCTAATGAAGTGCTGTATCTGTTATTTAGAATATATTCATGAAACAAATTATGTTTTTTTAATTGTTTGACTAACTCAGTAATAGTTTTCATATTTTATTTCCTTTCAAAAATATAATTAAAAATAGTAAATCCATCTTTATGATATATCATTTTGAGTTAAATAAACAGTTGAAATAAAAGAAGAATAGGTAAGAAAGACTTTTAAAATGGGAAGAATGTTCATTTAATCATAGTCATAAGGTCTTAGTTTTATTCTTTTTTGGATACATTGCACATAGACAGTGTTGAAATCGCTTGCTATTATAGATGGTAATGAATAGGGGGAATATAAAAATGAAAGATGAACGATCAATTATAGATAGATTGAAAGAAGCAGGACCAGCTGCTGTTGTTACCAGTGCATTTATTGGGCCTGGAACTATCACAACTGCGACAAGTGCAGGAGTAGATTTTGGATATGCGCTCTTATGGGCTGTCGTATTCTCAGGACTCTCACTAGTAATTATTATGAATATGGCTTCAAGAATAGCAATTATTGGGAATAAGAATATTATTGAAGCGAGTACAGAGTTATTACCTAATAGTAAATTATGGAAAAACTTTGTACTAGGCTTGTTAGCTTTAGTCATTGGTTTGACAGCATTAGGCTTTTCAGCAGGAAACTTAATTGGAGCCACGACAGGATTTTCTGAGATAATTCC
>JARICH010000085.1 GCA_029257245.1 Atopostipes sp. | reverse complement strand
ATTTTTGGAGCCAACGAAGTTTAATTGCTGGAATAGAAATTGTTGGAATGATTTTGGTTACATGGGCTTTAGCCAGAGAACTAGACGTAAGAAGAAAGTATGGTGCGTATATTGGAATCATCTATCTTCTTTTTAGAATTTTTTCGTCGGAATTAGTTCCGAGTAACTTGAGTGAGCCCTTTTATATTTTCTTTTTACTTCGTTTAGTAAATCACCGGTCAACAGATAACGAAACACTTATCCAAGCGGGAATTGTACTCGTATTTGGGCTCCTACTAACTATCTTCTATAGAAATGCAATCTACCTTGTTTTTTTCTTTATGGGTCTTTATCTGAATGAAGGGATCGCAAGCTCTCTAAATGATTTAATTGAAAAGAAATTAGGTAGAAAAACAAAGAAAATCCGAGCGTATAATTTAATCCAACACTTTTTTGCTTTCTTAGCAGGAGTATCCGCGGGACTTCTTGGTTTTTTCTTTTTAATAAGTGCAGATTTTTTGTTTATAAGCATAACAAAGATTGCCTTAATTTTTATTCTACTCCTGTATGCTACACTTATTTTAATAGATCAAGAAGAAAAGCCTATTAACCGTTTAGGAGAAGTAATCGATCCACAGAAAATTTTACATAGCCAATTGTTCTTTGCTTGGATTATTTTAAATCTTTTATTTCTAACAGAGCTCTCTTTTAGTAATATGCTGGTTTATATCGGGGCGATGTTGAGTTTCATTGTTTATCAGCCGATCAATGCGAATCTTCTAACGAAAAAATAATAATAGAAAGTTTCTCAGATCAATTAATATGCTAGTTGACTAATCAAATTTACAATTGGGAAAACTATCTATATGGCGAATGAGGCTATGTTATTTTAAGCCTCATAGCGAAAACCTTACTCGCCTAGCTTTCTTTTGGAGGCGTCATGCAACCTGCTTAATCAACTAACTCTAAATTAAAAAGCTTGTCTCTTCGCGAGACAAGCTTTTTTGCATTCTTTTATTCTATTTTGTTAATCTCGTATTTTCCTGCATCTTCACCGTAATAGTAGTTGTAGCGTATTTTAAATTGTTGAAAAGCAAAACGAACGAGGACTCGAATAATCGCATAAAGAGGCACACCCAAGATTAAACCAACAAAGCCGAGTAAATCTCCAGCGACTAATAAGACAATCATAACAGTCAAAGGATGGATATCTAGCTGTTTACCCATAACACTTGGTTGAATAACGTTTCCTTCCATAAATTGGACAATCGCCCAAACGATTAAGAGTTTAATAACCATCCACCAACTCGTAGTAATCGCTATCACAAAAGCAAAAGAAAAGGCAATAATGGGACCCACATAAGGCACGATCGAAGTGAAACCAGTGATGATAGCTAAAATAACATTATATTCTAAACCAATAACACTAAAACCTATCAAAGCCATGAGGGCAATTGCTGATGCAATAATTAACTGGCCTTTCACATAAGCACCTACCTGGTCATTAATTTGACTCGTTATTCCAACTAAATCTTCACGCCATTTAGGCGGTGTAACCGCTAAAATTCCTTTTGCCAGTCTCTCATCGTCTTTCAAGAGAAAGAATAACATGATAGGTGCAATGACTAAGGTGACGACCACATTGGTTAGACCAGAAATCACTTTTGATAAGCCGCTGACTCCTTCTGTTAAATATCTCTGTGTATTTTCAGGAATCTTAGCAACAAAATCTTGGCCTTGTTTAATAAAACCATCGATAGAGGAGCTAAAAGGTAAATTCCCTGTCCAGTTTCTTAGGGAATCATTCGCATCCGCAAAAAATTCTGGAAAGTCATCTATAAAATCAGTTAACTGATTGGCTAAGGAAGGCAAAATTGATCCAATTCCAATCACTATGAGTGAAACAACGACAAGATAAAGTAAAATCACAGCGTAAGTTCTTTTTATTTTATGTCTTTCTAAAAAATCTATTAATGGATCAAATAAATAATAGAGTAATAAGGCCAAAATTGCTGGTGCAATAATATTTGATATAATCACAAAAAGGGGTTGAAAAAAGTAGCTTACTTGATTGTAAAACATAATCACGAGTGATAATAAAATCAAGATAATTAAAGTGAAAACTAAATCCATTCCACCCCAAAAGTTCATCCATTTTGTTTTTTTCATTTGTTCCCTCTTTTCTTTATTCATTCTAGTTGATTCTTTCAAGATACAAGTACTCCATCCTTTAATATGCTTCATCCTTATTATAGCATTTTTCCGACAAAAAGTAATATTTGTTCATTAAAAAGACGACTAATCTATAGACTAGTCGTCTGAATTTTCTATTATAAAACTTCACCAGTTAGCGCGTCTACTTTTTGGTCATCTCCACCTGAAATGTCTATATCATAAATGGTTCGGTTATTTTCTACTTCCAATTCCCATTCTTCTACATAACCCGAACCGCTCGCTTCAAGCGCTGCTTCCATAGCTTCTAAAGGACTAATAACAGATTCAATATCGATGATATCGTCTTGATCATTATCTTCTTCTTTCTCTTGTTCAACAATTTCAGAAGTTTCGGCATCAAGAATCAGCTCATAATCGTAGTTAGCATCCCAGCCTTCTATTTCATATTCATATCTTCCATTTTCTTTCTCTAACTCAACCGATTCAATATTTATTTCTTCACTTCCAAAAGTATCAAAAAATACATCGAGTGCATCATCCAAAGTCACTTCTAAAGCGAGGTGTTCCAATCCTTGCCCTTCTTGTGCTTTCCGCCCTTTGGTATTCTGCTCATCAGTTTCGAGTTCTTTTTCAGCTGGTATTTCTGTTTCTGCTTGCTCGTCAATAATTGGCTCTTTTGCTGGACTCGAACAAGCGGCTAATAATAAAGCTCCCGATAAAGTCAATGTTCCTATAGTCATTCTTTTAACATTATTCACATCTTACATCTCCTTTAAACTAAATTTCCTAATTTAGTGTATCATTTATGATTGCTATTTTAAAAGAATAAGTATTTATTACAGTACTTTTAAATAGCTGCTACTAAGAGAAAGAAAACTAAGTTTGTGATAAATAGGATCAGACTTATGTAAAGAAAAAGCTCATTCCAGCACTTTATTTAAACATAAGACCAAAAAAATATAGTTCAGAAGAATTGAGCTTGCGAAATTTAATCAATAATTTCTCTCTCCGTCTAGTCTCACTATATATATAAATTGTTTCCCTTTTTTTCATCATACTCCGGGTGACAATTTAAATAAATATGCTTAGGATTTCTTAGTTGTCTGTTTTATACTGTAGTTAATGAATGAAAGGATGATTTATTTGGAATTTATACGAAATTTACCAGAGAACTACCCCTTAGTGACTAAGGTGATCTGGTTTTTACTTTTCTATCTAGCTCTCTACTTCTTAAGAAAGCTCTTATTAAACCGTTTGTACAAACGACTGAAAGGATCCGACCATTGGTATGAAACCCAGAAATTTGCGCGTTGGACCAATAATGCGATTTTGATTATCCTATTTCTTTATATTTTTGGACGTAATTTATCTGGCCTATCCACTGCCTTGGGATTTGCGGGTGCTGGGATTACCTATGCCTTACGTGAAGTTATCATGAGTATTGCGGGCTGGTTTGCTATTCTCTTCGGTGATTTCTTCACTGCTGGCGATCGTGTGCGACTGGGAGGAATTAAAGGGGATGTAGTGGATATCAGTGCTCTACGAACGACTTTAATGGAGGTTGGTGAATGGGTCGATGGCGATCAATATACCGGTCGAAAAGTTCGTGTGGCGAACAGCTACATCTTTAGCTCACCTGTCTACAACTACACTTCTAGCTTCGAGTTCTTGTGGGATGAATTAACGATTCCGGTTCCTTTTGACAGTAATTTAGACTTAGCGCGTCAGTTGTTATTAGAAATTGCGAAAAAGCATACCGATCATTTTATTGATGATGCAGAAAAATCTTGGAATCAAATGCGACGTGAATTCAAATTAGAAGATGCTTCCTTAGAAAATCAGGTCTATTTAAGCCTGAGGGAAAATAACGTAGAAATCAGTGTACGTTATGTCGTTGATTTCCAAGAGCGACGCGAAGTGAAAGACAAGCTTTACCGTGATATTTTCAAAGCCTTCAAAACAAATAGCGATGAACTAGGCATTGCACCAAATACCTTAGAAGTTTCAGCTGCGGAATAAAATAAGTCGCTAAGATCAATTTCTCTTTCAGGAGTGATTGATCTTTTTTATCTTATTCGACTAATAATTATCGTTTATCATTAAATAAAGCTTGTTTTTTTCATGAAAGAAGATTAAAATAATAGAATAAAATAAAGGAGGGATTCACATGCAAGTCGCAAAATTTCAAAGAGTTAGTCATTTTTTAGCCATTTTATTAAAAATAATGGCAAGTTTCTTTATCACAATCATCTTTTTAGGCTGGTTTGCGATCTACTTTAAAAATCCTGGTGCTCAGTTCTCAATTGATACAAACTCTGGTGCTACAATATTTTATAGTATAGAATCAAGGATTACGGATGCTGAATATGCCCGAACAGCTTTTATTCTTGTACCGATTACTCTCGGCTTTTTCTCCTATCTATTCTTCAAAGCGAGTTCTTTATTCGATGATTTAGCGGTTGGGAACAGTCCATTTCGCTCCGATTTTTCAAAAGCTGTACGAAAAATTGGCTTTCTGATGATTGCTTACGACTTATTCTTTCCATTTATTTATTCGGCTCTGATTAGCTTGATTTCTGAAAGTGGAAAGCTCTTCTATTTTTCTTTATCCTCTTACTTTTTAATTGGGCTTATCTTGTATGTGGCCAGCGGGATTTTGAATTATGGAATTCAGCTTCAAGAGCTAGCTGATGAAACGATTTAAAGGAGGAAAAAGCAATGGCGATTGTTGTTCGTTTAGACCGTGTAATGGCAGACCGGAAAATCATGCTGAAAGAGCTGGCCGATGAAGTGGGTATTTCTAATGTCAATTTGTCGAAATTAAAAAATGGTCATGTTGTTGCTATCCGTTTTTCAACATTGGAGGCTATTTGTGAAACCTTAAATTGTCAACCTGGTGATATTTTAGAATATGTGAAAGAGGAAAACGGCTAGTAGAGTCTCTTTAAAAAGGATAATCAATTTACTAAATTAATGTAAGTCACCTTTTTATTTTCATAATATTTTCTTTTGGATACAAAAAAGACTATGATTCGAGTATGATTTTTTTGAAGGAGCTGTTATTTCTCTCTTCTATTAGTAAATTAAAGGAGTAAACAAATGACAAAAAGATTAAAACATGGATTAGTATTAGGTGGAATTTTAGGCCTTTTTTGCGTAATTGGTGCTTATGTGCGCTCCGGCGGAACAGCCGATGCGAACTTTGTCTTTTCACTTTGGTATAACCGAGTCATTATTGGTTTAGCTATTGGAGCCCCGTGGCCAATGAAAAGCCGCTTCCCATCTTTAGTAAGAGGTGGATTGATCGGCTTATTAGTCTCTTTCGCTTTTTTCACAACATCAGCCTTCCAGGATCCAATTAGCTTTATAGCTGGAATTATTTATGGCGTGTTGATTGAAGAATATTTCCAAAGAAAAAGACTATAATAGTCTATTGATTTGAGCTAAAACATGAAATATAAAAAATCGAAGGAGGATATTTAAGATGAATTACAAGGAGGAAATCTTTCTTTTTACTGTACAGGTTCTGTTCCTCATATTCTTTGCTTTTTTATTAAAAGATATCCTCGCCGGCTTAATAGTTTCATTTTTTAGCCGTCCACTCGCAAAATTTGCTAGTCAATGGTTTCAGAAAAATTTGAAGAAAAAAAGAAATAGGAAATAAAGAATTTTTTTCTATTGTAAGGATGAAACGATAACTCGTTTAGTAGTAGCTAAATTTCTCTAACAGTTATTATTTATTATGGTGTTACATAAAATATGATTCCATATGGACCAAAGTTCATATGGGATATTTTTATTTATTATTAATCTCATAACCGTGTATTTTTACTTATTAACGATAATCTTTCGACTAGCTTTTTCTTGTTCATGATGGGCACGTATGGAAAGAACACTATTATCACAATTCAATTCGATATTCTCTTTATCTAATCTCGGTAAATCAACAATTAAAAGATATTCATCTTTTTGGTCTTTAATGTCTGCAGTAAAATCAATATTATCCGCAGAGAAATTAGCAAATCCTTGTTCAAACAATGAACGAGTTAAATGGCGCATAAAACAACTTTACGGGAATATGTTGTTTGTGCTACATACTCCCTAATTTTTTCGTGTGTTCTGCTCTATAATTTTGAAATATTATATTTTTATTTTCTTTCAAAAAAATGCGCTCCTATCAATGCTCTATCTCTTCTTTTTGATTAATGATTTTTACGACTTAATTATTGGGTAATTATTTGTGTATATGCTATTATGTAAACATTAGCAATTATATGAAGGAGTGGATATTTTGAAGATATCTAAAAGAGCTTTGTTGAATATTGATTATAGTAATGACTTTGTTGCAAGTGACGGAACGCTAACTTGTGGACCAGTGGCCCAAGAGTTACATGACTACATTGTGAAGACAACCTTAAATTTTAACGAGGCTGGAGATTATATTGCTTTTCTAGTTGATTTACACCACGAAGGAGATAAGTTGCATCCAGAGAGTAAATTATTCCCAGATCATAATATCGAAGGAACTGACGGACGCAAACTTTATGGGAAATTAGAGGATACTTACCAAGCATTGAAAGAAAATCCAAATGTGGATTACTTCGATAAAACAAGATATTCTGCTTTCGTTGGAACCAACTTAGAATTAAAATTACGTGAACGTGAAATCACAGAAGTTCACTTAGTGGGCGTCTGTAGTGATATCTGTATCCTACATACAGCCATTGACGCTTTTAATCGTGGTTTTGATGTAGTGGTCCATGAAAATGGTGTCGCGAGTTTTAATCAAGCTGGACACGACTTTACATTAGATCATGTCGTTGAAGTCTTGGGTGGACACGTTATTTAAGATAGTAATAATTTTTAAAAGGCCTGTGTTCTTAAAAAAGAAGCAGGTTTTTTATTTTAAAATAAATCTCATGAATTCGAGCGGTATTTTTCGCTTTTCATTCTTTACTCTGGTAAACTAGTGAAAATAATGAAAGTGGTGGTTTTATGGGTTTAGCTAAAAGAATAGTCAGTTATATTGCTTTGTTTATTGGAGCTTTCGCAATCGCAACACAGTTTTTCACACAGTTTGCTTTTGAGGGTTTGATGGTTCCTTATTTAGTCATTTTGGGCTATTTTACAATTTTATTTATTTTCGCACAGGTTACTAAAAACAACTCAATTGTTGATATGCACTGGGGGATGGGTTTTGTTGTCGGCTCCTGGTTAACACTTTGGGTCACGGAAGAGCCAACAATTCTCTCCTATGCATTAGTAGGGTTAATTACTGTTTGGGGTTTACGCCTCTCTTATTCTCTTTTTAAACGTAATTTTGGGGAACCAGAAGATTTCCGTTACCGTCAGTGGCGTGAGGAATGGGGCAAATATGTAGTCATTGTTGCTTTTTTCCGAGTCTTTATGGTTCAAGGAACAATTAACTTTATTGTAGGTTCAGCACCTTATTCCGTTATTCGTTACAATGACTTTACTTTAGATGCACCTCATAGTATTTTTGTTTATATTGCCCTCTTGATTTCAGTCATTGGCCTCTTTTTTGAAATCGTCGGTGACCGTCAGTTGAAACAACATATTAAAGAAGGTTCAGGCGGTTTGATGACTTCCGGACTATGGTCCTTAACTCGTCACCCGAACTACTTTGGTGAAATCATGTTATGGTCAGGTTTATACCTTA
>JARICH010000102.1 GCA_029257245.1 Atopostipes sp. | reverse complement strand
ACTGTTCGCCCATAGGACCTGCTGCTTGTTGTGGTTTTTCTTCCACTTCAATTTCAATTTCACGGCTATCGAGAACACCTCGACGAATTTGATCTTCTAATTCAGCACGTTTAGTCGAGATTTCTTCGGTTACTTCTTCTTCTACTTCATCTTGCTGACCGAGATTCCCCATGTTCATTTGACTTGGATCCATCCCCATGCTCTTATAGATGTCCATAATTGGATTGGTTTTTTCTTCTTTTTTCTCTTTGCGAATACCTGGAACTAATGCTTTCGCAATTCGTTTAATCGCTCGATCTTCCGCTTCTCGATTAACACTTTGTCGTTTTTCTTCACGAACAAGTTGAATAGCTGATTCAAGCAGATCCCGAACCATCGATTCTACATCACGTCCGACATAACCGACTTCAGTAAACTTAGTTGCCTCCACTTTAATAAAAGGTGCTTTTAAGGTATCTGCTAGTCGACGAGCAATTTCTGTCTTTCCGACACCGGTTGGTCCAATCATTAAAATATTTTTAGGCGTAATTTCCTTTTGCATATCTTCATCCACTAATTGACGACGATAACGGTTACGTAAAGCAATCGCTACGGCCTTTTTCGCTTCATCTTGACCAATAATATACTGATCTAGTCGTTCGACTATTTCTTTCGGTGTTAATGTTTTTGTTGTTAACAAATCGTGCATCTCCCATCTTTAAAATCCTATAGTTTTTCCGTAATAATGTTTCCGTTTGTAAAGACATCAATTTCTGAGGCCACTTCTAGTCCCTCACGAGCAATATCCACGGCTGACATCTCCGGATTATGTTTCTTCAAAGCACGTGCTGCTGCTAAGGCATAGTTTCCACCAGAACCAACACTTAAAATCTGATCGTCCGGTTGAATCACTTCACCTGTTCCGGAAATCAACAGCATTCCTTCTTTATTCATCGCAATGAGTAAGGCTTCCAATTGACGCATCATTTTATCTGAACGCCACTCTTGGGCTAACTCGACTGCGGCACGCTCCATGTTTCCTGAATACTTATTTAGATAACCTTCAAATTTTTCTTCTAAAGTAAAAGCATCCGCTACACTTCCTGCAAATCCAACTAATACTTCATCATTATATATTTTCCGAATTTTACGGGCAGTTCCTTTCATTATGACGGACTCGCCCATTGTTACTTGACCATCTCCGGCCATGGCGGCTTCACCCTCATGGTGTACAGCCAAAATTGTTGTTGCGTGAAACTTTACCATTTAATCTCCTCCGTTAAGTATCTTTCTGATGTTCAATTAGTCGCTTTCTACACGGACTAAGCCCGTGGATGAAATTTATTATAATCTTTCAATAAATGTTCTTTCGTCACATGAGTATAAATCTGTGTCGATGATAAGCTTTTATGCCCTAATAACTCTTGCACAGTACGCATATCAGCGCCATTATTTAATAAATGAGTCGCAAAAGAATGACGCAGCTTGTGCGGATGCATATTTGAGGTTAAGCCTGTTTTTTTAATCAACTGATCCAGAATATATTGAATTCCTGAAACAGAGATTGGATCCCCATACTGACTAATAAATAAAGAATCATGGTCTTTGTCGTATTTCTCCATTAAAGGCGTCCGACTATATTCAAGATAATCTTCAACCGCAAATTTCGCGTATTCTCCAAAAGGGACATAGCGTTCGCGATTTCCTTTTCCTTTGGCTAATAACACACCAAAGTCTAAATCAAGATCATCGAGGGTTAAATCTTTACATTCACTGACACGAATCCCCGTACCAAAAAGAATTTCTAATAAGGCAAGATTTCGATAATCTAGCGGTTCAGTTCCCTCTGCGGCTTCAAATAAAAGCCCCATTTCCTCGTCATAAAAGAAATTTGGTAATTGTAGACCCGATTTCTTAATTCGTAAATAAGAAAAAGGATTATCTTCGATAAAAGAATGACTCTGTAAATAATGATAAAAGGACCGCAAACTAGAAATCTTCCGTGAAATTGATGCTCGACTGAATGCTTCATCAGATAAACGACTTAAATATATACGCGCATCAATCAATTCAATCGCTAATAATTGATCATCGCCTGTTTCTTCTAAAAATCCCAAAAAATGCGTAATATCTTCCGCATAAGCTTTTTGCGTCAGGTCCGAATAATTGCGCTCATGAATGAGGTAATTCATAAATTCTTTGATTAAATCTTCATTACTAGGCATTTCATCCGCTCCTCCGCTCTTTTTATTTTTAGGCTCTTCTATTTTAACATATTTTCTCCCTAGCTTGTGTTTTAAGCTTTATTCTTTTGTGAAAAATTAAGGAAAATAGAAAAAAGCTGAATAGTTAGCATCAGTCATTTCTTCTTGATTTAGCTAATCAGCTTTTACATATTCTTTATTATTTTTGAACTTCTTCTTTATAATCACAGTTTGAACAAATTACTTGTGATTTTGCGCGAGTTCTTTTATCCACGAGATACTCGCCACATTTAGGACAATCGCGTCCAATCGGCTTGTCCCATGAACGGAACTCGCAATCTGGGTAACGTTCACAACCGTAGAAGACACGGTTTTTCTTCGTTTTTCTTTCAACGACTTCACCCTTACCACAAGTCGGACAAGTCACACCAATCTTTTTCAAGATGGCTTTCGTATTCCGACAGTCTGGGAAGTTTGAACAAGCATAAAATTTACCGTAGCGTCCCATTTTGATAACCATTGGACTGCCACATTTTTCACAATCAAAACCAGCTGGTTCATCTTTGATTTCGATTTCTTCCATCTCTTCTTCCGCAATTTCAATTTTTTTCGAAAAAGGCTGATAAAATTCATCAATTACTTTTACCCATTCTTTCTCTCCGACTTCAACTAGGTCTAAATTCTCTTCCATTTCAGCCGTGAATTTCGCATCGACAATTTGTGGGAAGTATTCAGATATTAATTCATTCACAATTTCCCCTAATTCGGTCGGTTCGAACCGTTTAGCTTTCATCGTCACATAGTAACGACGACGGAGAGTATTTAATGTTGGTGCATAAGTTGATGGCCGTCCAATCCCCAACTCTTCTAACTTCTTCACCATGGTCGCTTCTGAATAGCGAGCCGGTGGTTGAGTAAAGTGTTGTTTCGGATCTAATTTAACGAGATCAATCGCTTCACCTTTTTCTAAATCAGGTAAAATATTATCCTTTTGTTTTCCTAAATCTTTATAAACTTTTTGATAGCCGTCAAATTCAAGTTGTGATCCATTCGCACGGAAAATAACACCATTTTGTAATAAATCGACACGTAAGGTATTAAAGACCGCTGGTTTCATCTGGCTCGCCACAAAGCGAGTCCAAATTAACTGATACAGACGGAACTGGTCTTTGCTTAGATATTTTTTAATCGATTCCGGTGTACGTTTAACACTGGTTGGACGAATCGCTTCGTGCGCATCTTGGGCACCTTTTTTCTGTTTTGCTTTTTTCTTCGTCCCGATATATTCTTTTCCGTAAGTTTCTTCAATAAAATCAACGAGCTCATTTTGGGCAGTATTCGAAATACGAGTCGAGTCGGTACGCATATAAGTAATTAAACCAACGGTCTGCTTTCGTTGAATCGATACCCCTTCATAAAGCTGTTGGGCAACTTGCATTGTTTTATTTGTCCGAAAGTTCAGCCGGTTCGCTCCATCCTGTTGTAAAGTACTGGTTGTAAATGGTTTAAGCGGATTTCGTCTTCGTTTGCTTCGTTTAATGTCAGCAACATCAAAAGGTTTTTTCTGATCAATTCGCTCCATAACCTCGGCTACTTTTTCTTGGTTTGGTAAGTCTTGCTTTTTATCATCGAAACCATGAAAAGATGCTTCAAACTTATCATTCGACTTTTTGAAGTTTCCGGTAATGGACCAGTATTCTTCTGGTTTAAAGGCACGTATTTCTTTCTCACGATCAATAATTAGCTTAAGTGAAACCGATTGGACTCGGCCAGCACTTAAACCTCCTTTTACTTTTTTCCATAAAATTGGACTAATCTGATAACCAACAATTCGGTCTAAAATTCGACGAGCTTGTTGGGCATCGACTAAATCATTATCAATTTTTCGCGGGCTCTTAAAGGCATCTTTGACTGCCTCTTTTGTAATCTCATTAAAGATGACACGGTTTTCTGCATCTTCATCTAATTTTAAGGCATGCCCCAAATGCCAAGCAATAGCTTCCCCTTCTCTATCCGGGTCAGCGGCCAAGTAAATTTTCTCTGCCTTTTTCGCATGCTTTCTCAATTCAGCAAGGACAGGACCTTTTCCACGGATGGTAATATAATCCGGTTCATAATCATTTTCAAAGTCAACGGCCATTCGACTCTTCGGTAAATCACGTACATGACCTTTACTAGCGACTACCTTATAGTTTTTTCCTAAATAACGCTCGATGGTTTTTCCTTTGGCTGGTGACTCAACAATAACTAGATACTTAAAAGCCAAGTAAAAACTCCTTTCTCTTACAAACTGTTCATTTAATAGTCAATCATTCGGTTAATTTTTAATTCTCTATGAAACTGTCATCCATCATAAGACAATTATAAGAGCCTTGTCAACTGTCTTAAATTGTTTTTAAAAAAGTTTCTACTATATAATGACCCATTCTTCTAAAATATCTGCACTTTTTGTCGTCAAAAAAGCTCCTTGTTGGATTAGTTTATGACAGCCGGCACTCTCATCGGTTAAGAGTGAACCCGGACAAGCAAATATGTCACGGTTCTCATCTAGTCCATTATAAGCAGTAATTAAACTACCACTTCGTTGTTTTGCCTCAATCACTAACACGCCTCGACTTAAACCCGCGATGATTCGATTTCGTTCAGGAAAATGAAACTTTCGTGGTGTTGACCCTAAAGGATATTCAGACAAGACTAGTTCTTCTTTCATCATCTTTTTCTGTAAAAGACTATTCTGACGAGGGTAAAAACAATCTAAGCCCGCACCAATGACACCTATTGTGCGTCCTTCTGCTTTCATCGTCGTTTCATGAGCTCTTCTATCAATTCCTTTAGCTAGACCACTCACTACGGCGATCCGGCCTTTTGATTGACAGACCAAATCAGGGATCAACTGGTCAACTAGTTTCAAACCATAATCAGTTGCCAAACGTGCTCCCACGACTCCTAGACAGACATGATCTTCTAGAATCGAATAGTCCCCTTGATAAAAAAGTAAGAGAGGTGGACAGTAAATTTCTTTCAGCAATACAGGATAATCGGCATCATATAAATAAGTCCAAGAAATTCCACTCGATCGGTAGTTAGCCATTTCATTAGGAATATCTAATTCTTTTAGAAAATAAGTAAAAGAAGCTTTCTTTTTTGTAGAAAGCTTCTTGATCTTCTTATTCGAATAGTTCCTTAATAGCCTAAAAGGATTTTCCGCCTCAAAAAAACCTTTGTTTTTAAGTAACTCTAAAAATAATGCATACCGATCCATCGCATTAAATGCTGGATAAATCGCTAAAGCAAAAGTCCATTCATCAATCGTCCATCCATTCATTCTAAAATCCTCCATTTATCTATTGGTCTCTCTAGGAAGATTTGCATAAATTACTTGAATTCATTTTTATTTAATTGAATATTTTCGAACAGGTGCAAAGGAATGTCGATGAATCGGACAAGGACCTAGTTCTTTTAAGCCCTCTAAATGTTCTCTCGTGCCATAACCTGCATTGTTTTTAAAGCCATAGCCCGGATAAATGTCATCATAATCCTTCATCATTTCATCTCGCATAACCTTCGCAATAATACTCGCGGCAGCGATACTATTACTTTTTGCATCCCCTTGATTCATCACTTTAGATGGAATCCCATTATTTAAGGGCACCGCATCAATCAATAGAAAATCTGCAGTAGTGCTAAGATTTGCTACCGCTTCTTTCATGGCTATTTTCGTAGCACCCAAGATATTATGCTGGTCAATTCCTTCCGCATCCACAATCCCAACACCAATCGCTAAAGCCTTTTTTTGAATCTCAAAAAATATTTCTTCACGTTTGTTAAGGGACAGTTTTTTGGAATCATCTAAGCCTAAGATCACTTGGTCTTTGTCTAAAATAACGGCAGCTGCTACCACTGGACCTGCTAAAGGTCCCCGGCCCACTTCATCAATCCCTGCGACTAACTGATAACCTGCCTTTTCTGCAGTCTGCTCAAAATGACTCATCCGCTTAAAACGATCCTCTAATTCCTGCTGAGCATCTTGTCGACGCTGCCATTGTTGGAGAGCTATTTGTACGCCTTTTCGCTCATCTTCTAAACAAGCTTGAATGAAAGAATCTTTCGGACTATCGATTTCTTTTAACTTTTCTTTGATTTCTTTAATCGTTTTCTTTTTTAGCATCTTCTATCATATCCTCTGGTCGTTCGAATGACATTTGACCTAATTTTCCATCACGCAATTCGTGAAGTAACATCTCAGCGCCACGTTCATAATCTTCAAAGTAGCCTCTTTTTTTAGTAATTAATAATAATAAATCCGGCCCACCTAGCTCTGTCTCTAAGTCTTTAGAAAAATTATAGCGTTTGGCTAGAGCACCTGGATAATGTTTGACTATATAGTCAATGCCAAAGAGAGAAATATCATCTAAATGGTAAATCGTATCTTTAATTGCCCCCGTTAATGCTAGTTTTTCGCCGACTAAAGGATCTTCAAATTTTGGCCAGAGAATTCCTGGGATATCTAACAGCTCAATTTGTTTTTTATATTTAATCCATTGTTGGGCTTGGGTCATTCCTGGACGGTTCCCAGTTCGTGCTAAGTTCTTCCCTGCAAAACGGTTAATTAGAGTCGATTTTCCAACATTAGGAACCCCAACCGTTACCGCACGCATTGCTCTTTCTAAAAGGCCTTTGCTTTCTCTTTTTGCTGCATGATCGGTTAAAACACTTTCTGCCGCTGCGACAATCTTAGGGATCTCTCGATCAGATTTTCCGTTAAAAGTTACTGCTGTGATCCCTTGTTCCTCATAATAACGAATCCATTCATTAGTCACATTAGGATCCGCTAAATCAGGCTTCATTAAAATTAAAATACTGGGTTTATTTTCTGTTATTTCCATTAAGACTGGATTGCGTGAAGCATCGGGAATCCGTGCATCAACTAACTCAAAAACAATATCAACTAAAGGTAGTTTTTCCTTTAACTGCCTCGTTGCTTTCGCCATATGCCCTGGATACCATTGTATTGTTGACATAACTATCACCTTTTCCTCATAAAATGACCGTGCTAGCCAGAGCCAACACGGTTTTATATTTACTATTTATTCCTTCGACTGGCCATCAATTCGGCCAAATTCTTTCAGCGGCCAATAACGCAGCGAGACTTTACCTACAATACTCTCTCCATCGACAAAGCTAAAGACTCGACTATCCTGTGACTTACCCGGATTTCGATTATCTCCTAAAACAAAATAATGGTTAGCTGGAACTTCTTCATAGCCTAATAGGCTTTCTAAAGAGAAACTAGCAAAGCTATAATCCATCGAATAATCTAAATATTCCTCAGTAACTGCTTCACCGTTTAAAAACAACTGATCTCCTTCGTAGCTAATACGATCCCCAGGAAGTCCTATCACACGTTTTACAAATAATTTTGCTTCCTCATCTTCATTAGGGTTATTATCTAATGGATCGGGAAATATAATAACATCAAAACGTTCAATTTCCGAATAGCGGTTCATTAATAAAAAATCTCCATCGGAAAGAGTCTCTTCCATCGAATCTCCATCGACTTTGACGGGGGCGTAAAAGTTGCGCTCAATAAAGACAAATAGACTTACAATAATTGCGATATATAAAACAGTTGATAATAATTCTCTAGTAAAAGAAGGTTTTTCATTATCATAACGACTAGATCTTGGTGGTAAATCAACTCTTTCTTTGTGCACTTTATCCATCTCCAATAATCTTATGATTTTCTCTCTTCATGATGCAGTACATTCATTCTTACATAGCTAATGATACCATATATTTCTCGAAAGAACAGTCTCTAAATCCATTAGGTTTTTATTTTTAAAATATTTATTGTTCAAAAAATTTTAATAATAAAAAAGATAAGACTATTTTCTAGTCTTATCTTTTTATTTTCTATCATTATTTAGATTACTTTAATGCCTTGACTGCTGCTTGATATTGACTATCATTGGCTTCAATTTTTTCGCGCAAAGCATCCGTTAAAGCACGAGCACTCTCAGCGGTTATTTTACCATCCACTATTATTTTTTCATCTTTTTGGAAAGCTTCAATCGCTTTTGTGACCGAATCATCATAGAGATTTGAATCAGTGACTTCATAATCTAAAGTGCGTAAAACTTCTTTCAGATTTTTCACTTCAGCAGCAGCTTCTCCTATTTTAAAATTTTCACTTGTATTGACAACAAATAGTTTTGCATAGTCAGGTAAAGCCACTTCTTTATCGGGTTGAATACCCTCTTCATTAATCCATTTACCATCCGCAGTTAACCATTTTCCAACTGTCAATTTAATCTCTTCTTTATCTGAAATATCGGCGACTGATTGAATAGTTCCTTTACCAAAGCTGGACTGGCCGTAAATAGGAATGCCTACTGATTGCATGGCACCGGCTAAAATTTCAGAAGCACTAGCACTTCCCTCGTCGACTAAAAGAATTGCTTCGCCTTCATATTTAAAGTCTCCATATTCTTCTGAGGCTAAATATTCAGTTGGCTCTTCATCGTCTCGATATTCTG
>JARICH010000009.1 GCA_029257245.1 Atopostipes sp. | reverse complement strand
TGAGAATATGTTCCGTGAAACCAGTCAGTTTGAACAGATGCAGGCGATTAAAGAATTGGATCCTCATGGGCATGCAGAAGATTTTATGGAGTTTTGGCTCCGTGCGCAAAAAGGATTAATTCAAGTCATTGAAAATCACCGAGATACGGGTGAAAACATTTTAATCGTCGCCCATGGAATGACTATTCGCTTACTTTTAGAAAATCTTGTTCCTCATTTAGAGGTTGAAGAGCCGCTTCTTAATGCGAGTGTATCTGAAGTTAAATACATTGATGGAATGTTTAGACTGAAACGTTTCGGAGATGTCTCACATTTTATTGACCAAGAAGATAAGCAATAACAATTAGGGATTACAGACCTTCTATTCATTAATGAGTAGGAGGTCTTTTTTTATGTAAAATCATCATTCAATTTTAAGAAAGTTGTTTTATGTATATTATATGATATTCTTATATTGTAAGTTATTTTAGTTTACATATTCATTATTTTTTATTTGAAGAGTTAGAAATTATTTCCACAATTTGATGTTTTAGATCTGGGAGGTGAATGAAATGTATTATAATCAACTAAATACTCAAGAACAAGCGTTAGTTGAATCAAGAATCTCAAATGAAAGTAGAAGTTTATTGGTTGTTTACCTGCTCTTATTTTTTGGTGGAGGTTTAGGGCTTCACAATTTTTATGTGAAAAGAGGTTTTAGTCTTGCTGGACTTGGACAGATTATCTTAACCGTTTTGGGATCACTCACTTTATTTATCTATATCGGTTTTATATTTTTTCTTATTTTAGGACTGTGGCTGTTAATTGATGCCCTGAGAATGCCGGGAGTTGTCCGTCGTGATAATGACCTGATGAGAGAAGAACTTGCTTTACAAATAGTAAATAATTATCAACTTTAATTTGTACTTAGAAAGTAATAAATGTTCAAAATTAAGTAAATGATTCAGCTACTTAAGTAGCTGAAAAAACTGAGCCCAAAGTACAAAAAACAGTTGAGAAAGATTATTTATCTTCTCAGCTGTTTTTTTAACTTAGGGATTTTGTCCAAAATACTTTCTTCTTTTAATATTTTTCATAAGCTAAAGAAACAAAAGGATTCTCTGCGATTAGTTTGGAAATAGGGCAAAGACGATGAGCATGATGAGCAACTTGCAGTGTTTCCTTTTCATCATAGTCTTCTATCGCCACATAAGCTTTTAACTGATAATGTAAACCATGTTCTCGATTTCTTTTCGATTCAATACTTACACGGACTCGACTATCTTTAATGATTTTATTTGCTTCGAAGATCGAGACAATGGTTGAATTTAAACAAGCACTCCAAGCCATTCCGATTAGGTGCATGGGAGTCATATGTTCTGACGATTTTTCAATAAAGGGAGGTTTTAGGTCTAGTTCCATTCCATCGGAAACTTCAATTTTTCCATCAGTGCCTCCGTAGTTTGTGATGTCAAATCTCATTATTCTACTCCTTCTTTTCATTTCATTTAGTTTACTGAAGAAAATCATAGGAACCAAGAATGATCTCCTAATAGTTTCTTATTTCTTTCCATTCTTTTCTTGTCTGTTTTATAATGGTTTTACGGAGGCGATATTAATGAAAATTGGATTTATTGGAACCGGAGTAATGGGTCGATCTATGGCTCATCATTTATTAGATGCTGATTATCAATTAAATGTATATAATCGAACTAAAGAAAAGGCTGATTCATTAGTCGAAAAAGGGGCTGTATGGAAAGATTCACCAGCCGAAATTGCGACAAGTTCTGACCTTATCTTTACGATTGTAGGTTACCCAGAAGATGTGGAAGAAGTATATTTTGGGGAAGATGGTATTTTTCAAAACCTAACAGCGAATAAGATTGTTGTAGATATGACAACTAGCATACCTGCATTGGCTCAAAAGATTTCCGAAAAAGCGAGAGAAAAAGGGGCTTATGCATTAGATGCTCCGGTTTCTGGGGGCGACATTGGAGCAAAAGAGGGTCGTTTGACGGTAATGGTTGGGGGAGAAAAAGAGACTTTTGAAAAAGTTCGTCCAATCGTGGAGAATTTTTCATCTGAACTCCGATTTTTCGGGCCAGCTGGCAGTGGACAACATACAAAAATGGTGAACCAAATTATGGTGGCTGGAACGATGACAGGGATGATTGAAATGTTTGCTTATGCGCAGAAAGCAGGACTTAATCTAGAAGAAGTTGTCAAAACAGTAAGTGGAGGCGCAGCACAAAATCGTTCGCTCGATAATTATGGTTCACGAATAATTAAAGAAGATTATAGTCCTGGATTCTTTGTGAAGCACTTTGTTAAGGATTTAAAAATCGCCTTGAATGAATCTAAAGCAATGAATCTTGAACTGCCTGCAACCCAGCAAGCCTTTGAATTATATAAAACATTAGAAGACAAGGGTCATGGGGATGAAGGGACTCAAGCTTTAATCAAACTTTGGTGGTCGTAAAAAGCTTAAAGAGAACAACAATGTATAAAACAATTTTCCATTTTGAAGATGACAAAAAACAGTTAGATGGCTGGGCTTATATTAAAATCTAAGCAAGTAAAAAGTGTCAGGAAATCCTTTCGTGAGGATTTCCTGACACTTTTATCTTTTTCATTTGTTTTTAGCTATTTACTTTTGAATAGAGACTTTCACCGATATTGTTTAAACGACTTTCCCATTCCTCTTTAGAAAGTTGCTGTTCTTCTACATAGCGGTTCATTGGGTCTTTTCGACAGGCTGCACTACAACCACGAAGATATTTTGCTTCATTTTCTTCACTCATAAATACTTGTTTGTTGCAGGTTGGACTTGCACAGTTTACATAACGGTCGCAAGAGCTGCCATCGAAATGATCCTTACTAATAACGCTAGGAGCCACTTGGTTAATCGGTACGGCAATCCGTTCATCAAAAACATACATTTTACCTTCCCATAGATCACCTTTTGTATCAAGATCTTTACCGTATGTATCAATTCCACCTTCGAGTTGTCCCACTTGATCTGTAATTCCTTCGCGGGCCATCCAACCAGAAAATTTCTCACAACGAATTCCACCTGTACAATACATGACCACTTTTTTATCCATAAACTGTTCTTTATTTTCTCTAATCCAATCCGGTAACTCTCGGAAATTCTGAATATCCGGTCGAACAGCTCCTTTGAAATGCCCTAAATCATATTCATAGTCATTTCGTGCATCTAAGACGATGGTGTCTTCATCTAAAATAGCTTTACGAAATTCGGTGGGTTTTAAAAATTTCCCTGTTGATTCTTTAGGGTCAATATCATCTTCTAGTTTTAAGGACACAATTTCATCACGGTGGCGGACATGCATTTTTTTGTGAGCATAATCATCTGCTTCATCTTCCTTGAACCACAAATCTTCAAATCCTGGAAGAGAGTGTACATAATTTTTATATTGCTCAGTTTGTTTAATAGTTCCTGAGACAGTCCCGTTTATTCCATTTGAACTGATGAGAATCCGTCCTCTTAAACCAATTTTTTTGGTAAAAGCTAAGTGTTCATCTTTCATCGTTTCAGGGTCTTGAATCGTTTGGTATTTATAATAAAGTAATACACGGTAATCTTTAGACATTTTTCTAGTTCCTTTCTGTAGTCATTTACTACAATGAATCAATTATTTCTTAACAGTAATTGTATAGCTTCTAATGAGTAGACTCAAATTAATTTACTTAATTGCTAGGAATTTAAATATCTTTAATTAGTTTTTATTCAATACAATTTTGTTTTTACTAAAAAGTCTTAAGCTGTTCATTGTAGGCTTTGCTATTATTTTTTTTAATTTTATTAGTTAAAAAAATATAAATAGATAAGAACATTGCCTTTTTTTCTATTTTTACAGAAGATAGTATTAAAAAATGAGGGGTACCATGTTATTTGAAGAAGATGCAATCTATTATGCAGAAAAAGTGAAAGCGAAAGAACTGACTGTAAGCCAATTAGTGGAAGCCGCCATCGAAAATATTGAAGAGTATAATCTGGTTTTACAAGCAGTCACCCATCTTCAAGCCGAGGAAGCGCGTCAGCAAGCGAAAGTAATGGATGAAAAAATTGGAACCATGTCGAAAGAAGCACTTAAAAAATTGCCAGTTTTTTTTGGTGTACCGATTTTACTCAAGGATTTAGGACAAGAAGAAGCTGATCAACCAGTCAGCAATGGTTCAGCTCTGATGGCGAACTATCGGGCAGAAGAAACAAGCAATTTTACCCAACGAGTCATCCATAATGGTTTTGTGATTATTGGACGAACTAATGTGCCGGAATTCGGTTTTAAAAATCAATCCGATTCCGCTCATACGGGTTCGGTCTTTAGTCCCATCGATTTAAGTAGAAATGCTGGTGGATCAAGTGGAGGGGCAGCAGCAGCTTTAAAAGCAGGATTGGTTCCAATTGTAACAGCGAGTGATGGTGGTGGATCAATTCGAATACCGGCCAGCTTTAATGGTTTAATTGGATTAAAACCAACTCGCGGACGCATGCCAGTTGGTCCAGATAGCTATCGTGGTTGGCAAGGTGCGTCAATTGATTTTGCGTTAACTAAATCTGTACGAGATAGCTGGGAAATGCTGAAAGCTATGCAAATAGAACAATATGAAGCTCCTTTTTTCTTACCTAAAATAGAGGAGGACGAACTTGGGGCGCTTACAAAAAAATTGAAATTCGCCTATCTAAAAGAATCACC
>JARICH010000039.1 GCA_029257245.1 Atopostipes sp. | reverse complement strand
ATGCTATACTAGTAATTGCCGAAAGGCCACACGACAATGGCGGACATACGAACCGTGTCAGGTCTGGAAGGAAGCAGCACTAAGTAACGCTTCGCCATGTGTCGTGTGTACATAGATAATAAGATACCCTTCAAGTTTGAGTCCTTACTCGAAACTTAAAGGGTATTTTTATTTTAAAGGATAAATCTATTTCTCTATCTAGATATCATTGTTTTTTTCTTCTATAATGGATAAGAATGAAATCAGTAAGGGTGAAAAAAATGACTTATCAAGCCTTATATCGAGTATGGCGTCCACAAAGTTTTAAAGAAGTTTATGGACAAGAAATGATTACACAAACACTTCAAAATGCAATCAGTCAAGGAACACCAAGTCATGCTTATTTATTTACGGGCCCAAGAGGGACCGGTAAAACAAGTGTGGCGAAAATATTTTCAAAAGCGATCAACTGTCCCAATTCTACGAATGGTGAACCTTGTAATGAATGCGCGATTTGTGAGCAGATTACTGAAGGTAGCCTAGGCGATGTCATGGAAATTGATGCGGCCAGTAATAACGGAGTGGAAGAAATCAGAGACATCCGGGAAAAAGCGAACTATGCTCCCACTCAGGCTGAATACAAAGTATATATTATAGATGAGGTGCACATGCTCTCAATGGGAGCTTTTAATGCCTTATTAAAAACTTTAGAGGAGCCGCCTAAAAATGTGGTCTTTATTTTAGCGACAACTGAACCACACAAAATACCACTGACTATCATTTCAAGAACACAGCGATTTGATTTTCGTAGGGTGTCAGAGGAAGATATTATTCAGCGGATGGAATATATTTTAACCGAGACGGAAGTCAATTATGAAGAAGATGCCTTACTTTTAATTGCGAAAGCAGCTGAAGGTGGGATGAGGGATGCATTAAGTATCTTAGATCAAGCCTTATCTTTTCAAGATGAGGAAATATTAACAGCAGATATTCAGTTAATTACAGGGAGTGTAACTCAAGAGTTATTAGAAGAATACTTGGAAGCACTAGCCACTAAAGATACGAAAACAGCCTTAGATCTCTTACAAAGTCTCTTGTCTGAAGGGAAAGATGCGGGACGTTTTGTGGAAGATGTTATTTTATTCTCACGGGACTTATTGCTATTTCAAAATATGCAAAGGAAAGTTCGTTCTCTCTTTAAAATTGCTAAATTTAGTGAAGAGTTTGAAAAGCTAGCAAGTAAAATAGCCGATGAGTTCTTATACGAAGTCATTAATATTTTTAATAAAACACAACAAGAACTTCGTTTAAGTAATCATGCGGAAGTTTATTTAGAAGTAGCGACCATTAAATTATCGCAATATGAAAAAGTGGAGTCAGCAGTTCCAGTAGCCGCTCAAGTAAAAGAAGGGCCAAAGAACGAGGATATCCAGCGAATGCAAAGAGAAATGAGTTCGATGCGTTCTTTATTATCAGAAATGAAAGAAAATGGTAGTGCGAATGGGCAAGGACAAGAAGTTAAAAAGGCTCGTCCAAAGAGTCCAACGGGTGACTATCAGGCAGACCGGGTTGGAATCTACCGAGTATTATCCGAAGCGACTCATGAAGATTTAGATCAAATAAAATCTTTGTGGACCGATATCTTAAACTTATTAGATGTCGGACAGAAAGCATTATTAAATAATGCGAAGCCCGTTGCAGCTAGCCCAAGTGCTTTAGTTATTGAATTTGCTTATGATATTTTATGCCAACGAGCGGAAGAGGATAATCTATTAGAAAACACCGTGAATGATTATCTTGAAAAAGTCATTAACAAGCGAATTCAATTGCTCTATATTACAACAGAGGAATGGCCAAAAGTCAGAAAAGACTACATTGCTCAAATGAAGAAAGAAAAAGATGATGAAACAAACTCAACTGAGGAGCCACAAGAAAAAGAGGACCCAGTTGTATCAAAAGCTGTTGAGTTTTTTGGAGAAGAAATCGTCGAAATTATCGAATAATAAAAAAGACAGGGGAAATAAAAATGCGTGGAAATATGAAGAATATGATGAAACAAATGCAGAAAATGCAAAAGGATATGGCAAGCTCACAGGAAGAACTGAATCAAAGTGTTTTTACTGGTGTTGCCAATGATGACTTAGTTAAGATTACCTTAGATGGAAAAAGAGAAGTAAAAGCCGTCGAAATCAAAGAAGAATTGATGGAAATGAATGATCATGAATTACTGGAGGATCTTGTTCAAATTGCACTGAAAGATGTTTTAACTCAAATTGACCAAGAAACTGAAAAAGTGATGGGCAAATATACAAACGATTTAAATATACCTGGTTTTTAAAGGGAGCAAGAATAGTAACCGATTTGTAGAAAGCAGGAATGATAAATGTATTATCCAGAACCGATTTCACGTTTAATGGAAAGTTATATGAAATTACCGGGTATCGGAGAGAAAACTGCCTCACGTTTGGCTTTTTATACAGTAGGGATGCGCGAGGAAGACGTGACTAATTTTGCTAAGAACCTTGTGAGTGTAAAACGTGATTTAAATTATTGTTCTATTTGTGGCAATATTACCGAAAAAGATCCCTGCATGATTTGTTCCGATCAATCGAGAGACCGGTCTGTGATATTAGTGGTGGAACAAGCAAAAGATGTCATTGCATTAGAAAAAATGCAAGAATTTAAAGGTTTGTACCATGTTCTTCACGGGGTGCTATCTCCAATTGAAGGAACAGGACCAGAAGATATCAATATGGCCACTCTTTTAAAAAGACTACAAGATGAAGAGGTTCAAGAAGTCATTGTCGCAACAAATGCGAATGTTGAAGGAGAAGCAACGGCTACTTATCTTTCTCGTCTAATTAAACCAGCTGAAATCAAGGTGAGTCGATTAGCACATGGTTTATCCGTTGGTAGTGATATCGAATATGCGGATGAAGTGACCCTCTTAAAAGCGGTCGAAGGACGAACAGAAATGTAATGAAATCTTTTGAATAGAAAAACATAGGGATAAGCTAGCTCTTTGAACTATGTTTTTTTCTATAGATTTTTTAAGGGAGAGTCTACTTTCAATGATTTTCATTAAAGATGGAAAAATAATATCTTCTACCGTATAATGTGTGTATAGGATATGTAGGAATGGAGAGAGTCGATTGCAAGGATTGTTTATTACTGTAGAAGGACCGGATGGATCTGGAAAGACGAGTCTGGTAAAAGAGTTGAGTCGTCAGTTAGAAGAAATATTAACCGTCCCTTTACTTACCACACGAGAACCAGGTGGAAGTCAGATTGCTGAGAAAATTAGAGAAGTAATCATTGACCCCAATCATCAGGAAATGGATGATCGAACGGAAGCTCTTTTATTCGCAGCTGGCCGCCGACAACATGTCACTGAAAAAATAAGACCTGCGTTAGAAGCAGGACAAGTTGTTCTTTGTGATCGTTTTGTGGATAGTTCGATTGCTTACCAAGGTGCCGGTCGAAAAATTGGAGTCAAAGAGGTAGCATCGATTAATCAGTTTGCAACCGAGAATCTAGTTCCTGATTTAACTTTATACTTAGATGTAGATGCCCAAGTTGGCTTGAACCGAATTGGAAGCAAAGAGTCGAATCGAGAAAAAGATCGCTTAGAGTTAGAAGCGATTTCTTTTCATAATCGCGTTCGAGCTGCATACTTAACGCTCTTGGAAGAGAATCCTGAGCGGATACAGTTAATTGATGCCAGCCAAACGATGGAAGCTGTATTAAAGGACTCATTAACCATCGTTGAAAACAAGCTTCAAACATTTGGATTATTAGAAGACTAATTAGAGGGGGAAAGAAAATGAAACTGATTGTGGCGATTGTTCAAGATGAAGATAGTAAAAGATTAAACCAAGCTTTTACAAAAAATGGAGTTCGTGCTACGCGTTTAAGTTCCTCAGGTGGTTTCATGCGTGCGGGTAACTGTACATTTTTAATTGGAATTGAAAGTAGTAAAGTGGATGCGGTTTTAGCAATCATTAAGGAAGTTAGTTCTACTCGGGTTCAGTCAATCATGGCACCACCTTCTTATGATTTTAATTTTGAAATGAATTTAAACTATCCAATTGATGTAGAAGTTGGAGGAGCAACTGTTTTTGTTTTAGATGTTGAACAGTTTAAAAAATTATAATAAATAGTTTAGGAAGTTGTAATCATGCCAACTGTTTTAGAAAGACAAGCAATCATAACGGACTTATTTAAAAAAATGAATCAAAAAAACACGATGCAACACGCCTATATATTTGAAGGCTCAGCTGGAGTTGGAAAGTATGAAATGGCCAAATGGGTCGCACAGATGCTGTATTGTGCTCGCCCAACAGAAGAGGGTTTGCCTTGTTTAGAATGCAACCAGTGTCAGCGAATAGAGGCTGAAGAGCATCCAGATGTAGTTACCCTTAAACCAGATGGTGCATCGATAAAAGTAGATCAAGTGCGGCAAATAAAAGAAGATTTTTCAAAAAGTGGGATGGAGAGTCGTCAAAAAATTCTCATCGTCCAGGATATGGAAAAGATGACAGCGAGTGCGGCGAATAGTATACTCAAATTTATTGAAGAACCAGAAGGCCAGATTACTATTATGTTGCTCACGACTGAAATTCAGCAATTATTACCAACAATTATTTCACGTTGTCAGATTATCCACTTTAAAAAATCAACTATAGAGGATCGAGTGGCAGCCATCGTCGCCAAGGGAATCCCCCGTGAATCGGCCACGGTACTAGCCTATTTGACGCAAGATAGTAAAGTAGCCGAAGAGATTCATGCGGATGAAGATTTTCAAAAAATAGTACAAACCGTTTGGCAGTGGTTTTTACTCTTAAATAAAGACAGTAATCAAGCTTTTATCTATGTGCATACTAATTTAATGCCCCTGATTTCATCCACAGAGCAATCCAACTTAATTTTAAATTTACTCGTGATTGTTTATCGGGATTTAATGGGACTTAGCTTTGAACAAGAAGGTATACTGGCCTTTTCCAAGTATGAAGAACAATTAGAAGAACTCGCAACCGAATCTGCAGGTAAACAGATTGCCGATGTGTTATTAATTATTCTCGAAGCGCAAAAGAAACTATCAAGCCATGTAGCTGCACAAGGATTATTTGAACAAATTGCTTTAAAAATGAAATAAGTTAGCTCTAATTTTAAATGAGACTAACTTAGACCTAGAAATGGGAGTGGATTTTTTGGAGAAAAAAGAGATTATCGACACCATTGTCGAGATTGAAAAACAAGCAGATACCACTCTTCAGACATTAAGCACACTAAAAAATGAAATTGCTAAATTATTAGAAGAAAATCAAACCTTGCGGATAGAAAATAAACACCTTCGGGAACGATTAGATAAGGAAATCAGTGAATTATCGGCTTCCTCCGAAAGTGAAGGACTAACCAAATCACGCTTAAACTTAGAAAATATTTATGGGGACGGTTTTCATGTTTGTAATTTGTTTTTCGGTCAACGTCGAGTGGAAGATGAACCTTGTGCTTTTTGTTTAGAAGTAATTTATGGTGAAAGAAAGTAGTAGACTCCTTT
>JARICH010000100.1 GCA_029257245.1 Atopostipes sp. | reverse complement strand
CATTTAAAATTAGAAGTACAACAAGGAGAACAGCTGTTAGATATTATTTCTTTTCGTAATGGGAATTTAAATAACTATTTATTTGAACAGCAAGATATTTCGATACTTGGCTATGTTGAATTAAACGAATGGAACGGGAAAACTAAAGTTCAAATGCAAATGATTGATATCCATATTCCAGGACCTAAGTTAATTGACGAACGGGTAAATAAACTTGAAGAAGAGTTGTTTAAATCAGAGGATAGTCAGTATGTTTTTTATCGAAAAGAAAGTTATCAAAAAATGAAGGATTATTTGCCTAGTTCATCAGAAGCAATTTTAATCGATAGTTTGGGGAAAGCTGAGAAGTTTAGTGGAGAGAACAAAACAATAATTGTCGATTGTCCAGATGCTATCGATCAATTTAAAGCGACTCTTCAAGGTAATCATAATATTCCGATTCATTGTTATTTTTATAAAGAAGATCATCTTTATCTATCAGGATTACCTATTCGCAAAGACTTTACTAAAGTCTATAAATTTATCGGTCAGCACAAAGAAATTGACTTGAAAAAAAATGGGCACCATATGATTAATTACTTAAAAATTGGGAGCAATCAGATCTTTTTGATTGTTCAAGTGTTTTTAGAGGCAAAGTTTGTTATAATAGAAAACGGATTATTAAAGATAAGAGATAATCCAGAAAAAGTGGACTTAGAACAAACTAGAAGTTATCAAGATGCGCTACAACAGTTTCAAGCAGAAGAATTATTTTTATATAGTTCTTTTAAAGAAATTATGGAAGCACTGAATAAATAAAAAGTGAGTTACTGTTGGAAAGCATCATTATTATTCATATGAGGAGAAATAAAAATGGACTTAAGTAAATATATCGCTTCTGTACCTGATCACCCAGAAAAAGGTGTTATCTTCAGAGATATTTCACCGTTGATGGCAGATGGCGAAGCATATCAATATGCTACAGATCAAATTGTTAACTATGCAAAAGAAAAGAATGCAGAAGTTATTATCGGACCTGAAGCACGAGGATTTATTGTTGGTTGTCCAGTTGCTTATTCACTAGGAGTCGGTTTCGCACCAGCTCGAAAAAAGGGTAAGCTCCCACGTGAAGTGGTTGAAATCAACTATGATTTAGAATATGGAACAGATACTTTACAAATCCATAAAGACGCGATTCTTCCAGGCCAAAGAGTTTTAGTCGTGGACGATTTGCTAGCGACCGGTGGAACAATTGCTTCAACAATCAAACTAATTGAAGAATTAGGTGGAGTTGTTGTTGGAACAGCCTTTCTAATTGAATTAAAAGATTTAAATGGTCGAGATAAAATTAAAGATTATGATATCTTTACTTTACTAGAATACTAAAATATTAAGAAAATAAAAAAGCCATCCGCTGTTCAATTTTGATTGAACAGCGGATGGCTTTTTAAAAATCAATTATTAATAGACATGTTGACGGAAAAGAGAAATCACTCGACCTAATATTTTGACATCATTTAATCGAATCGCTTCTAACTCGTCATTTTCTGGTTGTAAACGAATATAATTACTTTCTTTGTAGAACCGTTTACAGGTAGCCTCATCTTCTTCAGTCATCGCAATCACAATATCTCCGTTATTAGCAGTCGTTTGTCGTTTTACAATGACTAAGTCGCCATCTAAAATACCAGCATTAATCATACTATTACCACGGATTTTGAGCATAACAAATCCTCGACGTTATCAGTCAAATGGTCTGGTAATGGGAAGAAGTCGGTTGCATCTTCTACAGCGAGAATAGGTTCTCCAGCAGTAACAATACCAAGTAAAGGAATTTTATCACTATCTTCATTAATACCTATTTTTTCTAGCCCACTCTCAGTAACTTCAATTGCTCTAGGTTTTGCAGGGTCTCTTACGATATAACCATGATCTTCTAATCTCGACAAGTGACCATGAACTGTAGAAGTTGAAGCAAGTCCTGTAGCATCACAGATTTCCCGGACAGTCGGTGGATAGCCACGTTCTGCAACTTCTTTCTGAATAAAAATTAAGATCTCGTGTTGCTTCTCTCCTTTGCGCCCTCGTTTTGCCATAAATACACCCCATCATTTATTAGTTTAAAGTCTTTATATTATTTGGTCTTAGTATATCATAGATTAACACTAAATCAAACGTTTGTTCGCCAAGAGCTTTTAAGGATATTTTCAAATACTTTTAGCTTAGACTGGTTATTTTTACGCTATTTTGGTAAAATGGTTCTTGTAGTTAATTTATAAGGAGTTGAATAAATTTAAGTGGAAGAATTAATCAAGCGAATTAATTACTTAGCCAATAAAAGTAAAAAAACAGAGTTGAATGCTGACGAAAAAGCAGAACAACAAAAGTTAAGAGAAGAATACTTAGGCATGATTCGCGGCCAAGTTAAAAATCAACTAGCAAGTGTGAAAGTAGTTGACAACGAAGGTCAAGATGTCACACCTGATAAATTAAAAGATTTAAAAAATAATATAAACAAAAAATAAGAAGAATATTGAAAGGATTGAAAGAATGTTTGACAAAACAGATCAATTAGCAGTAAATGCAATCCGTACCTTAAGTATTGATGCAATCGAAGCAGCAAATTCTGGTCACCCAGGATTACCAATGGGAGCTGCACCAATGGCTTATGCGCTATGGGCCAAAAACTATAAAATAAATCCAGAGAATGCTGAATGGTTTAACCGCGACCGTTTTGTATTATCAGCAGGACACGGTTCCGCAATGCTTTACAGCATGCTACATCTGACTGGCTTTGATTTATCGATGGACGATTTAAAAGATTTCCGTCAATTAGGAAGTAAAACACCAGGTCACCCTGAAGTTTATGATACAGAAGGTGTAGAAGCTACGACTGGTCCATTAGGACAAGGAATCGCTAACGCAGTAGGGATGGCAATGGCAGAAGCTCATTTAGCTGCAAAATTCAATAAAGAGAACTATCCATTAGTTGACCACTATACTTATGTTTTAACAGGAGATGGAGATTTGCAAGAAGGAATCTCTCATGAAGCGGCCAGTTTAGCAGGTCACTTAGGCTTAGGTAAACTAATCCTATTGTATGACTCAAATGATATTCAACTTGATGGTCCAATTGATAAAGCTTTTAGTGAAGATATGAAGATGCGCTTCGAAGCCTATGGTTGGGATTACACATTAGTTGAAGATGGAACTGATTTAGAAGCGATTCATTCAGCCATTGAAGCAGCTAAGTCTGTTGATTCAAAACCAACAATGATTGAAATCAAAACAGAAATTGGTTATGGATCTTCAAATGCTGGAACATCAGCAGTGCACGGAGCACCACTAGGTGATGAAGATGTAAAAACAGCAAAGGGTCTATACGAATGGGACTATGAACCTTTTACAGTACCCGAAGAAGTATACACACGTTTTGATGAAAATATAAAAACTCCAGGAGCAGAAGCTGAAAAAGAATGGAATGAACTGTTGAAACAATATACAGAAGAATATCCTGATTTAGCAGCAGAGTTCAAAGCAGCACTAGCAGATGAATTACCAGCGGACTGGGAAGAAAACTTACCAGTTTATGAAGCGAATGAATCTGGTCAAGCGACAAGAGAAACCAGTGGAGAAGTAATTAATGCAATCGCAGAAAAAGTATCAAGTTTCTGGGGTGGATCAGCTGACTTATCCGGATCAAATAAGACAATGATTGATGGAGCAAGTGATTTTGGAGTCGATAACTATGCCGGTAAGAATATCTGGTATGGTGTTCGTGAACATGCCATGGCTTCGGCATTAAATGGTATTTTATTACACGGTGGAACCAAGTCATTTGTATCAACCTTCTTTGTATTCTCTGACTACTTACGTCCAGCGATCCGTTTAGCTGCGTTATCAGGAATACCAGCAATCTATGTGTTAACGCATGATTCAGTGGCTGTTGGTGAAGATGGACCAACACACGAACCTGTTGAACATCTATCAAGCTATCGTGGAATGCCAAATGTAACAGTCTTACGACCTGGGGATGCAAACGAAGTAGTTGCTGCTTGGAAAGTTGCATTAACATCAACTGACCGACCAACACTTATTGTTTTAACCCGTCAAGGATTACCTGTTTTAGAAAATACTAAGGAACTAGCTAAAGACTATGTTGCTAAGGGTGCTTATGTTTTATCTAAAGCAAAAGATAAAGCGGAAGGAATTCTACTAGCTACTGGGTCAGAAGTTCATTTAGCGGTTGCCGCACAAAAAGAACTACTTGAAAAAGGACATGACGTTTCAGTTGTTTCTATGCCAAGTCTAGAGCTTTTTGAGCTACAATCAGATGAATATCAAGAATCTGTCTTGCCTCGTGAACTAAGAAAACGTCTAGCCATTGAAATGGGCTCATCATTTGGATGGGATCGTTTCGTAGGCTTTGATGGTGGTATCTTAGCGATTGATCGCTTCGGTGCAAGTGGTCCAGGAGATGAAGTTGTTGAAAGTTTAGGCTTTACAGTTGATAATGTTGTGAAAGAATATTTAGCACTAAACTAAAACTACTTAATTGAATCGAAAGACACTAGATGGCAGCTTCTTTGATTAGGGCTGCTATCTTTTCTATTCAATTGACAGAATTATTTTTGTTTTTAGACGATTTTCGGTAATATGTTATTAAGGAATAACTACTAATTAAATCTATCTAGATTGGAGTGAAGAAATATGAATACAGGTTTAGCAATATTGTTAATTATTTTAGCGTTATTAGCTGGTTTAGCAGGTGGTTTCTATTTAGCCAGAAAGTATATGATTAAACATTTCGAAGAAAATCCACCAATTGATGAACAAATGATTCGTACGATGATGATGTCCATGGGACAGAAACCATCTGAACGAAAAATTAATCAAATGGTTAACCAAATGAAAGTACAATCAAAAAATAAGAAATAAGAAAAAATAAAAGATTAAAACGAACAGTCTATTTCGAAATATAACTGTTCGTTTCTGTTTATCTAATAATAAGATAAGAGTAGAAGAAAGTGGGTGGGACCTATGCAAGTATTTTTAAAGTTGAAATGGTTTTTTAAAGAAAATTGGAAATCATACACGATTGGAGTTTTTGCTCTAATGATTGTAGCTGTCTTGCAGCTAGTGCCGCCAAGAATTATTGGTGAGGTTATCGATGAAATAGCCGCAGGGATGATAACGAGTAATTCATTAATGCGTTGGCTAATCATTTTATTTATAACAGCTCTAAGTCAATATATCTTGCGTTATATTTGGCGTGTCCGAATTTGGGGGAATGCAGCTAAACTAGAGCGGATTATTCGTAATCGACTCTATCGTCATTTTACTGAAATGGATAGTCAGTTTTTTCAAAAATATCGAACAGGAGATTTAATGGCACATGCTACGAACGACTTGCGTTCCATTCGTATGGTCGCAGGTGGTGGTATTTTAACAATGGCAGATTCGCTAAGTATTACTATAGTAACTATAACGGCAATGTTTTTAATTATCGATTGGCGCTTAACAATTTTGGCAGTATTACCTTTACCTCTCTTAGCTTTTTCATCCCGATATTTAGGAAAAATGCTCCATGTTCGTTTTAGAGATGCACAAGAAGCGTTCTCCAGAATGAATAATAAAGTACAAGAGAGTTTACAAGGAGTTAAGGTGATAAAAACTTTTGGACAAGAAAAAGAAGATATAGATGAGTTTAAAGTACAGACCGATCATATCTTGGCTAAGAATAAAGAAGTTTACAAAATTGATTCGATTTTCGACCCGGTACTTACTTTAATCATTGGAATATCCTACACAATTGCCATTGTGGTTGGGGGAAATTTAATTATAAACAATGAAATCACTGTGGGAGAGTTTGTAACTTTTATTAGCTATTTGGGGATGTTGGTATGGCCGATGTTTGCTATAGGACGTCTATTCAATATTGTGGAACGTGGTTCAGCAAGTTATGAACGTGTTGAACTGTTGTTAAATGAGCAAAGTTCAATTTTTGAAAAGGAATCTGCCATCCACCAAGCAATCAGTGGCGAATTATCTTTTGATATTGAATCGTTTTCCTATCCAGATGATGAAAAAGTTGTTTTAGAAGATGTACATTTCTCTGTAAAAAAAGGGGAGACAATTGGAATCGTTGGGAAAACTGGTGCAGGGAAATCTACGATTTTGAAGTTATTACTTAGAGAGTACGATGAGTATACAGGAAGCATTCAGTTTGACCAGCAGGACATTAGAGATTATAGTTTGGATGCTTTACTAGAAAACATAGGTTATGTTCCACAAAATAATTTTCTATTTTCAGCATCGATCCGCGATAACATTCGTTTTAGTAATCCGAACTTGTCTCAAGAAGAAGTGGAAAGAGCAGCTAAATTGGCTGATGTTCATGAAGATATTCTTAAAATGCCTCAAGGATATGATACGGAAACAGGTGAAAGAGGGGTTTCATTATCTGGAGGACAACAACAACGAGTATCGATTGCCCGTGCGATTGTGAAAAATCCAGAGCTAATGATCTTAGATGATTCTTTGTCAGCGGTTGATGCAAAGACAGAAGAAAAAATATTATCTAGTTTGCGAAGGATTCGAGACGAACAAACGACTATTATTGTGGCTCACAGAATTAGTTCATTAATGCATGCAGATGAAATCATTGTTTTAGAAGATGGAAAAATCATTGAGCGTGGGAAGCATGATGAATTAGTTCAATTAGCTGGTTGGTATAGTGACATGTATGAACAACAACAATTAGAAACATTAGCACCAGGAATGGAGGGGGCATAGGATGGCAGAATCAGTAGATGAAAAATTAAAGTCACGCTCAGTTCCTTTTAACGAACAGATGCAAATCTTAAAAAGAATCATAAAATATACAAAACCTTATTTAAAAGAGTTTTTGACTGCTATATTCTTTGTTATCTTTTTAGCAGTGGTTAATGCCACTATGCCAAGAGTTATCCAGGTTTTTATTGATAGTTATTTAACTAAAGGTAGAGCTAGTCAGTCAGTTGCTTTGAAGTTTGGTGCTATTTATATGGGACTTACCTTAGTAAAAATGATATTTAACTTTTTAGAGCTATATATTTTTAATATGGCTTCAGAAAAAACAGTGTTAAATATTAGAAATCAATTGTTCGAGAAAGTCCATTCTTTAGGTATGCGCTTTTTTGATAATACCTCAACAGGTTGGATTATTACACGAGTAACGAACGATACAGAAGCTTTAAAAGATTTTTGGAATGTGCTATTAAATATTATGCAAAGTATTCTAAGTATATCCACAACTTTTTTAGCTATGCTTTTACTTGATTGGAAAATATCGATGTGGGTTTTAGCTTTTGTCCCGTTGTTACTTGTTATCACTAGATTTTATCAAGTATACAGTTCACGTACTTATTCAGAAATGAAAAGAAAAAATAGTCTTTTAAACTCGAAATTAGCTGAATCCATTAATGGTATGTCAGTCATTCAGCAATTTCGACAAGAAGATCGTATGAACAAAGAATTTGAAGAAGTGAACCAATCCTACTTTGATTCTCGCTTCTCAATGACAAAAATTAATGCCATTCTACTAAGTCCGGTGATTAACTTTTTATATACTCTAGCAGTCATCGCAATTCTAGGACTTTTTGGCTATAATGCACTACAAGGACCAATCGAAGTAGGAGTAATCTATGCTTTCACTAGTTATGTAAACTTATTCTTCCAGCCTTTGACTCGGTTAATGGACAATTTAAGCTTGTTTCAGGATGGAGTCATTTCAAGTGGACGAATTCTATCTGTTATGGATAATGAAGAATATACGCCTAAACAGGAAGAAGACTTTGATTTAAGTATTCAAGAAGCTAAAATAGAGTTTAGAAATGTCAGCTTTTCTTATGATGGAGAAACAGAAGTTCTGAAGAATATTTCATTCACTGTAAACCCTGGTGAAACGTTAGCTCTCGTTGGACATACAGGAAGTGGAAAGTCCTCGATTATTAATATATTAGCTCGGTTTTATGAATTTCAAAAAGGTGAAATATTAATTGATGGACGCTCTATTCGTGAGTATCCTATGGCAGAGATAAGAAAAGAAATTGGACTAGTTTTACAAGATTCTTTTATGTTTTATGGAACGATTAAAGATAATATTCGTTTGTTAGACGATTCAATAACAGATCAAGAGATTATTGAAGCTGCTGAATTTGTACAAGCAGATAAATTTATCAATCAATTATCGGGTAAATATAACCATCAAGTAGTGGAAAGAGGAGCAGGATTTTCAAGTGGAGAAAAACAGTTGATTTCCTTTGCCAGTACCATTGTAAAAGATCCAAAGATATTAATTTTAGATGAGGCCACAGCAAATATTGATACAGAAACTGAAGTATTAATTCAAGAAGGACTCAATCGTATGCGAGAAGGTCGGACCACAGTTGCCATTGCCCACCGATTATCAACTATCCGAGATGCTGATCAAATATTGGTACTTGAGAATGGAGAGATTAAAGAAAGAGGAAATCATGAAGAACTGATTGCCTTAGGAGGACGCTACGAGGAAATGTATCATTTACAAAATTTACAATAAGTAAATAAAAAAACTCTTGACAAGCTTTTCTTGTCAAGAG
>JARICH010000063.1 GCA_029257245.1 Atopostipes sp. | reverse complement strand
TTCCTTCGTATATCTCAGGCACTTCTTGTTCAAATAATCGCTTGACTAAGTCTGGATGAGTTCGGCTAACAAAAACTTGTGGACCTTTAGCAGAAGATTGAACTTTATCAACAAAAACTTTGATCCGATCAAATGATTTATATTCTTCACCTTCGATTTGGTTTCGTGTAGACATTGCTGCCTCAACTTTACCTAAATTAATAAAGACATATTTATCATCTTGTCGTTCAACAATTCCTGTTACTAAGTCATTTTCGTATTCAATGTACTCATTATAGATTACCGTACGTTCTTCTTCACGTAATCGTTGAGTGATAACATTTTTCGCAGTAGAAGCAGCGACCCGACCAAAATCTTTTGGCGTTACCTCTAATTTTATTTTATCTTCTAGTTCATAAGCGTAATTCATTTCTCTTGCATCGGCTAATGAAATTTGCTGACTATCATCTTCAACTTCATCAACGACTTCTTTAATTTGATAGACAGTCATTTTTCCTGTTTCAGTATCAAATTTAACTTCTACGTTTTGTGAAGTTCCATATTCTTGTCTGTAAGCAGAGATTAAGGCTGACTCTAACGCTTCCTGTAATACTTCTGCTGAAATACCTTTTTCAATTTCTAGTAATTTTAAAGCGTTTATTAATTCATTGCTCATTTTTTTCGCTCCTAGTATAAATTAAAATTCAATCGCTAATCTAGCTTTTGATATATTATCTCGTTGAATTTCAACTTCTTTTTCCTTTGTTTTATCTTTGACAATCATTACTGCTTTTTCTTCTGTTAACTCACTTAATGTACCTTCATAGACATTTTGGCCTTCAACAGGATTAAACAAAGTGATATTAATATAACGACCTTGTGCAGTTTCAAAATCTTCTTTTGTTTTAAGAGGTCTTTCTGCACCCGGTGAAGAAACTTCTAAGTAATAAGCATAAGGAATGGGATCAGGTTCAATAGTATCCATTTTTTCACTGACTAACTGATTAAAACGGGCACAATCATTTAAATCTACCCCGCCCACTTTATCAATATAAATTCGTAAGAACCAGTTCTTACCTTCTTTCAAATACTCAATATCAACAATCTGAAAATCATTTTCTACTGCTAATGGCTCAGCGATTTCCGAGACGATTTCTACTACATTCATTTTGTCACCTCTTTATTTATTTAAGAAATTATTTATTGTTTCATTCTTACATTTTCGGCAAAAAGAGTGAGCCAAAAATCGGCTCACTCCTCCTCTGATTGATTAATTACTGTACAATTATACTACCACGAACATCTATTCATTGCAAACATCTAAACAGCTTAATATTCAACCCATTCAATATCTAAGTCTTTATTTTTAAAAATCAAATAAAGACAGTTGGTTTTCATCCGGTAAATGACTGGTTACTTGGTGAGCATCAAAATACTCAATCACTGTTTGACTTACTTTTCCTCTTTTAGCTAAATCTTCTTTTGATAAAAACTCACCTTCCATGCGGGCTTTTACTACTTGATTCGCCACGCTTATCCCTAAGGATGGTACTGCTCGGAATGGCGCAATTAGACTATCACCATCAATTAAAAAGCTCTCCGCATCTGATTTATAAAGATCTACCATCTCAATATTAAAACCACGCTCCAGCATTTCGTTCGCCACTTCTAAGGTTACCACCAAAGTTTTCTCTTTCGGACTGGCATCCATTCCTTTTGCATAAATTTCTTCAATCTTATTTTTTAAAACTGTCTTTCCAGCAGTCATCGCACTTAAATCAAAGTCTTTCGCTCGAATCGAGAAGAAAGCGGCATAATAATACATTGGGTAATGTACTTTAAAATAAGCAATCCGCAAAGCCATAATAATATAGGCTGCTGCGTGAGCTTTCGGGAACATATATTTAATTTTCAAACAAGAATTAATATACCATTCAGGCACATCATTTGTCCTCATTTCTGATTGCCAGTCATCGGGTATTCCACGTCCTCGACGAACATGTTCCATGATTTGGAAGGACAGGCTGTCTTCTAAGCCTTTGTGTTGCAGATAGATCATAATATCATCTCGACAACCAATCACTTCAGACAATGGAATATCTTGATTTCGAATCAAATCTTGCGCATTTCCTAACCAAACATCGGTCCCATGGGAAAGTCCAGAAATTTGTAATAACTCTGAGAATGTATCCGGTTTTGTTTGTTCAAGCATTTCTCGTACAAAGGGTGTACCGAACTCTGGGACACCTAAGGTTCCTGTTTTTGAATATATCTGTTCAGGAGTGACACCTAATACTTCTGGCCCTTTAAATAACTGCATGACATCTGGGTCATTTAAAGGGATTTCTTCCGGGTCGAGGCCAGATAAATCTTGTAACAAACGCAACATGGTTGGGTCATCATGTCCCAATATATCTAATTTCAACACGTTATCTTCAATGGATCGGAAATCAAAGTGAGTCGTATACCATTCAGATTCCTGATCATTTGCTGGATATTGGATAGGTGTGAAATCATAAATATCCATGTCATCCGGTACAACAATAATCCCACCCGGGTGTTGTCCGGTTGTTCGACGGACTCCAGTAATTCCTTTCACTAAACGATCAATCTCTGCTCCTCGATAGTTATCTTGCATATCTCCTTCGAAGCCTTTGACATATCCATAAGCCGTACGTTCAGCAATTGAACCGATTGTGCCGGCACGAAAAACATAATCTTCTCCAAACAACTCTTTAGTATAATCATGTGCTTTAGGCTGATATTCACCAGAAAAGTTCAAATCAATATCTGGAACTTTATCTCCATCAAAACCTAAGAAAGTCTCAAAAGGTATATCATGTCCATCCGCTGCCATTGGCTCCCCACAATGAGGGCATGCTTTTTCTTTCAAGTCAAAACCTGAACTAACTGAACCATCGGTGTAAAACTCTGTATGTTGACATGATGGGCAACGATAATGTGGGGGTAATGGATTTACTTCCGTAATACCGGTCAAGGTCGCAACCAAACTAGAACCAACTGATCCACGAGACCCCACTAAATAACCATCGATATTACTTTGCTCGACTAATTTATGAGATATTAAATAAATTACCGCAAAGCCGTTCCCAATAATACTGTCTAACTCTCTTTCAATTCGAGCTTCTACGATTTCAGGCAATTCATCACCATAGAGTGAATGTGCCTCCGTATAAGTCATTTCGCGAATCTCATCCTCAGCACCCTCCATTTTTGGAGTATACAAGTCTGTTTTAACTGGTGTTAAGTCAGGATCAACCATGCCATGTATTTTTTGAGTATTCGTCACAACAACTTCTTTTGCTTTTTCTTCCCCTAAAAATGAAAAAGCTTCGAGCATTTCATCCGTTGTACGGAAGTAAAGTTTAGGATGTAAAGTTTCTTTTGTATTTGATTTATTAATTGATTGTAATATAATCTTTCGGTAAATCTCATCTTCTGGATTGATATAATGCACATTTCCAGTAGCTACGACCGGGATATCTAACTCCTCACCTAATTTAACAATGTTCGAGAGGATTTCTTCTAAGTCCTCATCATTCTTAATCAGTTCTCTTTCACGTAGATTTAGGTATGCATCTTTTGGCATAATTTCTAAGAAATCATAGTTCTTAGCTAACTTTTTAGCATCCTCATAGCCAGTCTGCATCATCGCTGTAAAGACTTCACCATTCGAACAGCCACTCCCTACTAAAATTCCTTCTCGATGTTCAGCAAGAACTCGATGAGGGATTCTTGGTGTTCGATAGTAGTATTCAGTTAGAGCAATAGAAACTAATTTATAAAGATTTTTCATTCCAGTTTCTGAATGAACTAATAAAGTAGCATGAGTCGAACGTGCTCGCTTATAACTTTCCTCATTACCTGAGTGACTATTTAAATCTTGGTGATTTGTTATCTCATAGCGTTCTTCTAAGTCTTTTAAAAATATATTTAAGAGAATTCCCGTTGTTTGAGCATCATAAATTGCTCGGTGATGCTGTTCCAATAAGACATCGAAGCGTTTAGCTAACGATCCTAAACCAAAGGTCTTTAACTCTGGATAAACAAAACGAGATAATTCTAAAGTATCAATCACTGGTAAACTAGTTGTTGCTAAGCCATTTTTTTCATAACCTTTATTAATAAAGCCCATATCAAATTTCGCATTGTGCGCTACGAGAATAGTATCTTCAGTAAAATCCTGAAATTCGCTTAAAACTTGTTTTTCCGATTTTGAACCTTTTAACATTTCATTCGTGATGCCTGTCAATTCAGTTGTAAAATCGGATAACTGTTCACCTGGGTCAATGAATTCTTGAAACTCAGCGATTACATTGCCCTTATACATTTTCACACCCGCTAGCTCAATAATCGAATCATAAATAGCAGATAAACCTGTTGTTTCCACGTCAAAGACAACATAAGTAGCCTCATCCAATTCGATATCTTTTAAGTTCATGGCAATCGGAGCACCGTCATCCACTAAGTCTGCTTCTAGACCATAGATGACTTGAACGCCATGCTTTTTACTCGCTTGATAGGCCTCCGGGAAAGAGTAAACACCCTCATGATCCGTTAGAGCAATCGCCTTATGGCCCCATTTAGCAGCAGTCGCAATTAAATCTTCAACTTCTACAACCGAATCCATCATACTCATTTTAGAGTGACTGTGAAGCTCCACTCTTTTTTCACCTTCAGCAGCCTGGTCCATTCTATCTTCATGAAAGGTTTCTTGGAGACTTTGAGCCATCATTGTCAGCTCATTATTAAAGTTATCTTGCTGGATAGCTCCTTGAGCTTTCAACCACATACCTTCTTTAATTCGAGCAAATGTTGCTTCATCATCTTCATTATTTGAAAATTTCTTAATGGTTAAAGACGAACTGTAATCGGTCATTTTTAGAATTAATAACTCTCGTTCAGACCTTAGTTTTCTCACTTCGACGTCAAATACATAACCCTCTACTACGATTGAGCGCTCTTCTTCATGAATAGTGTCCATCTGAAAGACTGGTGCTTTTTGTGCAATGTTACGCCCAACTTTTATCGGTCCAGTTGATGAACCACTACCATTTCTCTCATTCTCTTGGTGTTTCTGTGTTAAAATTTTTGTAAGCTCTGCTGTCTCATTTTCATTTTTTTCTTTAACAGCGTTGCTTAATTTTTCAGCAGCAACTTCATCGACCTTTGGTATAATTTGAAATCGTTCAGGAAAACCAAAGCTTTCAAATTGACGATTAATTTTTGGAAAAAACTCTTCCTGAAACTTTGACAAAGTCACTTCGTGTTCAATATAAAAGAATACTTTATCACCCTTGTAATGAGGTTTTCTCTCTTTAAATAGTTGATTGCAGATTGGTGAATCTACCTGACTATTCTGAGCAGCTAATAGCCAATAATCATTCAGTAAGTCTTGGTTGAAGTCAGAATTTCTCGTATCAATCACTAACTCTATTTGGGCTATCTTTGAAAATGCCATTCTCATTGAAAGAGTTAATTTCTGGTACAAATCATATGGTAATATCTGATCTAATAATAAATGAAATTCCCATATTTTTTTGTCTCTATGAACTTTCACTGCATGAACTCCAGCATTTTCAAAATAACTCATTTCTTCTGCTTCTAAATCTAACTTAATTTGTTCGCTTAAGGTTTGAAACAATGCAATCGGGTCTTTCGCCATAATTTCCCTTCTTTCTCAGTAATCCAGTATAAAATAAAAGGAGCCAGCTAACTGTCTCCTTTTATTTCCCTTCTATTTTAACGATTATTTATTGTTCTTTTTCTTCTTCATGTGTTTTCTTTAAAATTGAAATCATGTCAAGAACTTCTTCTTTTTTCGATTCAATCATTTCATTCGTTTCTCGGATGTTTACTTCAACAATGCCATCTTCTGCCTTTTTCCCAATCGTAATTTGTACGGGAACACCGATCAATTCTGCATCTGTAAACTTCACTCCAGGTCTTTCTTTCCGATCGTCAATCAATACTTCAAAACCTTTTTTAGTAAAACGTTCGTATAACTCGTCAGCCAACTCTTTTTGAGCTTCATTATTATAGTTTACAGGTACTAAATGAATATCAAAAGGAGCAACAGATGAAGGCCATACTAAACCTTTCTCATCATAGTTTTGTTCAACAATCGCCGATAGTAAACGACTAATTCCAATCCCATAACTACCCATCACTACAGGTATTGGACGACCATTTTGGTCTAAAACTGTAGCATCCATTGTTTCACTGAATCGAGTCCCCAACTTAAAGATATGACCTATCTCAATTCCAGTAGCGAATTTTAACTCACCATTTCCATTTGGCGGCAAATCGCCTTCTTGAACCATTCGTATATCTAAATATTGGTCAGCTTCAAAGTCACGTCCTGAATTCACGTTAATATAGTGTTTATCAATTTCATTTGCACCACTGACACTATTCACCATATTTTCAACATATTCATCCGCTAAAATTAATACATCCTCGGGTAATCCCATTGGACCAACATATCCTGCTGGAATTCCACCGAATAAGTCTTCAATTTCTTGGTCCGTAGCTTTTTCGATTAACTCACCTTCACTAGCTAAACGTACTTTTATTTCGTTAACTTCGTGATCGCCTCGCACAATTGCTAAGACAGGTTTTTCACCATCTACTACATATAAAACACTTTTTAATATTTCTTTTTTATCAACTGCTAACAATTCAGCGAGTTCTTCAATTGTACTCGCATTTGGTGTTTCAACTAACTCTTTTTCTAATTGAACATCTGTATTTTTACTTTCATTAAATTTACTGCTAGCCATTTCAATATTTGCGGCATATCCAGCTTCTGTTGAATAAGCAATTGTATCTTCTCCAATATCTGCTAAAGCAATAAATTCCATTGATTCGCTTCCCCCCATTGCACCTGCATCTGCAATAATTGAACGGTAATCTAAACCGATGCGGTCAAAGATGTTTTCATAGGCTTCCCAAATTTCAGAATAAGCATGGTCTAAACTTTCATAGGAATCGTGGAAAGTGTAGGAATCTTTCATAATAAACTCGCGTCCTCTAAGCAAACCAAATCTCGGACGTTTTTCATCTCGATATTTTGTCTGAATTTGATACAAATGAAGAGGTAATTTTTTATAAGATGCAATATCATCACGAATTAACTTAGTAAAAGTTTCTTCGTGAGTAGGCCCTAAAAGAAAATCTCGATTATGTCGGTCCTTTAACTTCATCATCTCAGGGCCATAAGTTTCATAGCGACCGGATTCTCTCCATAAATCAGCTGGGATCAAGGTTGGTAACATCATTTCTGTTCCACCCGTTTTGTTTAATTCCTCTCGTACAATCTCATTGATCTTGTTAATCACTCGCCATGCCAAAGGCAGATATGTATAAACTCCGGCTGAAACTTGTCGGATATAACCTGCACGTAACATAAGCTGATGGCTTGCCGCCTCTGCATCACTTGGTACATCACGTAATGTTGGGATAAAAATTTGTGATTGTTTCATTAATTATCATACTCCTTTTTTCATTATTATTATTTAAAGAAAAATCGTTGGATATCATTCCAGGTAATAAACAGCATTAAGGCGAGCAAAATAACTACACCCACTAAAGTAATCATTGTTTCTTTTTCTTCGCTCAAAGCTTTGCCTCGAATTCCTTCAACTAGATTTAAAACTAATTTACCACCATCTAAACCAGGTATGGGTAATAAATTCATCAATCCTAGATTTACACTTAAGAAGCCTAGGAAACTAATGATTCCAATGAATCCGCCAGCTGCTGCCACTTCCCCTGTTAAATTATAAATTGCAACCGGTCCTCCTAGATCGTCGACTGAAAAACCGCCGGTAAATAAACTAAGAATACTTTGACTAATGAGTACTGTTAAATTCCATGTTTTTATAAAACCAAATGTGAGCTTATCACGCAAAGAATTATTTTTATAAGGCTCAATTCCAATCCGTCCAATCTCTTGTCCATCCTCTGTGACGTACACATCAGGTGTAATAGCTAGATTAGAAATTTCTCCCTCTTGATTCTCTACTTTTAATTTAACAGGTTCATTCGGATTTTCTTGAATAATTAGAGCCATCTCTTGCCAACCATGAACTTCTTCATTATTGATTTCCAAAATTTGATCTCCAGTTACTAATAATTCTGCTGCTGGTGAATCTGGACTAATAGGTCCAATTTTGGCTTCTTCAGAGATCACTCCCCCCTGCAAAAATGCTAAGAAAGTAAAAGCGACAATCGCTAGTATAAAGTTATTCAGTGGTCCTCCAATGTTGGTCAACATTCGTTGAACTAGAGGAGCGTTTTGAAATTGACGATTTGCTGGTGCAATTTGCACTTTGCTCCCGTCTTCTTTGATAATTAATGCGTTCTCTCTAACAGGGTAT
>JARICH010000010.1 GCA_029257245.1 Atopostipes sp. | reverse complement strand
TTGGAAATCTCCATCACTCGCAAAAACATACGTATAATGATCAATAATTGGATAGCCTTCTTTATTATACTTTGCTGCTAAGTGAGCTTCTGCCATAGCCATTCCAACACCATTCGCAAATCCTTGCCCTAGTGGACCAGTAGTTGCTTCTACTCCATCTGTATCTAATACTTCTGGGTGTCCAGGTGTTTTACTTCCTAGCTGACGGAAATCTTTTAAATCATCTAGTGAAACATCGAATCCTGTTAAGTGAAGTAAACTATAAAGCATTGCTGAACCATGTCCGGCTGAAAGTATAAAGCGGTCTCTGTTAAACCACTGTGAATTTTTTGGATTTGTTTTATAGTGCTTTGCCCATAGAGCATAAGCCATTGGTGCAGCTCCCATTGGTAATCCTGGGTGACCAGAATTTGCTGCCTCGATTGCGTCGATACTTAGGGTACGGATTGCATTTACTGCTAATTGATCTGTTTTGTCAAACATTCTTTCAATCCTTTCGGTATTCTTATTATTTTTTATCTATAGTATTTTTTAAATCTTTTAATTTATCAGGTGTGACGTCTTGACCTTCTTTATCAACTACTTTTACACTAGCTAGCTGATTCTTAACTTGGCCGCGAATCATGTCTAAATATTCTTCTCTTAACTTTTGTTGTTCTGCTTTTTCTTCAGCGCTCAACTCTGTTTTCTTACTTTTATTGGCTAAGTGATTAATTCGCTTGATTAGTTCTTCCACTTAAATTTATTCAACTCCTTATAAATTAACTACATGAACCATTTTACCAAAACAGTCTACAAATAACCAGCCTAAGCTGAAAGTATTTGATAATCTCATTAAAAGAGCTTAGCGAACAAACGTTTGATTTAGTATGAATCTATGATATACTTAGATCAAATAAGATAAAGCTTTCAAACAACTAAATGATGGGGTGTATTTATGGCAAAACGAGGACGCAAAGGAGAGAAGCAACACGAGATTTTAATTTTTATTCAGAAAGAAGTTGCAGAACGTGGCTATCCACCGACTGTCCGAGAAATCTGTGATGCTACAGGACTTGCTTCAACTTCTACAGTTCATGGTCACTTATCGAGATTAGAAGATTATGGTTATATCGTAAGAGACCCTGCAAAACCCAGAGCAATTGAAGTTACTGAAAGTGGACTAGAAAAAATAGGTATTAATGAAGATAGCGATAAAATTCCTTTACTTGGTATCGTTACTGCAGGAGAACCTATTCTAGCTGTAGAAGATGCAACTGACTTCTTCCCACTACCAGATCATTTGACTGATAATGTAGAAGATTTATTCATGCTTAAAATCCGTGGTAACAGTATGATTAATGCTGGGATTTTAGATGGCGACTTAGTCATTGTTAAGCGACAAACAACCGCTGATAATGGAGACATTGTGATTGCAATGACTGAAGAAGATGAAGCTACCTGTAAACGGTTCTATAAAGAAAGTGATTATATCCGTTTACAACCAGAAAATGACGAGTTAGAAGCGATCCGATTAAAAGATGTCAAAATTTTAGGACGAGTAATTTCTCTCTTTCGTCAACATGTCTATTAAGTTAAAGTCTAATTTTTAAAAAGCCATCCGCTATTCAATTAAATTGAATAGCGGATGGCTTTTTTTTATTTTCTTAGTATTCTAGTAAAGTAAAAATGTCATAATCTTTGATTTTATCTCGACCATTTAAATCTTTTAGCTCAATTAAAAATGCTGTACCAACAACAACTCCACCTAATTCTTCAATCAATTTAATCGTTGAAGCAATTGTTCCACCAGTCGCTAACAAATCATCAACAACTAGAACTCTTTGTCCCGGAACAATCGCATCTTTATGAATTTGCAAAGTATCCGTTCCGTATTCTAAATTATAGTCAATTTCAACAACTTCACGTGGGAGCTTACCCTTTTTTCTAGCTGGTGCAAATCCGACTCCTAATGAATAAGCAACTGGACAACCAACAATAAACCCTCGGGCTTCAGGTCCAATAATAACTTCTGCATTTTTTTCTTTTGCATAATTCACAATTTGGTCTGTCGCATATTGATACGCTTCCCCATCTGCCATTAACGGTGAAATATCTCTAAAGATAACACCTTTTTCTGGGTGATCAGGTACAGAAGCGATATATTTACTTAAGTCCATTTTTATTTCTCCTCATATGAATAATAATAATGCATCCCAACAGTAACTAACTTTTATTTATTCAGTGCTTCCATAATTTCTTTAAAAGAACTATATAAAAATAATTCTTCTGCTTGAAACTGTTGCAGCGCATCTTGATAACTTATAGTTTGTTCTAAGTCCATTTTTTCTGGATTATTTCTTATCTTTAATAATCCGTTTTCTATTATAACAAACTTTGCCTCTAAAAACACTTGAACAATCAAAAAGATCTGCTTACTTCCAATTTCTAAGTAGTTAATCATGTGGTGACCATTCTTTTTCAAATCAATTTCTTTATATTGACCGATAAATTTATACACCTTAGCGAAATCTTTACGACTTGGTAATCCGGATAGATAGAGGTGTTCATCTTTATAAAAATAACAATGAACCGGAATATCATAGTTACCTTGAAGAGTCGCTTTAAATTGGTCGATAGCGTGTGGACAATCAACAATTATCATTTTACTGTTTCCGGTAAATTTCTCTGCCTCTTCCAAGCTCTCAATTAAAATTGCTTCTGATGAAGCAGGTAAATAACCTTTCATCTGTTGATAACTGCTCTCTTGATAAAAAACATACTGGCTAGCTTCGGCTTTAAATAAATCTTGTTCGAGCTTATTCACTCGCTCATCAATTAATTTAGGTCCTGGGATATCAATATCAATCATTTGCATTTGAACCTTCGTTTTTCCGTTCCATTCGTTTAATTCAACATAACCCAGGATAGAAACATTCTGTTGTTCAAATAAATAATTATTTAAATCGCCATTACGGAAAGATATGATATCTAGCAACTGGTTTCTTTGCTCTACTTCTAGTTTTAAATGATCTCCTTCAAGACCAACCGTTCGATTTTGAAGAATAGAAACATTCCTACTAGCGATTAGTGGTTTCGAATTTCCAGTTCCAAAAGGTTTTAGTTCTTCTAGCTCTTTAACTATTTCCACAGAAAGATCGGCTAATTCGACAAAAGCATCTACTTTCTGAGTAACTTCCTCAGCTTCCAAACTATCTAGATAAAGGGATAGTGCACTTTCGATCGCTTCTAGTTGATCAACATGTGCAGTCATTCCAGCTGCCATTTCGTGGCCACCATAAGAAATAAATAAATCATCAATTTTAGTAAATGCCTCATAAAGGTTGACTCCTGTTATACTCCGAGCAGATCCCTTCGCAATATTCGTCTCAGGATCAATCGTAAACAATAAGCTGACTTTATTTGTTTTTTCGACAATTCGGCTCGCCACAATCCCTAGAACTCCTTGATGCCAGTTTTCATCAGCTAACAGAACTATTTCAGAATTTTCCTTCTCTATTTTTAATTTTTTAAAGGCTTCATCTGTCATCTGTTCAACAATTGATTTTCTCTCAATATTTTGTTGATCTATAAATTCTGCTAAGGCTTTTGCTTCAATAGGATCATGGGTCGTTAATAAATCCACTCCAGGTTCTGCATCTCCTAAGCGTCCAATGGCATTTAAGCGCGGAGCAATCTGAAAACCAATTGTGCCCTCATCGACTATCTCCGGTTCGATAGCAATCACTTGCAAAAGTTCTTGTAAGCCAATTCTTTGTGTTGTCTCCATCATTTTTAAACCATAGTAAACAATCGCTCGATTTTCATCTTGCAAGGAAACCAAATCAGCAACTGTTCCAATTGCCGCCAAATCTAACGATTCAACAGGCAGTTCACCAAGTAAAGCACTGGCTAATTTGAGTACAACGCCAACACCTGCTAAGTCCGTGAATGGATAATTCCCATCTGGATGAGCGGGATGTACAATCGCATAAGCATCTGGCAAGACTTCAGGTAATGCATGGTGATCTGTTACAATCACATCAACGTCTTGTCCTTGAGCAAAATTAATCGCTTCGTGACCGGTTACTCCATTATCTACGGTAATAATTAGAGTACTTCCATTTTTAATGATTTCCTCAAATGCGTCTATATTTGGGCCATAGCCTTCGATAAAACGATTAGGCAAAAAATAATCCGCATCGGCTCCAATTGCTTCTAAACTCTCATAAAGTAATGCCGTTGAAGTCATTCCGTCTGCATCATAATCGCCATAAATCGTTATTTTCTCATTGTTTTCAATTGCTTCAATAATTCGTTTGACTGCTTTTTCCATATCTTTCATTAAGAACGGATCATGAAACCAGCTATCATCAATAGTTAAAAATTTTTCTATTTCAGAGCTAGTATTTAACCCTCTTTGAAAACATACTTCTATAAAAAGTGAACTTCGGTTTAATTCTTCTGCTAATTTTTCTATTTCTTTTTGATCGACAGTTAGCTTTTGTTCCCATTTTTTAGTTACTTTATTTAGCAAATTATCAACACTCCCAGTTCTACGATAAAAAAGATGGGAAAATCCCATCTTTTTTAGATTTAAAATTATATTATAATGATCTAAACTAACCTCTTATTCTTCAATCTGTGTGTTCGTGTTCGCGCTCGCATCCATATTACTTATTCGACGGTTTAATTGTCGTATCTCTTGATCAGAATGCTCTTTTTCCTGAATTAATTCTTCGATTTCTTGTTGATGCGATTGAATTAAATTCTCTTTTTCGCGTTCTTTTTCAGCTTCAGCTGCTTCGATTTCTTTTCTTAATTTCTTTTCTTCACTCTTATAGTTTAAGATAATCCCCGTGGATAAAAGAACAGCCATTAATACACCAATTAGTAAGGTAACAATTAAAATGACTGCTAAGGGCATTTCAATAATTGTAAAACCAAAGTTAATCGCTATTGGATCAACATTTAAAACAGCAAATAACACAACAATTAAAGCAATTAAAATTAGGAAAACAGTTGTCCATTGTTTTTTCATCATCCTACATCCTTTCAGTTTTATTTATGCATCAAAATAATTTACAATTATTTTTTCAGTGAACTGTGGAGCTAACTGATAAACTATTGCTCCCATGCTAAGGATAAAAGGTCGATTAACTTCTCTTTTATTTTTTCCCAAGCTATTGACCACTATCTTAGCTGCTTTCTCAACTTCAAGCGTAAAATAAGAATTAAGACTTTTTTCTCTTCGTTGCTCTTCTATTTGATCAAAGAAAGGAGTATTGACTGGACCAAAGTTGACTACAGTTAGATGAACGCCTGAGTCTTTTAACTCTAGCCGCAAAGCATGGCTAAAAGATATAATCGCAGATTTTGTTGCCGCATAAATCGCGTAATCCGCAGTGGCTACTTTTCCGGCTAATGAAGCAAGATTGATTATTTCACCAAAACCTTGATCGATCATTTTGATGGCTATTCGCTGAGTCAGATACATGAGTCCTAGAACGTTCACCTGAAACATTTTTTCAACTTTAGCAAAATCCATCTGCACAAAATTTCCACTATAACCGAACCCCGCACTATTTATTAGCCCATCAATCGTCAACTCATTGTTCTCAATAAATAGTTCCAGACGATCAATTTGATCGAGAATCGAGAGATCAAGTGGGAAAAGATATACTTTACCTGCACCTAATTGTTTTGACTTTTCAGCGACACGATTTAATTTTTCTGTTCGCCGAGCGGATATAATTAAATTAGCTCCTCTAGCTGCCAGTTCATAAGCAATTGCACTGCCAATTCCTGACGAAGCACCAGTTATTAAAAATGTTTTGTCTAACAAGTCGTCCGTCTTCACTCCAAATCATCTACTCTCTTCAATGGGATTTCTAACTCATCTAAATCAGACATCGCTTGCGTATTTGAAAATATTTTCCGTGTTTCTCTTAATATTTTTTGAACATCTTTATACATATACCTTGAGCTAAAATGATTGAGTAGTAGTTGTCCAACTCCAGCTTCCTTAGCAATTTGTGCTGCTTGAGTAGATGTTGAATGATTATATTGACGTGCCATTGCCTCATCTCCCGGAGCAAAGGTAGCTTCGTGAACTAATACATCTGCTTCTTTTGCCAATGTAAGACTGTTTGGATGTTTTACCGTGTCACCTAAAATAGTGATAACTCGTCCTTTTTGTTTTGGACCAACGAACTCTGCACCATCAATCACACGCCCATCTTCTAATTCGACAGTTTCTTTATTTTTAATCCGTGCATAAATCGGACCCGGCGGAATATCTAATTCCTTCAGTCTTTCTGCATCTAATGTTCCTTCATGATCTGCTTCTTCTATTCGAAAACCATAAGAAGGAACTCCATGCTGTAAACGATCAACATAAACTTTGAATGGACCCTCTTGCAATAACAGTCCATTTTTTTCAAATTCAACAAAGTTCAAAGGATATTGCAGATAACTTCCAGAATATTTTAAGCTAGATAAAACATAGCCTTTAATTCCTTTAGGTCCATAAATCGTTAGCTGATCTTCCCCTCCTTGAAAAGAGCGACTGCTTAAAAATCCAGGCAAGCCAAAAATATGATCGCCATGCATATGCGTAATGAAAATCTTATTAATTTTCCGTGGTTTTAATGTGGTTTTTAAAATTTGATGCTGGGTTGCTTCTCCACAGTCAAAGAGCCAAATACTATTTATCTCGTCCAATAATTTTAAGGCTAAGCTACTGACATTTCTTTGTTTTGAAGGGACACCAGATCCTGTTCCTAAAAAAAGTAATTCCATTTTTTTACCTCTATCTACTTTCAGTCAAAATCTTTTTATTCTACAAATTCAAAAGTAAAGTCTTGGATGGCTACTAAGTCGCCATCTTTCGCTCCACCTTCTCTAAGTGCTTCATCCACACCCATTTGTCGCAACTGTCTAGCAAAACGCATAATCTCTTCATTATGATCAAAGTTTGCCATAAGGAACATGCGCTCAATCTCTTCACCCGATAGAATCCAAACACCTTGTGAGTCTCGAGTTAATTTGAAGGGTTCTTTTTCCTCTTCATGTCTAAAGACTACATGCGTATCTTCATCTAGGACTTCTTCTTCCATTACTTCTTCATAGTTTTCCACTAGTTCAATACTGCGGTAAAGAACTTCTTTAACTCCTTGTTGACGAATCGCAGAGATTTCAAATAATTCATAGTCTTTACCGAGTGTATCCATTTGTTTCTTAAACTCTTCTAAATTCTCTTCTGAATCAGGCATATCCATTTTGTTGGCTATAATTAACTGTGGTTTATTAAGAAGTTTCGGATCGTGATTTTCTAATTCTTCCTGAATAATTAAATAATCTTCAAAAGGATCGCGTCCTTCTATTCCGCTCATATCTAGAAGATGCAATAAAACTTTTGTTCGTTCAATATGACGTAAGAATTGTAAACCTAAACCAATACCTTCAGCTGCTCCTTCAATAATTCCTGGCATATCACCGATTACAAAACTACGTCCATCATCTAGCGCTACTACACCGATATTGGGTGTAATGGTTGTAAATGGATAATCAGCAATTTTTGGCTTCGCTGAAGTAACAACCGATAAAAAAGTTGATTTCCCAACCGATGGGAAACCTAATAAGCCTACATCAGCTAATAGCTTTAACTCTAAACGAAGAGTTAGCTCTTCCCCCGGCTCACCATTTTCAGAAATATTGGGTGCAGGATTACGCGAACTAGCAAAACGACTATTTCCTCGTCCGCCACGACCCCCTTTGGCTACAATATATTCTTCGCCTTCTTCTGTTAAATCAGCGATAGTATCGCCAGTTTCTTCATTCATAATAATTGTTCCCGGAGGTACTGGGACGACTAGGTCTTCAGCGCCACGACCGTGCATTCCTTTTGGCATGCCATTTTCACCTTTATCCGCTTTAAAATGGCGGTTATAACGAAAATCCATCAGAGTTAGTAATCCTTCATCCACTTTAAAGACAATGTTCCCACCTCGACCTCCATCGCCTCCTGCTGGTCCACCATCTGGTACATATTTTTCACGTCTGAAAGCAACAATCCCATCGCCTCCATCGCCTGCTTTAACTTCTATTTTTGCTTGATCTATAAACATATTATCTTCCTTCCGATTCATGCTTCTTTATCATATTACTGTATTTTACCGAAGAAATAAACACTTACATCCACTTAAAGCGAATCATTCAGCTATTTTTTTAGATATTTATGGATTATTGTATTCTTTTCATTAAAAAAACTCAAAAGAAGTCTTATAAACTTCCTTTGAGTCTAATCAATAACTGATTTCTGTTAAATGTTCTTCTTGAAACTGCTCAAAATATTTCATAAATTCTTTAATATGGGCGGATAAAATTTCATCAAACTCAATCATTGCTTGTTGTTGTTCCTCATCACTAGGATTGTAACTGATATTTGAATCTACAAGTTCAATATCTAAAGATTGACAATGAAGTTCCTCCAATGGCTCTTCACTAGTATCAATCACATATTGAATTTTACGCGTTTGTCGAATTTCCGCAATATCTTCTCTCGTCTCTTCATTCAATATATTCATCTCTTGCAGATTTAAAATAACTGCATCTGCTTTAGCTAGACGATAATTCAATGATTTAGAGTCTGCCATGTATAATTTATTTTTTTCGTCTTCTGTTAATTTCGAACTAATTTCTTTATACTGCTCTGTTAATTTCTGTGAATCCGAATGGGTCACTGTAATAGTTTGAGCATTAGCCATTAATAAAACTTTCGTTAAAATTATTAGGTCGCGATCTGCAGCTGCGAGTAGATAGTTTTTATTTTCTAATTTTTCCAATTTATTTTTCAATAAATAAATATATTTAGAGGATTGGCTGACATTTAAGGGTTGCACCAAATCGTTTAATTTTAATGAATACGCTAAATCAATTGCTTCTTTAAATAATTTCGTTAAAATTTCACCAATTGTTTCTAAATGTTCCGCAAGATTTAAGGCTCTTTCTAAAGAAATCAGAATTTCAAAACATCCCTGTGGTTTTGATAAATAACCACTTGCTATTTCATAAAGGTGACGTAAAACATCTTCGTTAAATTTACTATAAGTTTCTAAGATGATTTCTTCTAAATCTTTTCCTGTTTCCTCCGACAGATACCTTAAGAATTCCCCATGACTAAATATTAATTCATCGACATATAGATAATATTCATTTCGAAAATCACTGTCTAAAATAACTATTTCTTCAATTCCATCAAGTTCTAATATTTCAGCCATCTGTCTTTCTTTTCGACCATTTGATATTTGATATTTAACTGCTTCTTCTTTTGTTACCGTTTCTTTACTGACGCCATACATTAATAATTTCATTCGCGATCAATTCCTAAATCGTTTAATAAAGCGTTCCAGACCTCTTTTTTTCCTTCACCAGTTATCGATGAATATGGAATTACAAGATCTCCTTGGACTAAGTTCAATGTATTATAGACATCATTTAAATGTCGATTACGTACACCTGGTTTAACTTTATCCGCTTTTGTAGCAATAACTAAGACAGGTAAACCTAAATGTTTCAAATAATCATACATTTGTACGTCCTGGCCTGTTGGTTTATGACGTAAATCAACTATTAATATTACTTTTTCTAGAATTTCACGAGTAGAAAAGTAATGTTCCATCATTTCCGACCATTTCTCTAATTCAGCTTTTGAAACTTTGGCGTATCCATAACCTGGTACATCTACAAAAACAAGTTCATCTTCTATATTATAAAAATTAATAGTTACTGTTCGTCCCGGTTTACGAGAAGTTCGTGCTAAACTTTTACGATTTAGCAAACTATTAATGAGTGATGACTTTCCAACGTTCGAACGACCAGCAATTGCAATTTCGGGTAATCTTAAATCTGGATATTGTTCTTCTCTCACAGCACTAATAATAATATCTGCATTTTGAATTGGAAATTTCATTTTCTCACCAACCTTATCTATTTTACACTCGTATATTTAAAGAAATTAAACGAAGGACTAAATTAATTAATTTAAATCAAGTGATTGCTTTTACAGCTACTGTAAATAGTAACATATTACAAACATATTTCAAAGTTTTTTCTTACTCTTTACATAGTTAATGGTTCATGAAGATTTTTTGAAATATTAAAAAGCTATTGAACTCTCCTTTTAAGGAAAGATCAACAGCTTTTTTATATTGTAAAATTTTAGCTAACTAGTTCCCCTTTTTCATCATAGAATAAAGGTTCTTCTTTTTGCTCAGCAGCTTCTTTAGTAATTACTACTTTATGAATGTCTTCACGGCTAGGAATATCAAACATAATATTTAGCATAATTTCTTCAATTATTGTTCTTAAGCCCCGAGCACCTGTACTCTGTTCGATAGCTTGCTGTCCGATTATTGCTAATGCCTCTTTTTCAAATTCTAAATCGACATTATCTAAGCTCATTAATACTTGATATTGTTTCACTAATGAATTCTTTGGTCGAGACAATATTTCAATTAAATCTTCTTCGTCTAATTCATCAAGTACTGCAACTACCGGCAAGCGGCCAATAAACTCAGGAATTAATCCGAATTTCTGTAAATCTCCTGGTAATACTTTTTGCATAATATTATCTTCTTTTAGCTCATCTTCTTGCTCGATATTTGCTCCGAATCCAATCGTACGTTCTCCAAGACGATTTTGGATTATTTCTTCTAGACCAGCGAATGCTCCACCAACAATAAAGAGAATGTTTGTTGTGTCAATCTCAATCATCTCTTGTTGAGGATGTTTGCGCCCCCCTTTTGGTGGTACGCTAGCAATTGAACTTTCCAATATTTTAAGTAAAGATTGCTGAACTCCTTCTCCACTTACATCTCTCGTAATTGAAACATTTTCCGATTTTTTCGCAATTTTATCGATTTCGTCAATGTAAACAATGCCTTTTTCGGCTCGCTCGACATCGAAATCAGCTGCCTGTAATAATTTAACTAGGATATTTTCAACATCCTCACCTACATAACCTGCTTCTGTTAAATTTGTTGCATCCGCAATTGCAAAAGGGACATCTAAAATACCAGCCAAGGTTTGTGCAAGATAGGTTTTACCTGATCCTGTTGGTCCTACAAGTAAAATATTACTTTTTTGGAGCTGAACATGTTCGTCTGTATCAGCGTCCAACAAATGATTTACACGTTTATAATGATTATAGACAGCCACTGAAAGAGTACGTTTAGCTGCCTCCTGACCAATTACATAATCATTTAAGACATCATATATTTCTTGAGGTTTCGGAACATCTTTTAGTTCTACCGACTCTTCTTCAATTGAGAATTCATTGTCTATAATTTCTTTGCTAAGATTTACACACTCATCACAAATATAAACGCCGGGTCCCGCTATAATTTTATTTACTTGATCCTGACTTTTTCCGCAAAAGGAACAAGATACATTCATACTATCATCATTATTATTATCCATATCTAATTTAGTCACCTCTATTTCACTTCATTTATTTCTTATCTAAGAATAACACAGCTCATTATTTTCTACCAACAATTGCATTTAGCTCGCTATATCCAAGCTTTAACTGTGCCTTACCAATAAAAAATTGATCCCCTCAATTAATTTGGGGATCAATTTGTATTCATTCTGTTAATCGTCAGCTATTGATTACTCTGTTTCTTCAGTTTCTTCAGTTTCTTCAGTTTCTTCAGATTTAACTTCTAACACTTCTTTTGCTGAGCTAGTAATTAAATCAACTGCTTTTTTAATTGCAATATCACGTGTTAATAGTTCTGGTGATAAGACTTCTCTTACCTGATCTTCTGATAAGTTATACTGTTCAGATAAAGTTTTAATTTCTTCTTCTTGTTCTTCTTCAGTCGCTGATAAATCAGCTTCTTCTACTATTGCTTCAAGTACAAGGTTAGTACGAACGCTTTCTTCTGCTCCTTCTTCAAACTGATCATGTAAATCAGCTTCAGATGTCCCAGTTAACTGGAAGTACATTTCTTTATCCATACCATTTTGTTGTAAATTATTGTAGAACATTTCTAACTGACGGTGAACTTCTTCATGCGTCATATCATAAGGTATTTCTTCAATTTTTGCATTTGCAACTGCTTTTTGAATTGCTTCTTCATCTTTAGCATCATCTGCTTGTTCGTTCAATGAATTTTCTAGTTCTTCACGAATCTTTTCTCGTAATTCATCAAGTGTTTCGATATCTTCATCAATATCTTGTGCAAAATCATCGTCTAATTCTGGTAGCTCTTCTACCTTAACTTCGTGTACTTTAACTTTAAATAAAGCTTCTTCACCAGCTAGTTCTTCCGCTTGGTAATCTTCAGGGAATGTTACTTTAACTTCAACTTCCGAGTCTGGTTCAGCACCAACTAATTGTTCTTCAAATCCTGGAATAAATGAATTTGATCCCAATTTAAGCGAGTGGTTCGTTGCACTTCCCCCTTCAAAGACCTCTCCATCAACAGATCCTTCATAATCAATCACAACAGTATCGCCTTCTTCAGCGGCTGTATCCTTAATTACCAGTTCTGTAAATTCTTGACGGCGTCGCTCTAATTCAGTTTCTACAGCGTCTTCTTCAAGTTCTCGATTTTGTTTTGTTACTTCCAAATCCTTATACTGACCAAGTTCTACTTCTGGTTCTAATGATAAAAGAACAGTTAACTCCCAATCTGCTCCTTTTTCCCATGAAATATCTTGGATAGATGGTTGCCCTACAATTTCTCCATCTACTTGGTCAACAACTTTTGCAAATTCTGCTGGGAAAATGTCGTTTAATGTATCTTCGTAGAGTGCTTCTTCACCAAATCGTTGGTTAAATATTTTACGAGGTACACGACCTTTTCTAAATCCTGGAATATTTAAATTACCTTTGATTTGATTATATGTTTGGTCTAGTCCTTTTTCGACGATTTCTCTTTCAATAGTGAAAGTTAATTCGCCAGTAACCGGACCTTTTTTTTCAAATTTTGCTGTCATTTTTTATTTGCCTCCGTTATTATTATTAACTAGTCATTTTAAATCAATTTAAATCCACTAGTGCCTTTGCATACTTCTTAAGCATACTATACTTATTGCTATTTGTAAACGAATAATATCTTTCTATTCTCAGATTTTAATTTTCAAGCAGACTCTTTTATCTGTCTAAAGAAAATTTACCACGCTGTGATAGTTGGTGAAAATAATTTGCTTTCTCTCTCATATTTTTTTCTTCTTCTGTTTTAGCCACTAGCTTGATATCTAGATGATGAAAGAGATCCAGCTCCATGATATACAAGTCAATCCAAAAATCTATACTAGTAATTACTTCATCAATATAAGGATACAAAAGTAGTAAATCATGAACGATTTCAGCTTCTACCCAATAATATAATTCAGGATATTTAGCTAGTTTTCTTTCAAGTAAACTCTGTATATTTTTAACTGTTTCAATATCTCCAAATTCTTCTAATTCTCTCGGACAGACTGTTCTGATTTCATCAAACCATAAAAATGAATATTCATTTTTATCTTTTCTTTGAACAAGTAGTTCAAGATAAGCACGACGCGCTTTTCCATCGAGTTGATGATTCATAAGAATCGTAGATGCAAGTTCTTGAAGCTCTGATAAATCAAGAAGCTCCGCTTCAGCTATTTTCTGAGATTGAACGAATGGTGAATAATTAGCCAATTCTATTAACGATTGTTTCAACTCTTTTTTATTCGATTCTAATTCCAAGTTATATTGTAGACGAATATTATCTAATTCTTGCTCTAATCTTTTCCATGCTTGATCATCTTCTGCTGCTGAATTAAGTTGATATTTTTGAATAATATATTCTGCTTCTAAAAAAAGATTGTTTTTAATCAGGATTTCTACATAAAAGGATGCGTGGTTCTCACTTGATCTGTAAAACTCTTTTTTTTCATTCATCACAGCTAAAGCTTCTTCATATCTTTGGTAAACCGATAAAACAAAGGCATAGTAAAGATTTACTTCATTATTTCCTGTACAGTCAAATGCTTTTTTAAGGTATTTAATAGCTTTTTCTTTCTTACCTAACTCAAAAGCTTCAACTCCTTTTTTAAAATATATCTTTCCATTTAATGGAAATTCTATTCTATTTCCCAAAGGATTCACCTAATTTCTTTCTATAAAATGAAGAAAAAGCCTGTGCAGAGCTCTTGGCTGCAACAGGCCTATCTTAATTAGTCCTCAACATTCTTTAGTGCATCATCATCTTGAAACATATCAAATGTTTTAAGGAACGCTTTAATATCTTTAAAGTTTACGACAGTTCTTTCTTCCATTAAATCATATAAGTGACTTGGTGAGTTGTCCCAATCAATTTTAACAATTGCACTATTCGTCAATAACTTTTCAATTGTCCCTTCCATATGTTCTTCCCGAAATGTAAAGGCAATATTTTCTCCAACTTCTGGACGAATAAGCTCTTTTATTTCATCAATAATAACGACTGCCTTTTTATAAGGCAAATCTAATAAGTTAGCAATTCTTGAATTGCTCGCTCCCTTACGTAATTCCGTCTCCACTAATTCCTGGATTTCTGGTGTTATTTTATCTTTAGCCAATCTTATCAACCCCATTTTCTAAATTCTGTCAATTATTATTGTAACAAAAATCTCCTGTTTTGCGAAATTTTTCCTGATTATTCATTGATTTCATTTAGTTCTGTTGCTTTATAACCGATTGATTTTATATCATCTGCTAATTTAACGAGTTCTTCTTCTGTCAAATCTTGGAATAGTTCTTGGATGACTGAACTATGTTGTGGGAAAATCTCACTCATTAGTTCTTCTCCGGATGCTGTTAGTGACACCAAGGTCACTCTACGGTCAGTTGGATTTTGTTTTCGTTCAACAAAATCCTTCTTCTCAAGCTGATCGATTACATAAGTAATACTACTTGATGCTAAGAGTACTTTATTTCCAATTATCTGAATGGCTTGTGGTCCTTTACTATAAAGTAATTCTAAAACCATGAACTCAGTCGGATTAACACCGTAGGAATCCATATCTTTCTTTACCATTTTTGTAATACTTGCTGATGCTCTCAATATCACAGTTAAAGCTCTTAATGAATCTTTTTCTCTTGTCATTTAATCTTCATCCATTCTACTTAATATACTTTTCTTCTTTATATTTAGATATAAACCAATAGCTATATCCAAAAAATGAGATCATTTGAAAAATAGCTGTTAGCCAAACTAAGTATATTGCACAAGTCTTAGTGATATCAGGATACACAACTAAGATAAACATTGCTAAATAAAAGATTATGGTCGCTAACTTTCCAAACCACATAGCCCCGTCCATCACAATGTTTTTCTTCATTAAAATTAAATTATTAAGAAGTAAATAAAACTCTTTTAGCACAAACATTATTAATAATGGCAGAATATAAGAGTTTTCAATCGACATTGCCCCAACCACAGCTATTTGAGTTAATTTATCAGCTAATGGATCTAATGCTTTCCCTAGGTCGGTAATCTGATCCGTTTTACGCGCAATGAATCCATCCAATGCATCAGTAATACCTGACAAGACCAAAATTCCAGCCGCCACATAATAATCTCTCACACTACTTGCATTAAGATAGAGATAAATATATAAAGGGATCATCAATATTCTTACATACGATAAAATATTTGGTATCGTAAACCAGTCTTCTTTTTTTATCAAAAAAATCCCACTCTCAAAAAATCTACTATATAGCTACTGAACATTTTATTATAAGTCCTAGCACTTTTCAATGGTGAAGGATGAATATTCTAATTATCTCTTAAAAACGAGTAAGATTACCATTAAAAAAAATAACTATTGACATTTTCAAAGTTCAGCTGTATAATTATCTTTGTTGGAAAAATGTACCTGTAGCTCAGCTGGATAGAGCATTCGCCTTCTAAGCGAACGGCCGGGGGTTCGAATCCCTCCAGGTACGTCATATAATATCGTTAAACACTGATTAGCTAATCAGTGTTTTTTTTATGTCTTTAAATCCTTTCATTAAAAAACCGATTGCCCCCATTCAAGAATAGGAACAATCGGATAATGATTAGTCTATTTAAAATATACTAATTTTTTATTAAAATCACAGTTTTACGATTCTTTAACTGCATCTTTTAATCCTTTACCAGCTTTAAATGCCGGAACTTTCGTTGCTGGAATGTGTAGCTCTTCTCCAGTTTGTGGGTTACGTCCCTTACGAGCCGCACGATCACGAACCTCGAAACTACCGAATCCGATAAGTTGTACTCGATCACCATCTACTAAAGTTTCTTGAACTACATCTAAAAATGCTTCTACTGCTGCAGATGCATCCTTTTTAGTTAAACCAGTTTTTGATGCAACTCCATCAATCACGTCTGATTTATTTGCCATAATATTACACCTCCCTAAAAAGTAAACAGATTATCTGCTACTTTTTATAATCCCATTATTACTGAGAATAATTAGGCGAAATCATCTCCTTGAGACATTTCATTACCAAAGATACCATACAAAGCTTATAACTGCAATCCTTTTTGTTTAAAAAGGTCTGCTAAATCTCATATTTTAATTTTTTAACTTCGATGACGCGCAATAATTTTTATTGGTGTCCCTCTAAAGTCAAAGTTTTCTCTTAATTGGTTTTCTAAAAAACGTCGATAAGAGAAATGGAGCAGATCTGTATCATTGACAAACACAACAAAAGTTGGTGGTCCAACTGCTACTTGCGTCATATAAAAGACTTTAAGTCGTTTATTATTCACTCTAGGCGCTGGATTCATTGCCAAGGCGTCCATTAAAACGTCATTTAACACAGATGACTGAACTCTTTGCATTCGGCTCTCATAGACTGATTTAATCAGTTCTGGCAAACGGTGTAATCTTTCACCTGTCTCAGCTGATACAAATAAAATAGGCGCATAATCAAGGAATTTAAAACGCAGTCTAATATCTAATTCGAAATCACGCATTGTATTTGTATCTTTCTCAACTGTATCCCATTTATTAACCAAAATAATTAAACTTTTACCTTCATCATGTGCGTAACTAAAGACACGTGAGTCTTGTTCTCTGATGCCTTCTTCCGCATTAATGACTGCTAAAACGACATCCGATCGCTCAATGGCACTTAATGCCCTTAAGACACTATATTTCTCTGTATTTTCATAGACCTTACCTCTTTTACGAATTCCTGCTGTATCAATGATTACAAATTCTTGTCCCTCTTCATCCACAAAAGGAGTATCTGTTGCATCACGCGTGGTTCCTTCAACTTCAGAAACAATTACACGTTCTTCGCCTAATATTTTATTCACTAAACTGGACTTCCCGACATTTGGTCGACCAATTAAACTGAATCGAATAGTCGAATCATCATAGACATCTAAATCGTCTTCTGTAAAATGCGAGACTACTTTGTCTAACAAATCACCGATCCCTAAACCATGAGTACCAGATATTGGATAAGGTTCATCCAATCCGAGTGCATAAAATTCATATTGATCCGCTCGTTGTTCTGGGTTATCTGCTTTATTTAATGCAAGCACTACCGGTTTATTTGACCGATAAAGCATTTGTGCAATATCTTCGTCTAATGCCGTCACTCCATCCCGAATATCGACTAGAAAGATAATAACATCTGCTTCTTCCATCGCAATTTCAGCTTGACTTTTTATAGCCAAATCCATCGGTAAATCTTCTAAGGTAATTCCACCAGTATCAATTAAAGAAAATTCTTTTCCTAACCATTCAGCACTGCCGTAAATTCGATCCCTCGTGACTCCCGGCTTATCTTCAACAATCGATAGACGTTCTCCAATAATTCGATTAAAAATAGTTGATTTTCCAACATTCGGACGTCCTACAATTGCCACTTTTGATTTTTTCATCATTTTCACCAACTTTCTTTCTTTATATTTCTCCAAACAATAACACACACCCAACTTTTTTGGTCAATCCAATAAGTTGGGTGTGCATTTTAATATTCATAAGTTAATTCAAGACTTATTCTTCGTCTTCTGAATCTCCGAATAAACCTTTCAACTGATCACCTAATTGGTCACCAATTGTAAATGCTGAATCATCGTCTTCGTCACGTAAGGATGGCTGACGCACTTCTGCTTGACGTTTTTGACGACGTTGTCTTGGCTGACGAGGTGTTGATTCGCTTTCTTCGCTAGCAGCTGGAGCATCTTCTAATGCTTTAACACTTAAAGATACACGCTGTTCTTCTTGATCAACACTCAATATTTTAACTTCAATCTCTTCGCCTTCGCTAACAACTTCGTTTGGTGTTTCAACGTGTTTATGTGCCATTTCTGAAATATGGACTAAACCTTCTACACCTGGTTTTAATTCAACGAATGCACCGAAATCAACGATCCGTTTTACAGTACCAGTTACTACAGATCCTTCTGGGAAGTCATCTTCTACTGTATCCCAAGGTCCTTTTAGTAGTTCTTTAGCTGATAATGAAACACGTTCACGTTCTTCGTCAACACTTAATACTTTAACTTCAATTTCTTCACCAACAGATAACTTATCTTCTGGATGAGCAATATGTTCATGAGCAATTTCTGAAATGTGGACTAAACCATCAATTCCACCTAAGTCAACAAAGGCACCAAAATCTGTTAGACGAACAACTGTACCTGTAACAGTACTTCCTTCTTCTAATTCAGCAAGTGCTTCTGCACGCTTACCTTCTTCTTCTGCTTCTAATAATGCACGACGTGATAAAATTAATTGACGATTTTCAGGATCAATTTCAATAATCTTAAATTCATAAGTGTTTCCTTTGAACTCAGATAAATCACTGACAAATCGTGTATCTAATTGAGATGCAGGAACAAATCCTCGTACACCTAAGTTAACGGTTACCCCGCCCTTAACAACTTGATTTACTTCTGCTTCAATAATTTCATCGTTATCATATTGTTCTTGTAATTTATCCCATACTTCTCTTTGATCCACACGTTTCTTAGATAAGATAAATCCGCCTTCTTCTTTATCACTAACAATTCGAATAACAGTCACACGAATTTTTTCACCAATCTCTACTTCTTCAGCAGGATCAGTTACGTGGTTTAGTGATAGTTCGCGAACTGGAATATATCCTTCATGACCAGTATCTAAACCAACTGTTACATTTTTATCATCATCAAAAGCTAATACTTCACCTTCGATAATATCACCTGGTTTAATCTCAACTGATGCATCTAAAGCATCGGACATTGTTTCCATTTCTTCAACTTTTGCACTTTCTTCTTCTGTACTTTCTACTTCTTCTATTTCATTTTTTTCTTTATCTGACATATTTCCTAGCGCCTCCCAGTACCATTTCATTAATTATACTATTTATTATAGCATAGAGCTTTTAGCATTTCCAATTTATCCATTCATTATTTAATTGTCAAGAGAATATACTCTTATTTTTTATTTAAATATAAGCTATTTCATAGCAGTTTTTACTATTTTTTTACATTCCTTAACCACTTCAGCAATTGATAGACTAGTCGTATCGAGTAATACAGCATCCTTTGCCTGTTTTAAAGGAGAGATTTTACGATTAGAATCAAACTCATCCCGTGCTTGTATTTCTTCTTTTATCTTTTCTAAATTAGAATCAAAACCTTTTTCGATATTTTCCAAATGTCGACGTTGAGCTCTTTCATCAACGCTAGCGACTAAAAATATTTTAACGTCTGCTTCTGGTAAAACAACGGTTCCAATATCGCGACCATCCATTACTACCCCACTATCTTTTGCAATTTCTCTTTGTTGATTTACCAGTTCTTCCCGAATTTTTCCGAAAGAAGAAACTACCGATACATTATTGGTCACATTGTTCCCTCTTATTTTATCAGTCACTTCTTGATTGTTCAGGTAAACCAGTTGGCCTTCTAATACTCTTTCAAATGTAATTTCTATTTGATCTAATAATTCTATTAATTTTTCTTCATCATCTACAGGTGTTTCTGTTTCAAGTGCTGCATAAGTTAGACTACGATACATCGCCCCTGTATCCACATAGACTAAATTAAACTCTTCTGCTAATAATTTTGCAACCGTACTTTTTCCAGATGATGCTGGTCCGTCAATTGCAATTTTTAAATTTGAATAAGTCACTTTTTACCTACTTTCATTCTCTAACTATATTTATTCTAGTTTTAATGTCTGTCCGACACTGAGAGTATCACTTGATAAACCATTAATCCGCATTAATTCCTCAACTGTTAATCCATTATTTAAGGCAATCCGATACATATTATCGCCAGCTTTCACTGTATATGTTTTAGCTGCAGGTGCAGGCTCTGGCTCTGGTGCAGGGGCCGGCTCTGGCTCTGGTGCAGGAGCTGGTTCTGGTGCAGGGGCCGGTTCTGGCTCTGGTTCTGGCTCTGGTTCAGGCTCTGGTTCTGGTTCTGGTTCAGGCTCTGGTTCTGGCTCTGGTTCTGGTTCTGGTTCAGGTTCAGGCTCTGGCTCTGGTTCAACCTCTTCTATTTCTTCTTCTTCTGAATCATCTTCAACTAATTCCGTTTCAGGCTCTTCCGTAATCAAAGATTCTTCCGGCTGATTCGAATACCATACATAGTAAAAAATAGTTGATAAAATTAACACAGCTAAAAATACAACAGTCATTGTTAACATAGGTGTTGGACCGGCTGTGTTTTCTTTTTTTTCTTTATTTGAACGTTCTGTTCTTGAGCTATAGTTTGCATCTTTGTGATCTTCTTCGAAACGCTTTGACCATATCTCCTCATCTGAACGATGTTTTTTCTTCGTCATCAACAATCTTCCTTCCATTACTATAAAATATTTCATTAGAATACTTATTTATGATTTAACTTTTCTATATAATTGTAGCATAATTTTTTATAATAAGTTAGCCCTTATTATAAAATGAATTAAAAATAACTTTCCAATTTTTTATTTGCACTGATTTTTTATTTTTTAATCTTCCAGAATTTATTTTGTTGACTCTTTCTATGAACTCATCTTCCTTAAAACTACAAGAGGAACAACAGACTTCTAAATCCGCTGATTTTTCTTCATTGAAATATTCTAATAACTTGGATCGTTTACAATTTTTAGTATGTATATAATCTAACATAAAACAAAGTTGTTTTTCTTTCATTTCTCTACGTTCAACAATTAAACTTCCGGCCGCTTCTAAATTTGAACTTATTCCTAAATAATAATTGGCTAATTTTATCAAAGCTTCTTCAACATCTAATGGTATTTTTTCTTTGTGCGATACTTTTTCTAATAAGAACTGGTTTGGCAAAGATTTTTCAATAAAACGCCATTGAATTTGCTCATCTCCTGGTTGATAGAGTAGAATAGCTAAACTTTCTTTCCCATCCCGGCTAGCTCGACCAACTTCTTGCAAGTACATTTCAGCAGATGCTGGCAAATGATAATGAATAACAAAACGAATATCTTTTTTGTCAAATCCCATTCCAAAAGCACTTGTGGCACAAATTACTTCTAATTCATTCTTTAAAAATTGCTGTTGTATTTTACTTTTATCATCTGTTTCAATATCTGAGTGATAACTAGCTGCAGAAATTCCCATTACTTCATTCATGCGCTTAGCCCATTGGTCAGCCAATTTTTTACTCATAAAATAAACAATCCCCGGACCTTTAATTTGTTTTAGATAATTTTTTAAACGTTGATCTTTATCTCCCTGACTATGCTCCACGACAAATTTTATTTCAGGACGATCGACAGACTGGATAATTTGGTGTGTTCTGTCCTTATCTAACGAGAGAAATTGAATAATCTCATCTCGCACCTCTTTAGTAGCGGTAGCTGTTAAAGCCATCGTGTTAGGTTCGCCTAATTGCCTGCGAATATTAGCTAAGACTAAGTAATCAGGTCGGAAATCCGTTCCCCAATGAGAAATACAATGCGCTTCATCAACTACAAAAATACTAATCTTAATAGATTTTAACGCAGCAATCACTCGAGGATTTTGTAGCATCTCAGGTGAAGTATAGATAAACCGATATTGATTTATTTTCCGAAAAATATCTGCTCTTTCAGAGAATGAACTCTCACTATTCAAAGCTACTACTTTTTTCTCCCCCATTTTCTTTAAGCTTTCCACTTGGTCTTGCATTAAGGAAAGCAGAGGAGATACGACCAAAACCGTTCCATCCAGTAGGTATGCAGGTAATTGATAACACAAAGATTTACCTACTCCAGTCGGTAACATCACTAAACTGTCATTGCCAGCGAGAATAGACTGAATGGCTTCTTCTTGACCCGTTCGAAAACTCGAATGGTTAAATTTATTTTGGAGGATATCTTCTATTTCTTGCTTCAATCTTCTCGCACCCTTTCTAACTCAACTAAACGGTAATGATAAAACTCTAAATTTTCCAAATCTGTTACTGCTTCTCTATATGAATAAAAAGGTCTCTCTTGAAATCTTTTACTAAGAAATCCATAAATTTCTTTAGGAACAAAAGCTTTTGTTGGAAATCTATCCAGAACAAATGCTATCTCTAAAAGGTGCTCTTTAACTGTATTTTTTTTAATGCGTCTAAAATGAGCAATTTCACTAATTTTTTTTCCACTTTGTAACATTTCAAAAGTCCGGTATGTACTCTCTGACATACTAAAGTAATAGTCTTCTTGTGTGTTTTCTAATAATTTTTTTGTTATAACTAAATCATTTGGATATTTCTGAATAAGCTGAATTATTTCAGCTAAACTATCTCTTAAATAAAAATTTAATTCATCTTTTTCCATCTCAAATTCATCCGCTAATTGGTTCCTAGTCTTCCCTATCACTCCATGGCCTGTTAAAGAATTGGCTAAGAGATTGGCTTTCTCTTCTGGTAATTTTTCAAAAATAAAATATTGTTCTGTTGTCCAATCTTTTAATGCGTTCGCTTTATTTCTCAAACTTGCTTGGAACAGCAACCGAATTCTCTCTTGGTGTAGTGGATTCTTAATAACCACTGTATATTTCATATTATGATAAATGTATTCAGAAATGACTTGACTAAATAACTGAAGGCGTTCCCAAAAAGCTTCATAAACATCAATATTATTAAAAGAATGAATAAATTCTGGATAATAATGACTTTCAAAGTATTTTTCGACAGTTTCTTTTCCTAAAGGAGTAAGTAGAAAGCCTTTTTCTTTTTTTGTTAACCACTTCTCTTGATAAGCAGCTTCCACAATAATTTTAATATCATTTTCCTCAATTCTCTTAGCAATTGAAAATCCATGATGCCATTGATTAACTTCAGTCAGATAATACATGGAAGGCGTTTTTTTTCCTCTCAAAGTATGTAAAATTTGAGAAATTCTTACTTCTTTATCAGTTTGAAAATAAGTCAATAAATAATAACTGAAATAATCACCCAAATTGCTCAACCTCCTTATCTTCTAACTTGTTTGAACATATTGTAACCCAGTTCACTATTTTCTTCAAAATAAAAAAGGCTAGTAAGAAATACTAGCCTTTTTTCGTTTTGTTTATTTCATTCAAAAATTTTAAACTGTTCGGTGTTGACATCAATTAATGTGTCTAAGTAATCTTTTAATTGATAAAAGATAGAAAAAAATATGGTCGATACCAATAACCCTTTAGCTAAGTTAAAAGGAATCACTGAAATTGCTAAATACTCTCTAATCGGACCAACACTAAAGCCCATCACCCTCATATAAAGTGGAGCGACTACTAACCAATTTAAAAGAGCCATCGTTAAAGTCAATGTCAGCATTCCAATAAGTGTTGAAAGAATAGTCTTTTTCCGATTTAACGCTCCATCTTTTATTGCATAATAAATAGGTAAAGTGTAAACAAGTGTTGCAATAAAAGCGGTCGTATCACCAATCGGAAACCCAGCTTCACCACCCGATGCCACATAGGACAGCAAGGATCGGACAGCTCCAATCGCTATTCCAGAAAGTGGCCCATAAAGATACATGCCTAACAGAATAGGGATATCACTGAAATCGACTTTTAAGAAAGGCGCCCAATACAAAAGTGGAAATGAAAAGAATGAGATAATCCATGACATAGCTGCCAATATACCAATAAGTGTTAACTTCTGTGTGCGTTTTTCAATCATTACTAAATCCTCCTATAATTTTTGTTGACTAGCCAACAACTAAATTTAAAAGGATTCATCTATATGAGCAAGAGCCCTACAATTAAAAAACTCTATTTATTATCCAGGAGGACAACAAATAGAGCTTTAACTGTAGTTTAAAAAAAGCTCCATCTTCTTTATACCAGACTTTACTGTCGGTTCTGGAATTTCACCAGATCAGCTTTATTCTTAAGAATAAAGGTCGTGGACTTTACCACCGGTCGGGATTTACACCCTGCCCCTGAAGACGAATCATTTACTATTCACTTAAATATATTATATCTTTTTTTTGTAAAAATGCAACTATAAAGTTCTATTCCACATCTTCGTTTACCATATGCCAAAGTTGCTTGACCTCATGCGGAGTTAAAAAGCGCCATTCTCCCGAAGGCAAACCCTCAGTTGTTAAAAATCCGAAAGCTTCTCGAGTTAACTTCTCAACCGGTGTTCCAATTGCTTCAAACATATTCTTTACTTGGTGATTTTTCCCTTCATGTAAAGTAATTTTCACCATCGTTGTATCTGCTTTTCCATCATAACTCAATATCGTTACATGGGCTGGAGCTGTTTTTTCTCCATCGATAATGACTCCACGAGCTAGCTGATGACCCATTTTCTTACTCACCCAACCATCTGCTTTTACCACATAAGTCTTCGGAAATTCATAGCTTGGATGGGTCAGACGATAAGATAGCTCTCCATCATTTGTTAATAATAATGCTCCCGTTGTATCCCAGTCTAAACGTCCTACTGGATAAATACGTTCTTCGATTGCATCCACTAAATCAAGAACTGTTTCACGATCTTTTGGATCATCTACCGTTGAAATCGTCTCACGTGGCTTATTTAATAAAACATAAACTTTCTGTTCAGTCACAATTGGAATACCATCTACTGAGACTTCATCCCCTGCCGATACTTTTGTTCCAAGTTCTGTGACAACTTTTCCGTTCACTTTTACTCGGCCTTCCTCAATAATTTCCTCAGATTTTCTTCTCGATGCAACACCAGCATGTGCCATTACTTTTTGTAATCTTTCCATACTTAGCATCCTCCTTTAATTATTCTATTCTTCTTCATTTTTCTCTTCAAAACTTTCTGGATAATTTTCAAAAAATAAATCAGCCATTTCTGACTGATTATCCTCTTCTAACAAATCAGGCAATTCATCTAAATGATTTATTCCGAAATAATCCAAAAAGAAATCAGTCGTTCCATAAAGCAAAGGATTACCTGGTTGTTCTAAATGCCCTAATTCTTTTATTAATTGCCGTGCACGTAATTTTCCTAAGTTACCGGTGACTTGAACACCACGTATTTCTTCGATCTCAATTCGTGTAATCGGCTGTTTATAGGCAATAATTGCTAAAGTCTCAAGTAAAGCTCGACTGAGGGTCTGAGAATAAGGCGATTGGGCATATTCCTTGATGGTTTCGGCATATTCTTTTTTCGTTACTATTTGGTAAACATTAGCTGTTTCGATTAAGGTGAGCCCTCTCTTCTCATCTTTTTCATAGTATTCAGTCAGCTCTTTTATTCTTAATTGAAGCTCAGGGATATTAGTCAGGGTCAATTCCGACAATACTTCTAATGATAATCCTTCATCTCCCGCGACATAAAGGAGTGCTTCAATTTGTGCTATTGGATTCATTCTATTCATCTTAATATTTACCCTGTCTTTCTTAGTCTATTAAGCTAATCGAAAAATCAGTCGTATTTATTTTTTGTCTAACCGATATTTGATTGGCTTTCAATAACTCTAAAATAGCTAGAAAATTAACGACTATTTCTTTCCTATTTCCAGCTTTTAATAGTTCTAAAAAGTTTAGTCTTTGTGTAGGTGCTTTGGACAAGCTATTTAAAATATCTCCCATCTTTTCAGGGACAGTCATTTCTTCAGATTCAATCGTTGTTGGTTGAGGCGTGTCTAAACGATGTCGTTCTAAAACTTGATAAAATATTTTTGTCAAATCTTCTATTTTAAGTCCTTGATTTTCAAGCTCTATTTTTTCTTGGTATTTCGACAAATCACTAGGGTCTTTCCCAAAAAAATCTGCACGATCAATCTGCCGCTCTTCAAATTTTGGGACAACTTCCTTGATTTGTTGATACTCCAAAAGCAAATCGACCAATGACTGTCTCGGATCTTCCAACTCATATTCTTCTATATCATCCATCTCAACTTGATTCTCATTTCGTGGAACAAGCATTTCACTTTTTATACGCATCAAACTTGCCGCCATCACAAAATATTCTCCAGCTAAATCAATCTGATTATTTTTCATCGTTTCTAAATAATTTAAGTATTGTTTCGTAATTTTCGCAATCGGGATATCATAAATATCAATTTCAAGTTGATTGATTAAATGGAGTAGCAAGTCTAGAGGTCCTTCAAATATATCAAGTTCTAACTGCAATTGATAATCATCTATATTTTTCTCTTCCATTAACTGCCTCCCAACCCGAGTCTTCTGTTTTTTTATTTTTCTGTTTTTTTCTTTTGCCAATTAGAAATAACACTCGCTGTTTCTAGCGTCCCTACGATTCTTTTTTTATCCACTTTTTCTGACAAATGGTCGAGTAAGACATAAGTCAGTCCCTCATTTCGAAAAGATGGATCTACTGCGATATGTCTCAGCAAAATTAAATCTTCCTCTTCCTCAACACCAATGATGGCAATTAAATTCCTTGTTTCTTCACTTTGCCATAAATAAATGTTTCGGTTTGGATCGTTCTCATATAAAGCTAACTCTTCAGAAAGGCGTTCGGGGTCTTTCAAATCACTTATATAAGATAAGAGGCCCATCGTTATTTTTTCATAATCTTCATTGTATGAGATCAGCATTTCTTTCCTCCTGGTAAACTACCATTCAAAGCTTCTAATATTTTGTTCATCTTTTATTAAAAATCTACTGGCAAATGATTTTCAAAGCGCATGAAATCTTTTACCTCTTCACGACGAATCGACAGAAATTCACGTCCATTTTCAACGAATACTACAGCCGGTCTTGGAATTCGATTGTAGTTACTGGCCATTGCAAAGGCGTAGTCTCCTGTATGGAAGACAGCTAGTTTATCTCCAGCTTTTACTTCTGGTAAGTCCAGATCCATAATTAACATATCACCTGATTCACAGGCTTTCCCGGCAACAGAAACCTTAGTTGTGCGTTCATCTTTCATTCGGTTAGCTAAGGAGGCAAAGTATTTTGAATTATACATAGCAGGTCGTATATTATCCGACATCCCTCCATCTATCGAGATATAATTTCGAATACCTGGGATAGCTTTTTTACTTCCAATTTCATAAATTGTAGTTCCAGCAGTCCCTACGATACTTCTTCCGGGTTCTATTTGCAAGATTGGATAAGCTAAATCATATAAATCTAATAATTTAACTAGTTCTTGACTGATTGTTTCAACTTGTCTTTTAACTGAAACCGCTTCGTCATCTGGTGTATGTTGGATCCCAAATCCGCCCCCAATGTTTAGAACTTTCATTTGAAAGCCAAAACTAATATACCACTCTTTTGCGCTCCGTAATACTTGATCCATCGCTAGAACATAACTCTCTGTTCCAAATATTTGAGATCCGATATGCATGTGTAAACCAGATAATTCTAAAAATTCGGATTTTTGGGCAAGACGAACGGCTTCTTCCGCTTGACCATTTTTTAAATCAAAACCAAATTTAGAATCTGTATGGCCTGTCATAATATATTTATGTGTATCGGCAGTTACTCCAGGAGTAACACGAATGATAACTTTTATTTTTTGCTCACGTTTTTTTGTTAACTGTTCAAGCATTTTCAATTCATGAAAATTATCCACTATGATATGTCCTATCTCGTAGTCCAATGCAGCTACTAATTCTTGATAGGACTTGTTATTTCCATGAAAATGAATTTTTTCTGATGGGAAACCTGCTTCTTTTGCTAAAAATAACTCTCCCCCAGAAACGACATCCACTGAAATATTCTCTTGGTCTAAAACTTGGTACATGGCTATCGAAGAGAAGGCCTTGCTTGCATAAGATATTTCATATTCTGATGGATAAGTGGCTAATGCGTTTTTAAATTCCTCAATATTATTTCGGACAGTCTTAATATCATAGATAACTAAAGGTGTCCCATATTTGTTCGCTAAATCAATCGTATCTACTCCGGCAATTTCTAGATGATCTTTTTCATTAATCGTGACGGTCTCTTTTAATGCAAAATAATTTAATTGCTCTTTATATCCCATAAAATCCCACTTTTCATATAATCTTTAATGCTAACAAGTACTGATTATACAGGAAATAAGCTTAGATGTGAAAAGTTAAAACAAATACTTTTTTAGCTTGAAATAAAAACGATTTATCCATTGATTTAAATAATCAATGGATAAATCGCTATAATTAAAGATCTAATTTAAATTTTTTCTAGTAATTGTGTTATAAATTCTTTAAAAGTTACTCGAATTTGTGCGGACACTTCAATCACATCTTCATGGTTAAGTTCTTTACCCATACCTGCTGCATAGTTTGTAATAGCACTAACTCCAACTACTCGTATCCCCGCATGTCTCGCTACAATAACTTCAGGCACTGTAGACATACCAACAGAATCTCCGCCTAGTTGACGAATCATCCGAACTTCAGCTGGTGACTCGTAAGTTGGGCCGGTCATTCCAAAATAGACTCCTTCTTTTAAATCAATATCTAATTCTTTTGCTACTTCTTTCGCATGTTCTCGATATTTTGCGTCATAAGCAACCGATAAATCTGGAAAACGTGGTCCAAATTTTGGATCATTCTTACCAATTAATGGATTAGTTCCAAAGAAGTTAATATGGTCAGTGATTAACATTAAGTCACCCGGCGTAAAGGTTTCATTTACCCCTCCCGCTGCATTAGTTACAATTAATGATTCTGTCTTTAGAGCGCTCATTACGCGAACAGGGAAAGTAACGGTATTCATAGAATATCCTTCATAATAATGGAATCGCCCCTGTAATGCGAGAACTTTTTTACCACCTAAAGTTCCATAAACTAACTGTCCTTTGTGACCTTCTACTGTAGAAACTGGGAATGATGGAATCTCAGTATAGGGAATGACAATGCGATCTGTAATTTCATCCGCTAATTCCCCTAAACCAGAACCTAAGATTAACCCTACTTCTACTTCTTCAACACCTTGCTCTTTAATATAAGTTGCTGCTTCCCGTGCATACTCATAAACATTTTCATCTAAATTCACTATTTGTCTCCCCCATTATTTTAATTGATTTAAGAAACTCTCGCCATTCTCCATTGTTTCAGCATCGAAGTTTTCTAAAATTGTTGCAGAAATATCCGCAAAATAACCTTGCGGTAACTTATCTGAATCTTTAAACTTTTTGCTATAGAGCATAATTGGAACAAACTCACGAGTGTGATCTGTTCCTTCAGCTGTCGGATCATTTCCATGATCCGCCGTAAGAATCAGCAAATCGTCTTCTTCTAATGCATCAATAATTTCTGGTAGTCTAGCATCGAATGCTTCTAATGCATCACGGTAACCTTCTGGATTACGTCGGTGGCCATATAGTGCGTCAAAATCAACTAAGTTTGTAAAACTTAGACCATTAAATTTACGTCCGATTGTTTTCACTAGTTTATCCACGCCGTCCATATTTGATTCAGTACGAACAAAGTCTGTAATTCCTTGACCATTAAAAATATCATTAATTTTACCAATCGCAATCACATCATAATCTGCATCTTTTAGATGATCAAGCATCGTTTCACCGAATGGATCGAGTGCATAGTCATGACGGTTACTTGTTCGTGTAAAGTTTCCAGGTTCACCAATGTAAGGACGTGCAATAATTCGCCCAATCATATAGGGATCATCTTTAGTAATGTCTCGGACATATTCACAGATTTCATATAATTCTTCAAGTGGAATAATTTCTTCATGTGCGGCAATTTGAAGGACAGGATCGGCTGATGTGTAAACAATCAGGTCTCCTGTTTCCATCTGGTGCTCGCCCCATTCATCAATAATTTGTGTTCCTGAGGCTGGTCGATTGGCTACCACTTTTCTCCCTGTATGATTTTCAATCTTATCAATCAAGTCTGACGGAAAACCTTCTGGGAACACACGGAAAGGTGTGTCTATTCGAAGGCCGGATATTTCCCAATGCCCTGTCATCGTATCTTTCCCAACCGAGACTTCTTCAAGTTTTGTATAGTAACCTTTTGTATCTTCAATTGGCTCGATTCCTTCAATAGGTGCAATATTACCTAGGCCTAATTTCTGCATATTTGGTAGGTCTAAACCTGCTGCTTCCGCAATATGGCCTAGTGTATGTGATCCTTCATCACCAAATTCAGCAGCATCAGGCGCTTCACCGATACCAACTGAATCTAATACGACTAAGTGTACTCTCTCAAACATATAAATCCACCTCTTATTTTATTATTTTATCCTTTTTTATGTGCACGTGAGTGATATTGATCGTAAACATCTTTCTTACGTGCTGTTGTAATAAGGGTATAAATCTGTGTTGTTGAAATATCTGAATGCCCTAGTAATTCTTGAACAATTCTCAAGTCCGCGCCATTCTCTAATAAATGGGTGGCAAAAGAATGTCGTAACATATGTGGTGTCACATTCTTTTTAATTCCTGAGAGCTGTACTGTCTTTTTTAAATTTTTCCAAACTCCTTGACGGCTAAGACCTTTTCCTCTTGAATTTAAAAAAACAAAAGGAGATTCTTTCTCCGCACGGCTTTGAAACAAAGGCCGGCTATATTCCAAATATTCACTAAGCCATTTAATCGCTTCATGACCAATCGGGATAATACGTTCCTTATTTCCTTTTCCAATTGTTTGCAAAAAACCCATTGTTAAATGTAATTCATCTAAACGCAAATGAACTAATTCTGAAATACGTAATCCCGTTGCGTACATTAATTCCAATATAGCTCGATCACGCAAGCCAATTTCTTTTTCAGTATCCGGTGTTTCGAGCAGTTTATCGACTTCATTAAGTGTCAGAATCTTAGGTAAGTTATCTGCTTTTTTAGCTGTCTGCACATACTGCATGGGATCCGTGTTTGTTAAATTCTCTTGTCTCATATATTGATGATATTGTCGAAGACTCGAAGTCATTCGAACAATTGAGTTTTCAGATTTTCCCTCTTCTTTCATCTTTTGAAAAAAGAATATAATATCATATCGGTCAATCTTATTCCAATCATAAATCGCTTGTGCTTCTAAAAATTCAATATATTGATGAATATCTCGTTCATAACTTTCAATTGAATTATTCGCTAAATCACGTTCAATTTTTAAATGAATGATATACTCAGATAAAGGTTCCCTGTCTAATTTCAAATCCTTCAAATTTATCGCATCGCTTTCTAAATTGATTTCCTTTAAAATATGAAACCATTTACAATTAGACCACACACCATTATAAAATACATTAATTGACATTACAACTGTTAAATCTCTTTAATCGCCTTTTCTGTTAAATAGCTACCTTCTTGATCTTGATCAGCCAAGCCTTCTTTCATTAAGCGACCAATCGCACGTTTAAATTGTCCTTTACTAATTGCAAAAAATTCGCGAATATCATTTGGATCACTTTTGTCGTGATAAGGAATCCGATGTTCTTCTGCTCTTTTCATTATTTCTAGAAGCATTGATGCATCTTCATCAAGTACTTCATGAGCTCTTGGAAGCAAAGATAAGTATAAGACAGCATCCTCACGAACCCCGATTACCCGTCCCTCAACTGTTTCTCCTAATCTTGGCTCGCGGTCCCGTTCGCTCGGATGAACAAAGGCTAGGTATCCACCTTCTAACTCAATATAACTACCCGCTTTTAATGAGTTGACTACTACCCCTTTCACATCATCATTATGCATTTCGCCGGATGCTGGTTTAGCAGCCGCTAACATATCATTGTAATCAACAAGCTTACCCCACATTCGTTCTTTATCATCTACTGTTACAGTTAATTGTAATTGATCACCTCGGCGCGGCCAAACACTTTTAATAATTGGCAAATCATCGAGTGAAACTACTAAATCTTTTTCGTCCCAACCTACATCTACAAAAACTCCTAATTCACGTTGAACCTCAACAACTTCACCCCAACCGTAACCCCCCACTTTGATTTCTGGTATGTCAGTCATCATGGCATAATCATCAGCTTGATTGACATAAACAAATCCTTCTACCATATCACCTAGTTCAAATTCTGCTGGGTCTAAGTCCACTACTTTGAAAGTAACCCCATCTTTTTGTACAAATAGATTTTTCTCATTTTTATCAATAACCATTCCAGTAATAATTGTTCCTAATATACTTTCCATCTACTATTCCCCTTTGCGTAATTTTCTCTTCTCCATTATAGTCCTGATTACCCTAGAATGAAAGAAAGGACCTTGCACAAATTTATGCAAAGTCCTAAATTTAGTCTTTTTCTTTTCATTAAATCGCTGTTGTTTCGCCTCGATATACAATTCCTCTACGACTATCAATTGTGATTAGTTCTCCATTTTCAATTAATTCTGTTGCTGAGTCTGCGGCAACAATTACTGGAATGCTCATTGCAATTCCAAGTACTGCTGCATGAGAGGTTAATCCACCTTGCTCAACAACAATGGCTGATGCTTTTTCAATCGCTGGTAAATAGTCTTTATCTGTTGTTTTTACTACTAAGATTGAATCGTCAGTCATATTTTCGACTGCTTCACTTGCAGTGTTCGCTACGACTGCCCGTCCAATAACTGTGTCATTTCCAATCCCTTGACCTTGAACCAATTTTGATCCAATCATTTGGATTTTCATTAAGTTTGTTGTTCCACTCTCTCCAACTGGTACACCCGCTGTGATAATAATTAAATCGCCTTCTTCAGCAATTTCTTTTGCTACAACAAATTGAGCTGCTTTATTAAACATATCATCTGTTGTTTCTGGTTTAGCAGCTACATATGGACGAACTCCCCATTTAAGAGTGAGTGATAATGCTGCAGCTTCTGAAAATGTCATCGCTACAATATCTGCTTTTGGACGGTATTTAGAGATCATACGTGCTGTATAACCCGAATCAGTTGCAGCAACAATTGTCTTAATTCCTAAGTTTTTCGCTGTATGGCCAACTGCCTGTCCAATGGCTTCTGTAGTATCTGATTGATCGAATGCACGTAAAGCATATGCATCTTCGCCTTCTGTTGAAGCTTCTGTACGAACTGCGATATTACTCATAGTATGAACCGCTTCGACTGGATAAGATCCGGCAGCAGTTTCACCAGAAAGCATAATCGCATCGGTTCCATCAAAAATAGCATTTGCTACATCGGATGCTTCCGCACGTGTTGGTCTTGGATTATCTTCCATTGAATCTAGCATTTGAGTCGCAATGATAACAGGCTTTCCAGCTCGTCGACATTTACTAATCATTTCTTTCTGAACAATTGGTACTTCTTCAACAGGGATTTCAACACCTAAATCCCCTCTAGCAACCATGATACCATCTGAAACTGAGATGATCTCATCTAAGTTGTCAATGCCTTCTTGGTTTTCAATTTTAGAAATAATTTGAACTTCTAACTTGTCATGTGCTTCTAGAATTTCTTTAATTTCTAAAACATCGCTCGCTGTACGAATGAATGATCCTGCTATAAAGTTAATACCATTTTCTAAACCAAAATGAATATCTGCACGATCTTTTTCAGTAAGACCAGGTAAGCTAAATGAAGCGCCTGGAACATTAACTCCTTTATTATCTTTTAATTCTCCTGAATTTAATGCACGTGTGACAATTTCTTGATTTTCAAGATCAATTTCTTTTACTTGTAAATCGACTAAACCATCATCTAATAAAATATGCATGCCCACACTCACGTCATTAATTAAGCCAGGATAACTAACTGAAAATTTCTCGTGATTCCCAAGGACTTCGTTCATCGCGATTCGGATAGTCGAACCTTTTTCTAAATCGATTGTTGGTGCTTCCATCTTATGTGTTCGAATCTCTGGTCCTTTAGTATCTAGCATAATACCAATTGGTTTACCCAGTCTTTCTGAAATTTGACGAATTCTTTTAATACGGACCAAATGCTCTTCAAAATTTCCATGGGAGAAATTTAATCGAGCAACGTTCATTCCTGCCTCTACTAAGCCTTCTAATATTTCGATTGACTCACTCGCAGGTCCTATCGTACAAACGATCTTTGTTTTCTTCATATAAAAATTGTCCTTCCTTTTATATATAAATTTTATTAGTTAATATATTTGTTAATATTATATAGATGAATATTTGAACTATGTTTTAGCGTATTGAAAACATCTTCGAAACTATTCGAAGTCAATTCTTCATCCACAAATGCCACACATTCACCTGAAGCACCTTCATTTAATAATTCAACGGCTTTTACACCAAAACTACTACCCAGTACTCGATCACGTACTGTTGGGCTTCCACCACGTTGAATATGTCCTAAAACAACTCCTCGAATATCAAAACTATCATCAATTTTATTAATCTTTTCAATTAACTCATCCGCTGACATTACACCTTCAGCTAAAACGATTAAGCCTTGATTTTTACCTTTCGAAAAACCACTCTTTAAGCCAGCTACAATCTCATGTAAATCATAAGGAGCTTCTGGAACAATAATAGACTCTGCTCCACCACTTAATCCACTCCATATGGCAATATCCCCAGCGTCTCGCCCCATTACTTCGACAACTAACACTCGACCATGTGATCCAGCTGTATCACGTATGCGATCAATCGCTTCAACGACTGTATTGAGTGTCGTATCAAAACCTAAGGTATAATCAGTTCCTGCAATATCATTATCAATAGTTCCAGGAATTCCTATAGATGGAAAACCATGATCAGACAAGGCTTGAGCACCGCGAAAAGATCCGTCTCCTCCAATTACAACAAGTCCTTCAATTCCATGCTTTTTTAATTGTTCTTTTGCCACTAGTTGAGATTCTTTTTCTTTGAATTCTGGATAACGGGCTGAGAAGAGTAAGGTTCCTCCTCGATTTAATATCCCACCCACATCAGAAGAGGTCATGCGGTGAATTTCTCCATTCACTAAACCTTTAAATCCATTTGTAATCCCAAATACTTCCATCCCTAAAGATTCGCCTCGACGAACAACTGCACGAACTGCGGCATTCATCCCTGGAGCGTCTCCTCCACTCGTTAGCACACCTATTCTTTTCATATAATAACCATCCTATTCTAAAACCTATAATATATAAACACTAATATTAATCATCCACTGTTTATTGTATCACTTTAAATAGCTGATGTCTTGTAACAACTGAAATTAATTCTATTTTAATTTCTTTTCTTTGCTTGAATTACTAAGTTGTGTTCACCAAATATTTTTTTAAGCTTATTAACTATTTCTGAATCTAAATTTACATTATATTCTCTTTTTAAAAAGTTTTGTTTCTCCGTTGTCTCGTCGTAAATAACGACCCGACTGGAACCTCGATTTTCTTTTAGCAACTCTTGTAGAGCAAGGAATTTTTGCTGCTCTGCTTCTAAAGATTTAAAGCGAATGTATAATGTTTTTTCTCTTTTACCTGTTTCTAATTTTTCTTCTTTACTTTCAATGACCTCATCCGCATTAATCAATTGATTAACTAAGAGTCGAATTCCACGGCTATCTTTACTGATTTCACCTTCTACTAATAAGGTATCATCTAATTGAATTTTTTGGATATATCGCCGATGATTTTCAGGAAATAATGTTAAATTTACTTTACCAGTCGTATCCACCGCATCAATAAAAGACATAGGCTTACCGTTTTTGGTTTGAATTTTTTTAATATTTTTGACAACGACAAGAACTTTTGCTCGCTTATCCTTCTCTATATCCGAGACATAGCTTATTTCTGGATTCTTTCTTAATTCTTTGTACTTTTCTCCAGGTTCAGCCGTGAAATAAAAACCTGTACTTTCATATTCTTGTTCCATTTTTACATCATCAGACAATTCTTCTTTTTCAATAATCTTAGGAGAGAACAATTGAATTAATGCTTCATTTCCATGACTCATTTGAACATTTTCTAGTACATTCTTTACAGAGTGAAGTAAGGTATTTCTATTCTTTTCCAAATGATCCATCGCTCCACTCTCGATAAGAGGAAGAATTTGCTTTTCTGTTAACCATTTTTTATCCATCCGTTTGGTAAAATCAATTAAACCTTTAAAGGACCCATTTTCTTTACGCTCATAGATAATCTCTTGGATAAACTCTTTACTCAAGCCCTTAATTAAGTTAAAACCAGCTAATATCTTTCCATCTTCAAGCATAAATGAAGAAAAACTTTTGTTAATATCCGGAGCGAGAATTTGAATATCGTACCGTCTAGCTTCGGATAAATATGACTGACTTTTAGCCTTGCTTGACCTTTTCATTACCGCAGCAAAAAAACTAGCAGGATAGTTTGCTTTCACATAAGCTAATTGATAAGCAACTTTAGAATAAGCAACCGCATGGGAACGATTGAAACCATAATCAGCAAATTTTTCAATATAATTATAAACTGAACTGGCTGTCCCTTCTGTATAGTTATTTTTAATTGCTCCTCGAATAAACTCATGCCGACCAGCCTCAATTGCTTCGTGATCTTTTTTACCAATGGCCCTTCTTAAAATATCCGCTTCATTCAATGTATAGCCAGCTAATTTTGTTGCTACTTTCATTACTTGCTCTTGATAAACAATTATCCCGTAGGTATTTTCTAATATCTCTTTTAAATCGGGATGCGGATATTTGATTTCTTCTTTTCCATGTTTTCTCTTGATAAATGTATCAATTTGCTCCATTGGACCAGGCCGATATAAAGCATTAATTGCCACGATATCTTCAAAAGAGTTTGGTTCAAGTTTTCTTAATTGTTGACGGATGCCCGGTGATTCAAACTGAAAAATTCCATCCGTATTTCCTTTTTGGAAAATTTCGAGTGTTTTAGCATCATCAAATGGAATCGCGTCAATATCAATTGCTTTCCCCTCATTTTCATAAGGAATAAAACGAATACAATCTGCTAAAGTAGCTAGATTTCTTAAGCCTAGTATATCCAATTTCAGGAGACCTACTTTTTCAACGGCATCCATCGTGTACTGAGTCAGATGCATGGATGAGTTTCCCTCTTGCAGTGGCACTCTTCTCATTAATTTATCATCAGAAATAACAATACCGGCAGCGTGTGTCGATACATGTCGATTTGTACCCTCAATTTTCAAAGCTGTTTCGTAAAGTGTTCGATTTAAATCATTTTTATCAATTAAGTCAACTAATTTTTGATGGCTTTTTAATCCTTTTAAGCTGATATTAGGGCCTGATGGGATTGCTCGTGACCATTTCTTAAGTTCTTCTTGTGATAGACCCAAAACGCGACCTACATCTCTCACAGCAGACTTCGCACCAAACTTTCCAATCGTTCCAATTTGAGCGACATTCTCTGAGCCATATTTCCTAAAAATATATTCTAAAATTTCTTCTCGACGATTGTCTGGAAAATCTAAATCAATATCTGGCAAACTTGCTCTATCTTTATTCAAAAATCGTTCAAAAAGTAAGTCAAATTTTATCGGATCGACATTTGTTATCTTTAAAAGATAAGCGACTAATGATCCAGCAGCTGATCCCCGCCCTGAACCAGTATAAATACCTTCTTGATGAGCATAAAGCATAATATCCCAAACAATTAAAAAGTAATCTGAAAAACCCATTTCCGAAATAACAGCTAATTCTTTATCTAATCGCTGTTGATATTCAGGACCAACTTGGTCAACTCTCTTAGCTAGATTCTCCTCACAAATATTGCGTAAATAATCATCTGCATTATTTTCCTCATTTAAAGGAAAACTTGGCATAAAATGATGTCCTAGTGGCAACTCTATTGATATTTCATTAGCTATTTTAACTGTTTCTTGTGCAGCCATCTCTAAACCAATTGCTTTAAAGTCCGCATAGTTTTTTTCTGCGCTTTGTAAGGAATAATCCTCTTGCCCTTGAAATAGATAACGATTAATTTTTTCTTGCTCGTCTCCTTGCAAAATCATTTCACTATTTAAGACTTCTAAAACCTTGGTCGGTAAATCATCCTCTGGATTTAAATATTTTACATTCCCTAAAGCAACGATAGGAACATTCATTTCTTGAATCTTTTGAATTTTATCTGCTTGATAATTTTGAAGATTCACACCTTGATAAAAACTGGGGAAATTCTGTATATAAAAATTTACTCGTTCAATAATTTCTGCAGTATTTTTTTGATTAACTATCGCCATAATTTCTGAGTGGTCCCCTGGTGCGATCACAATTAAATCTTCTGCTTTACTTACGATTTTTTCTAACTGAACTGGTTTCTTATCATTTAATTGATATTCTGATGATAGTTCAATCAAGGACTGATAACCCGTATAATTTTTGGCTAATAATATAAGTGAATAATCTTCAGAATCAGTCATAGATTCAGTCGATATAGTTAAACCAATAATCGGCTGAATTCCATGCTTTAAAGCCAACTCATAAAATTCAACAGCTCCAAATAATACATTTTGATCCGTTAATGCGAGAGCTCTGTAGCCTCTTTCTTTGGCATGGATGATTAACTCTTCCACTGTTAGGGTACTCATCATTAAGCTATTGGTACTCATCACTTCTAGTTGCACGAATGACATATTCTCACCTTCTTTTCATTTTTGACTTTTGATTTAATTTTTAACGAACTCCTAGAGCAATTCTAGCATAACGAGACATACGCTCAGGTGTCCAAGCTGGATACCAAACAAGCTTAACCTCAACTTGATTCACTTCATCAAGGTTCACCACTGCCTGGCGAATATCTTCTTGAATTTGGTCAGCAAAAGGGCAGCCCATCGTAGTAAGGGTCATTTTCACTTCAACCAAAGCTTCTTCATATAAATTTATTTCATTAATTAAGCCCAAATTGACGATATCAATCCCCAACTCGGGGTCTTCAACTTTCTCTAGCGTCGTAAAAATCTTTTTGGTTAATTCTTCATTCTCAATTTGAACTCTTTTTTTCTGTTCATCCATCGACTTCCCACCTCTTTTATTGTTTTTACTATAACATACTCAAATTTTTCGTGTTTTAGTAATTATGAGTGCATTTATTTATAAGTTATCTACAAAATGGTGCGCCATCTGTTTAATAATGTTACCTGGAACTGTATGACCCACTCCAGCAGTTAATTCGAGACTTATATTTTTCCCGTAATCTGTCTTTTTATTTTTCTCAACAAAATCTTTGGTTAATTCCGCTGGAACCACATCATCAGAAAGTCCATGCCAGAAATAAACCGAACGACCAGCTATTTTTTCTGCTTGTAAATTTAAAGATATAGGAACAAGTTCTTTTAACTTCTGATCAACAAAATCTTGGTTTTTCACTCGCTCATCTAAATTTGAATCAATTTGATTGTTTTTTAAAATCCACTGGGTCAGTTCAATTGGAGAGGGACTTCCCATCAAAATAGAGACCGACTTCACCCAATCAAATTGAGTTAAAATCGCACTGGTAATGATTCCTCCCATTGATAAACCGGCCACCCCTATTCTATCAGCAATTGCTTTATTTTTTTCTACATAAAAGTCAACAATGCGTGGAAACTCATTCACACTCTGACCTACTAACTCCCAAAAAGTCATAGGATCCTGTGTTGTAGTCCTCTTTCTCTCCCCATGATTATAAATATCAGGTAAAATCACCCGAAAGTCTTTTTCAGCTAATATGTAAGCTTCTTCTAATACTCTTTCTTTATAACCCTCCCAGCCATGATAAAAAAAGATGGTAGGTAATGCTTCTTCAGATAAGTGTTCCTTTACTATTTCTAATACGGGTAAGTCTGAAACTAATTTATTTTGAATATTAATCATTGTCTTGCCTCCTACTATAAATTATAAACGATATTTGTTACAATATGAATAGTTAAAATGAATTTAGAAAGTGGTTAAAAATGAAAAAAAACCGAAAACTGATTGCTATTGATTTAGATGGAACAACTTTAAATAATCAGTCTATTTTAACAGCTGAGACTGAAAAAACTCTTGAAAAATTAACTAATGAAGGCCATATTATTGCTATCGCAACGGGCCGCCCCTATCGTACAAGTTATCAGTATTACAATCAATTGAAATTAAAGACACCGATTGTTAACTTTAACGGTGCTTGGGCGCATCATCCTCAAAATGAAAATTGGACACATGGCTATCATAAATCTCTTGAAAAAGATGTCGCTTTATCCTTTTTGCCTTTAAAAGACTTATCTGTGGTCCGATTATTATCTGCTGAGTCAAAGGATCATCTTTATGTGGACCGATTTGGTGAAGAAACTTATAGCAACGGCCCTTCCATCGATAATTTTAAACCAAAAGTATTCACAGCCGAATCTTTAAGTGAAAATCCTACAGCGGTGAATGTTTTTAGTCATTATGAAAAGAATCTGCCATATATTCAAGAACAAATATTAGACGATTTCAATGATACTATAGAAATCAGAACTTGGGGAGGATTAAGTCCTGCTCTTGAAATTGTCTCCAAAGGAATTCAAAAAGCAATGGGAATTGAAGCAATTGCTCAATCTTATAATATTTCTTCAAGCGATGTCATTGCTTTTGGTGATGAAGCCAATGACTATGAAATGATTCAATATGCTGGACATGGAGTCGTAATGAAAAATGGGGTGGATTCTCTAAAAGAAATTTCTGATGCAATTACTCCTTTTACTAATGATGAAAATGGTTTAGCAGAATATTTAAAAAAGTATTTTGATATGAAATAAATATCCTTATTATGTAAAATTAACAAATAAAAATACCATTCAAGCTTCTGCCTGAACGGTATTTTTATTTGTTTTATTTCTAATTATTCTGTCATTGGCTGATCAGCTAACAACTCTACTGCGTGGTAACCATAAACTTGTGGATCTACACCAGGAATATCTGGGTGTGACCATGCACTTACACGGTTATTAACGAGTTGTAATTCTGTTCGCCAGAATGTTGGGATAAGTGGTGCTGCTTCATACATGAAGTACTCTTGCCAGTCGTTAAACTGCTCAGCTTTGAAGTCATTATCAAATGCTTCCTGTGAAAGCATGTTGTTAATAAGCTCATTATTTTCATCACTTACGAAACGTGAGAAGTTAAAGGCCGCTGTTTCACCAAATAATCCATCTGGTGTTGGGTCCGAACCGACTCCCCATCCACCTTCGTGAACGTCAATTTCAGGGTCATCTGCTTGAACACGATCGTAAAATGCGTTTACTTCATGGAGACGTCCTTCTAGTAATTGAACATCTAAACCAATATTTTTCCATGCTTGGATAAAGTAAAGTGCGATTGGTTCTGCAGAGTCTGAACCAGCACGAGCAGCATAGTTAATTGTTAATTTCTCACCATCTGGATCTTCTCTAAAGCCATCACCATCAACGTCTTTATATCCGGCTTCATCTAATAATTCTTCAGCTTTGTCCGGATCAAATGGATAACCTTCGACATCTGGGTTAAAGTAGTCTTCAAAGTTTGGAACAATATGTGAAGTTGCTCTATAACGTAGACCGCTATAGAATTCTTCTCCAACAGAATCAATGTCTAATGCATAAGCCATAGCTTTTCTTAGGTTCAAGTCGGCCATTTTTGCATCTGGGTTGTAGATGTTTTTCTCGCCATCAAATTCACCTAATTTAAATGAAATGTAATCATATGACTGTCCAGGAGCTCCTAATGTTTCGTAACCTGGAATTCCTTCTTTAAATGAGTCATACAAGTTTGCTGGCATTCCTAAAGTTACATCAAATTCGCCTGATTTTAGGGCTTCTACAATTCCAGAACTTGGAATACGCTCCATAATAATTTTATCAATTTTTGGTTTACCTTCGAAGTAATCTTCAAATGCTTCATATTCTACTGATTCCCCAGGTACGATGTTTGCTACCTTATAAGGTCCAAATCCAATTGGATTTTCACGAATTTGTGGGGATGATTCCATTTCTGATACAGGTACATCACCATAGTGATGACGCGGTGCAGCATATGACCATACGCCACCTCCAGCTTGTAGTACAGAAGGTCCCATTGGTTCAACATACTGAATTTCTAAGGTATAATCGTCAATTACGCGCATTCCTGATATAGAATCTGCTTCTCCAGCTTTGAATTCAGGCATTCCTTCAATATTTTGGAAAGAGTCACCATAACGTACGCCATCATAATCTGGGTGTCCAATAATTTCATGAGTGAAGACAATATCATCAACTGTAACTTCTTCACCATCATGCCATAAAACACCTTCTTGTAATTTCAATGTAGCGACGTTCTCATCTTGATCAAAGTCAAAACTAGCTGCTCCATCAGTCCATTGGTAGTTTCCATCAGAGCGTAAGACGTCACCATACATTGGTCCCATTAATTGAGAGTCTGTGTTAATTCCATAGAATTCTGTACTGAAGATTCCTGGGAATGCTGATTCTGCAACCATTGCGATACGTAATGTTCCACCTTCAACGGCTTCCCCTTCATTTTTAACATCTGATGAAAAATCAAGACCGGAATCTTCTTCGCCACCATCTACTTCGTCTTCGGTTCCTTCACCATCGCCTGTATCTTCGGATCCATCATCTGTTGATGTGTCTCCACCACAAGCTGCTAACAATAAAGCAATTGCTGCGGAACTAGCTAATAAACCATACTTTTTTCTGAACGACATATATACTCTCCCCTTTTATATTAAGTTTTGTTCTTCCTGTCTACAATTATCCTAGTCTTTGTTTTGCATCTGTCGAACGTTTTAATGCTTGTCCAACATAGTTTATACTCAACATCAACACCAGGATAACAGTTGATGCTGGTAACCAAACCCAAGGTCTAAACTCCAAGTTGTATGGAGTGGTTGCTGCACTTACGAGTCGCCCTAAACTGGCGGTTTGATCAGGTAAACCATAGCCTAAGAAGGTCAAGCCAGTTTCAAGACCAATATTTCCTGCGTAAGATAAAATCAATTGTACGGTGATCAGTGAAGTTAAATTAGGTAACATTTCTAATATAATAATCTTCCAAGTTGGAGTTCCAATAGTTTTTGATGCACTAATGTAATCCAAACGTGATTCAGAGAGCGCCTTACTACGAACAATCCGTGCATAACCAGTCCAAGAAAACACACTCATGATAAAGATGAAACTCCATATATTTTGTTTCGGTACTAAAACTAAGAATACAATGATAATCATTGTTGTAGGTAAGGTCATTACAAAATCCGTAATACGCATAATGGCGTTATCAACCATTCCACCGTAGTAACCAGCGATTAGTCCTAAAGCAATACCTACTGTAGCAATAATTGTCGTTACAGCGATTGCAATCAAAACCGAGTTGCCAGTTGCTAAAAATAACTGAGTGAAAATGTCTCGGCCGTAATCATCAGTTCCTAAGATCATTGACTTCTCACCATTCCAGGCATCAGCAATTAGACCAAAATTGAAGTCTGCTGGTTCTTTAAAGTGATGTAAGATGTTTACATCCATTACAGTATCTGCGTCTAGACGCAAGTACCACGCTAAGGTTGTTACTAATAGGATTGTTAATACTCCTAAAGCAAACATGGCCATTTTATCTTTTTTAAATTCGCGTACGATTACTTTAAACCCCATTGGTGGAGTTGATTCTGCTTGTTGCTCACTAGCAGTTTCCGAGAGAACTTCTTGCGATTTAATCTTATCTTCCATATTTATTTTCAGTCCTTTACTTTTTCTATTTATTAATCAATTCGGATACGTGGATCAGCAATACTTAAGACAATATCTGAAACAAGTGATCCAAAGATAGCAATCACTCCATATAATAATACCAAGGTTATAATAACCGCAGAGTCACGGCCCCCGATAGAAGTGATAAACAAATCTCCCATTCCATTAAAAGCAAATATTCTTTCAATAAAAACTGATCCATTTAATAGTCTAGAAAAAATAAAACCGATTGATGAAGCGATTGGTAAAAATGCATTTCTAAAGATATGCTTTGTATATATTTTTCCTTCAGGAACACCCTTTGAACGAGCAGTTCTTACATAATCTTGTGTTTTTGCATCGATTACCTCATTACGTAAAGTCTGTGTTGTGGATGCCGTTCCTAACACTCCTCCAACAAATCCTGGTAGAAGTAGACGGTAGAACATGTCCCAATAGTATGCAGCTGATCCTGTGGCTAAGGATACGTTCACAGAACCACGAGTTGGGAACCATCCTAGACGATAACCAAAGATAAATACCATGATTAAAGCTAATACGAAAGTTGGTATCGCAAAACTCACATAGTTATAAACCATAACTACTCGGTCAAACCATGTATTGTTATAACGTCCTGCAAATAAACCAAATGGCAATGCAATAATGTAAGTAAAGAATGTTGATACTAACCCTAGACGGATTGAGTTAGCTGCACGACTTCCGATCAATGTAGTGACTGGAACTTGTTGGGCATAACTTCTGCCAAAATCTCCTTGGAAAACATTTCCAACCCACCTAAAATATTGTTCATGTAATGGATCATTCCAACCCGCAGCATCTCTCAACGCTTCTAATTGTGCTGGGTCGATATTTGGATCAAGTTTACCTGTTAATGCATCCCCGGGCATGAAATGTGCTAATGCAAATACAATCATGCTTAGTATAATAATTTGGGGAATCATAACTAAAAAGCGACGAACAACTGTTTTCCACATTTTAATTTCCCCCTTCTATTGTTGAATCTGCAAGAGAACCAGGCGTTTTGTCATTTGGATTTAAAGCAACCATATGATCTTTTTCAAATGGCTGTAAATCATATACTCGCCCATTTTCATCATAATAATGAATTTCTTGCTCTTCGTATTCTTTTTCAACCGCTTGTCTTTCCAATTTATGTTGTTCACGGTTTAAAGGGTCAATTTGTGGAATCGCTGATAATAAACGCTTCGTATAAATATGCTGTGGATTATTAAATATTTTTTCTTTTGATCCACGCTCAACAAAACGACCACGGTGCATGATTGCAATGTCATCAGCCATATGTTTTACCACACTTAAGTCGTGTGAGATAAATAAATAACTTAAATTATATTCTTTTTGAATTCTCTTCATGAAGTTTAGTACCTGTGCCTGTACTGATAAATCCAATGCAGAAGTTGGTTCATCTGCAATAATCAGCTTAGGATTTGTTGCAACAGCACGTGCCACTCCTAAACGTTGGCGTTGACCACCCGAGAATTCATGTGGGTAACGATAAATTGCATCTTTATTTAAACCTACAATTTCAAGCAAGCGTACAACTTCAGCTTGTTCTTCTTTATCTGTATAATCAAAATAATTTCGCATTGGTTCAGCAATAATATCTAAAATTCGTTTCTTAGGGTTTAAAGCGGAAGTTGAATCTTGGAAAATCATCTGAATATCTTTATTGTACCCGCGATATTCTTCTGCACGATTTCGTGCTTTATTCGTAACATCCTGACCTTCAAAAATTACCTTTCCATCTGTAACATGCTCTAAACCTATAATTCCTTTACCTATAGTTGTCTTACCCGAACCGGACTCTCCGACAAGGCCATAGGTTTTTCCTTGTTCAATCACCATATCTACACCATCTACAGCGTATACATAATCTTGAATAGTATTGAAAATTCCTCCACGTATTGGGAAGTGTACTTTTAAATCATCTAATTCTAGAAACGACATAATTATTCTTCCTCCCCTTCAAAGTAAAAATGTTTCCAACTATTTCCTCTTACTTTGTGTCCAGGAGCAATTTCCTTGAGTTGAGGATTTTCATCGAAAGCTTCATCTGCTATCCATGGAATACGATCTCTAAATCGATCTCCTGTACGTGGCAAATGTTGTAGAGATGGTACTGTTCCCTGAATCACATGTAACTCTTCATCTTCTTCATCTTCTAATTCATGAGGGATTGAGTTTAATAAAGAACGCGTATATGGATGTTTAGGATCAGTAAATAAGATATCTACCGGTGCTTCTTCCACAATTTGTCCAGCGTACATAACCGCTACTCGATCGGCTGTCTCAGCAACTACACCTAAGTCATGAGTAATTAATATAATACCTGAGTCAGTCTCTTCCTGAATGTCTTTCATTAAGTCAAGAATTTGTGCTTGAATAGTAACATCCAATGCTGTTGTAGGTTCATCCGCTATTAGAATAGGCGGTTTGTTTGCTAATGCAATCGCGATAACCACACGCTGACGCATACCACCAGATAACTCATGTGGGTATTGAATAATTGTTCGTTCTGGTAATGGTATTCCTACCTGTTCTAACAATTCAATCACACGAGCGCGTCTTTCTTTTTCATTTAAATCTGTATGGTAGATTAATGATTCTTCAATTTGTTTTCCAACTGTCATTACTGGATTCAATGAACCGAGAGGATCTTGGAAAATCATCCCAATATCATTTCCACGAATTCGATTATATAACTTTTCATTTAAATTAGTTAAATCTAGACCCTTGTAAAGAATTTCACCTTTAATTTTTGTATTATTTGGATCGTGTAACCCAATAATTGCTGTGGCTAATGTTGATTTTCCTGAACCTGACTCTCCTACTATTGCAAGAATCTCATTTTCTTTTAATGTTAGTGAAACGTCATCCACTGCGTTGTGATAATCGTCACTAAAACGGAAACCAACTTCTAAATTATTTATTTCTAATAATGTCTCATTCGTTGCCACTGTATCTTACCTCCTGTGCATTTTGTCTTACAAGTATCCCTTAAAACGTCCTCCTGGGATTTATTTATTTCGAGAAAACACTTGAATACAAAACACATCATTACTGACTCATAGAATTCTAACAATCTATTAAGTTAATTATAATAATATAGGATATAATTATAAAATCAAGTCTTTTTCTCATTTATTTTTCATTTAAGGCTTTTTTTGCCTTTCTTACTCTTTAGTTTTCTCTTTAATGAATTCAACCGCTTTTCCGACTGTGGTTAACTGCTCCACAACCTCATCGGAAATCTCTTCATCAAATTCATCTTCCATTTCCATTATCAATTCAACAATATCTAATGAGTCAGCTCCCAAGTCATCTTGAAAACTTGTTTCATAATTAATTTTTTCTTCATCAACACCTAACCGATCAATGATGATCGCTTTTATATGATCATAGATTTCTTGTTCAGTCATTCTAAAAACCTCCTCATTTTCATCATTTATAATTACAATATTAAAATAGTAATTAAATATAATTTATTTGTAAGTACTATTTTAACGCATTTCGCTATAAATTTCCATAGTTTATAACCTTTATATTAAAAATAATCAAAAATTCTTAATTAAATGCTCATTTATTCATTATTTATTTTTTCAAAATACTTTACAGTGTC
>JARICH010000114.1 GCA_029257245.1 Atopostipes sp. | reverse complement strand
ACCCGTTATTTTACTCCAATACATTTTAATGGAGGAAATATTTATGGCAAGATTTACAGGATCAACATGGAAAAAATCACGTCGATTGGGTATTTCTTTATCAGGAACTGGTAAAGAATTAGCACGTCGTCCATATGCACCGGGACAACACGGACCAACAAGTCGTGAAAATTTATCAGAATACGGATTACAGTTAAAAGAAAAGCAAAAGCTAAGATTTTTATACGGTTTAAATGAACGTCAGTTCTTTAACTTATTCCAGCAAGCAGGTAGAATTCGTGAAGGAGAGCACGGTACAAACTTCATGGTTCTATTAGAGCAACGTTTAGATAACTTAGTTTACCGTTTAGGTTTTGCGACAACTCGTCCACAAGCTAGACAGTTAGTAAACCATGGTCATATACTCGTTGACGGAAAACGTGTAGATATTCCATCTTACACAGTTTCAGTTGGACAAGTAATTTCTGTACGTGAAAAATCAAAAGATTTACAAATTATTAATGATTCAGTCGAATCATTATTTGGTCGTCCAGATTATTTAGAATTTGACGAAGAAAAACTAGAAGGTAATATGACACGTTTACCTGAACGTGAAGAAATGCCTGCAGAAATTCAAGAAGCGTACGTTGTTGAGTTTTACAACCGCTAATATCATAGAAGATTTAAAAAGACTGGTAAAGTTACCAGTCTTTTTTATTATTTATAAATAATAATTTATTCTTGATTTTTTAATAATAACTCTACAAATTCTTCGAGGAAATCTTGATCGGATGAATTAAATCGATTTTTAATAGGAGCATCAACATCTAACACACCAATTACTTGATTATTTTTAATTAAAGGAATAACAATCTCAGACTGACTACGAAAATCACAGACAATATGACCAGGAAACTTACTAACATCAGGTACAATAATGCTTTTCGCTCTAGAAAAAGATGTTCCACAGACTCCTTTGCCTGGGTCAATGCGAATACAAGCCACTTTTCCTTGAAAAGGTCCCAAAACAAGTTGATGATCGTTTTCATCCCATAGGTAAAAACCTACCCAGTTAATATCTTCTAGTTGCTCATTTAGTAAAGCAGATGCATTGCTTAAATTAGCAATCCAATTGTCTTCATTCTTAATAACTGCTTCTAATTGTGCTAAAACTGTTTTTTTATTCATTTAATCGCTCCTAAGGTGAAATAATTTCATTCAACTATAACATAAGAAGTATTTTTTTGATATACTAGTGAATATATTGATTAAATCGTTAAATTATTCCATATAAAAATTAGGAAGATACAGAAAAATAAAGTTTTGGAGGAAATAAAAATGACACCGTTACAAATCGCTTTAATTGTTGTGCTTGTTATAGTTTTTGTTGTAGGAATTATAACTTATTTTATGCGAGGAAAATACTATGATCAAATTGACGTACTCGATCAAAAAAAGAAAGAAGTATTTAATCAGGCACCTCAGAATGAATTAGAAGAAGTACGAGAGCTATCTCTCACGGGTCAATCATCTGAACTCAGGGATCAATTTGAGAAAAAATGGCATGAGATTGAATCGGTCAACTATCCTAAATTAGAAAACTACTTGTATGAAGCAGAACAAGCAACGGATCGTTATCGATTGAATGAATCAAAAAAGAACCAAGAATACGCAGAACAAATGATTGAAGAACTAGAGAAAGAAACAAATAATCTATCTGCTGCACTTAAAGAATTGATAGAACGAGAACAAGCAAACTTAGAAAAAATCGATAAAATAAAGCAACGTTACCATGAAGTTCGTAAATCATTACTTGCTTACAGCTTTTCTTTTGGGCCAGCCTCAGAAAGTTTTGAAGAAAAATTAAACTTAATGGAGGAAGATTTCACTGAATTTTCAGAATATACTGTTTCAGGAGATCATGAAGAAGCTAAACAGGTAATTAAACGTTTAGCAGATAGTATCCAAGAAACTGAAGAACAAATGGATCGAGTACCAGATTTGTTAACAAAAATAAATGAAGAATATCAGGCAGATATAGAAGATTTACAACAGGGATATGCACAAATGATAGAACACAACTATATTTTTCCTGATGACTATATATCAGGAGATATCGAGCAATTAGCAGAGCAAAAAAATCAAATATTAGAGAGTATCCGTTTGCTTGATTTAGAAGCAGCAAATGAATATATGGACTTAATTGCTAGAAATATCGATCAAGTCTATGAAAAAATGGAGTTAGAGATTAGTTCGGAAATAAAAGTAAAAGAACTGTTAGAAGACAACAAACAAGCCATCTATTATCTACGAGACGAAACACGTCGCTTGTTGGCTCTAGAGAATCGTTTGGCACAGAGTTACATACTCTATCATAATGAAAAAGAGAAATTAGAATTAATGGAGAACCAGTTAATTGAAGCGATAAAAGAATATGAAGTCATTGAAGAAAAAATTTCGGAACAAAGTATTGCCTATTCAATCGCTCATAGTCGAGCCCATTATTTATTTAAAAAACTGGAGAAATTAAATAGTGAGAAGGATAGTTTGGCACAAAGTTTAATAGACTATCGAAAAGAAGAATTAATTTATAAAGAAGAAATGCATGCTATGGAAGAAGCAATGTATGATATGAAGCGAGCATTAGAAAACCAGAGGTTACCTGGCTTACCAGATGATTATCTCGAACTTTTCTTTTCAGCTACTGACCGGATTGAGAAATTAGCTGAAGAGTTAGCTCAAACCAAAGTTGCATTAGTTACTGTTCGTAAATCTCATCAGATTGCTGAAGAAGATGTCATCCAACTAAGTAGAATGACTGAAGAAATAATTGATCAAATCAATTTAATTGAACGCAGTTCTCAAAGGTTGTATCGTTTTAAAGATGAGCATAAAGGAATTTTAGAGACTATCCGCTATAGTGAGTCTTTATTTAATGATGATTATGATTATTATACATCTTTACGTTTGCTAAAAGAAAAATTAGAAAATGTGGCCCCAGGGGTTTATTCTGAAATATTAAATGATTATGAAAAAGAGAAAGAACTTTAATATATAATCTTATCCAATGAGTAAATATTGTTTGGGAAAACTAGAAGGATAATATGTTTCAAATTGATTGAAATACAATTTAATAGCTATTTGAATTTTTTTTAAAAAATGGTATGATAATTAGTAGAAAATAATATAAAAGACGCGTTGAGCAAGAAGAGTAGAATTTTTATTTACTACAGAGAGAGGGCGACTGGTGAAAGACCCTTTTAAATAAAATTTGAAGGTAGCTTGTGAGCAAGGAATGACATCCCATTAAAAAATGTCGCTGAGAGATATGCAGGATTAAAAACTTGTATATAATTTAGGTGGTACCGCGAATTAACAAACATTCGTCCTTTGATCAAAGGATGAATGTTTTTTTATTTAAAACGATGAACTAGTAATTTAAAAACTAAAATAATTGAGGAGAGATTAAATGCCAAAGGATATTGAGATGTCAACAAAATATGAACCAAATAAAGTAGAATCAGGTAAATATGAAAAATGGCTTGATTTGGAACTATTTAAACCAAGTGAAGATAAAGATGCAGAGCCTTATTCGATTGTAATACCACCACCAAATGTAACGGGTAAGTTACATCTAGGACATGCATGGGATACAACATTACAAGATATTATTATTCGACAAAAACGGATGCAAGGCTATGATACTCTGTGGTTACCTGGAATGGATCATGCTGGAATTGCCACCCAAGCAAGAGTAGAGGAAAAGTTGCGTGAAGAAGGAATTAGTCGTTATGACTTAGGACGAGAAAAATTCCTGGAAGAATCTTGGAAGTGGAAAGATCAATATTCAGAAAGTATACGAGAACAATGGGGAAAAGTTGGGCTGTCAGTTGATTATAGCCGCGAACGATTTACTTTAGACGAAGGTCTAAATAAGGCGGTGACTAAAGTATTTGTTGACTTATTTGAAAAAGATTATATTTACCGAGGCGAGTATATTATTAATTGGGATCCTAAAGCACAAACAGCTTTATCCGATATTGAAGTAGAGCATGAAGATATCCAAGGCGCCTTTTATCATATGAAATATCCTTTAGCAGATGGTAGTGGGCATTTAGAAATCGCAACTACTCGACCTGAAACGATGTTAGGAGATACAGCGGTAGCTGTCCATCCGGATGATGAGCGGTATCAAGAATATATTGGTAAAAATATATTACTACCACTAACAAATCGAGAAATTCCGATTATTGAAGACTATTATGTAGATCCAGAATTTGGAACGGGAGCGGTGAAGATCACACCTGCACATGATCCAAATGACTTTGATATTGGTAACCGTCATGATTTAGAACGCTTAAACGTGATGAATGCGGATGGTTCAATGAATGAGAATGCAGGAGATTATGAAGGATTGGATCGTTTTGAAGCGCGTAAAAAAATAGTTTCAGATTTAAAAGAACAAAAATTATTAATTAAAGTTGAAGAAATGGTCCACAGTGTTGGACATTCTGAGCGAACTGGGGTAGTTGTAGAACCAAGATTATCTACTCAATGGTTTGTTCGTATGGATGACTTAGCGAAAAATGCACTAGATAATCAAGAGACAGAAAACAAAGTAAGTTTTTACCCTGATCGATTTGAAAATACCTTTACTGGATGGATGGAAAATGTTCATGATTGGGTGATTTCACGTCAGCTCTGGTGGGGTCATCAAATTCCAGCTTGGTACCATAATGAAACGGGTGAATTATATGTAGGTGAAGAAGCTCCTAACGATCAGGAAAACTGGACACAAGATGAAGATGTATTAGATACTTGGTTTAGTTCCGCGTTATGGCCGTTTTCAGGAATGGGCTGGCCAGATACAGAGGCAGAAGATTTCAAACGTTATTACCCTACCAATACTTTAGTAACTGGTTATGATATTATTTTCTTCTGGGTAGCGCGTATGATTTTCCAAGGATTAGAATTCACAGGAGAAAGACCTTTTGAGAATGTACTACTTCATGGATTAATTCGAGATGAACAAGGCCGAAAAATGAGTAAATCCTTGGATAATGGAATTGATCCAATGGATATTATTGATGAATATGGAGCAGACGCCATGCGTTGGTTCTTTACCACAGGATCTGCACCCGGTCAGGATATTCGATTTAGCTATGAACGAATGGATGCTTCGTGGAACTTTATAAACAAAATTTGGAACGCTAGCCGTTATGTGATTATGAACCTAGAAGACTTTACTTTTGAAGATATGACTCTAGAAGGTGAAAAAACATTAGCAGATCGCTGGATATTGGCTCGTTTAGATCAAACAATTGAACATGTAACGGAACAATTTGAAAAGTTTGAATTTGGTGAAGCTGGAAGAGCCCTGTACAATTTTATTTGGGATGACTATTGTGATTGGTACATTGAAATGTCAAAAGAAATTCTGACAGAGGGAAGCGAAGAACAAAAACTATCAACTCGTAGTATCCTCACGCATGTATTAGATCAGTCTTTACGTTTATTACACCCAATTATGCCTTTCGTAACGGAAGAAATTTGGCAACAACTGCCACATGAAGGCCAATCAATTGTTGTTGCAGAGTATCCAGTGGCAAAAAAAGCATTTAAAGATGAAGAAGCAACGACTAATATGAATATGTTAATTGAGCTTATTAAGGCAGTTAGAAATATTCGTCAAGAGGTAAATCGTCCACTTTCAAAGCCAATCGATATGATTATTAAAACAAACAGTCAAAAAGAAAAATCAGTGATGCTAAAAAACAAATCCTTTATTGAGCGTTTCTGTCATCCAAGTTCTTTAGTAATCGATACAGAAGTTACAGTTCCAAAAGAAGTAATGTCGGCAGTAATCAAAGGTGCTGAATTATACTTGCCATTACAAGGTTTAGTTAATATAGAAGAAGAAATCTCTCGATTAAATAAAGAACTAGAAAAATGGCAAAGTGAAATTAATCGAGCAGTAGGAAAATTAAAGAATGAAAAATTTGTAAACAATGCTCCAGAACATGTCGTCCAAGAAGAGCGAGATAAAGAAGCAGAATACAAAAAACGTTATCAGTCTGTGAAAGATCAAATTGATAAGTTAAAAGAGTTGGACCAATAAATGACGAGAATAAAAGCAGTTATCTTTGATATGGATGGTTTAATGTTTGATACTGAACCCATCTATTATAAAGCAAATCAAAAGACAGCCGATTATCTAGCTATGGATTTTTCATTTGAGACTTACAGCCAGTTCATTGGCATAGGTGATGTTGACTATAAAGAAAACATGCGAGAATTGTATGAAGATGATAAACTTTTGGATGATTTTTTTGAAAAAAGTCAGCTAGTTCTTCAATATTTAATGCTAAATGGGAAAGTGGATATAAAAGATGGCTTAATTAATTTGTTAAATTATTTAGAAAAAGAAAATATAATGGCAATTGTTGCATCGAGTTCAAATAGAGACTTGGTTGATCAATTGCTCGACAGTTTAGGCGTCCGTAAGTATTTTAAGGATGTAGTCGGTGGAGATGAAGTTAGTCGTGCTAAACCAGATCCAGCAATATTTGATAAAGCCTTTGAAAAAACAGGTTTGTTAAATAAAAAGGAAGTTCTTATCTTAGAAGATTCTAAAAATGGAGTAATAGCAGCACATGAAGCTAATATTCCAGTTGTCATGGTTCCAGATCTCCTTGAACCTGATGAGAGCATTAAAGGAAAAGTGTTAGCTATTTTTTCAAACCTAAATGAGTTAATCCCTTATATCACGAAACACAATAAATAAAAAGAAATAAAAAAACTCCCTATTTTTTGCAAATATTGATAATAACTCAATTATCGATATTTAATAAAGAAAGGGAGTTTTTAATGATATGCATACTAAAAATATTGAGACAATACCCAATCCTTCTAGACCCAGAGAAAGATTAGAAGAATATGGCGTAAGCAATTTAGCCGATCATGAGCTACTCGCTATTATTTTACGGACAGGTACTAAAGGGAATAATGTTGTAGGTTTAGCTCTAGAAGTTTTAAATACGGTAGAAGATATTTATCGGTTAAGGCACGTATCTATGCAAGAACTGATCAAGATTCCAGGAATTGGTAAAGTAAAAGCAAGTGAAATACTAGCTGCCATAGAATTTGGAAGAAGAGTCAGTCAATCAAGCCAATTAAAAGAAGGAACCGTATCTTCCAGTCAGTGGGTAGGCAACTATCTAATAAAAGAGCTATCAAATTTAAAACAAGAAAATGTTTTAGCCTTATACTTAAACACAAAGAATGAAATTATAAAAAAAGATACTGTTTTTATTGGGAGTTTAAACAGTTCAGTTGCTCATCCTCGAGAAATTTTTAACCGGGCGATTAGCTATTCTGCAGCAAGAATTATATTAGCTCATAACCATCCTTCCGGTAATGTAGAACCATCAGATGCTGATTTATCTTTTACACATCGAATGATTGAAGCAGGAGAATTATTAGGTATTGAATTGTTAGATCACTTTATTATAGGAGAGCACTGCTATTTAAGTATGCGAGAAAAAGGCTATATTTAAATGATTTATCCATAAAAAGAAGAGAAAGATTCAAAAGTTGAGTAAAGAGCTTGCATTCTAAAAGATAACATGGTATACTTGATTTAGCATTTTAGTAAGGAAGGAAACACAATGTATTATGGAATTATCAATGCATTCCAATTCGTACCTTGCGAAATATGTAAATAAATTGTGCAAAAAGGCACGAGGAGGAAAAGTATTATGGAAACAGGAACAGTAAAATGGTTTAACGCAGAAAAAGGATTTGGATTTATCGAACGTGAAGGAGCAGATGATGTATTCGTACATTACTCAGCAATCTCAGGAGACGGATTCAAAACTTTAGACGAAGGACAAGAGGTTACATTTGAAATTGAAGATGGCGACCGCGGTCCTCAAGCAGCAAACGTACAAAAAGCGTAATTAAAATTACAATTTAATTGTAACTAAATTATAAATAAAGGACCGAGGAGACATAATATGTCCCCTCGGTTTTCTTGTTTTTA
>JARICH010000086.1 GCA_029257245.1 Atopostipes sp. | reverse complement strand
GGTCTGTTGGGTCACTCAACCGGCGGAGCGGGTGATGTTTATGCCAGCTTGAGAGATGATCGTGTGAAAGCGGTGATTGGAATGGACGCTTGGGTTAATCCACTGGATTTAAATGAGCTGAAAAATGGATTAGCCATGCCTGCTTTATTCTTACGCAGTAAGCAATGGGCTCGCCGTGAAAGTCGTAAACCTTTAGATTTATTAGTGAGTAATTCAGCAGATGCAGCAATCATTGAGATGGATAAAACGAAACATCTAGATTTCCCCATGATTTACATGCTATCTCCTTATACGGATAAAGTAGGCTTAACGGGTGAATTAGGTGGACGTGAATCTTCCTTGATCCAAAGACAGATCGTGTTCGATTTCTTTGAAGATAAGCTCCAAGGAAAGCAGCTTAGTGAAGATTATTTAAAAGATTACATCGAAAAGTATGAGCATTTGTATTTTGAAAAAGAGGACCAATGGTTTGAAGAATTGGCTGAAAGAATCAATCAGGAGCGACAGCCAAAATAAGAAGCAGTCTTGAATCTTCTAGAAAGAGATTCAAGGCTTTTTTCTTTTCCGATAACTGTTGATTGTCAAACAGAAGTATTGTAAGTTATTGGAGAAGCTTTCTAGAATATGAAATTGGGAGTGGATCGTTATGAAGGCCATGATTATTGGAGCCGGAAAATTAGGTCACCGTTTAGCTGAACTTATGGATAAAGAAAATATTAATGTTACCTTATTAGATTTAAACGAAGAGAAATTGGAACGAATTAATAACCATTTAGATGTGTTGACTGTTGCAGGGAATGGTTTGGAGATTTCAACTTTAAAAGAACTAGCTATTGATACATATGATTTGGTGATTGCGACTACTTCAGGCGATGAGAGTAACACGCTGATTTGTTCGCTGGCTAAAAAATTAGGGGCTAAAAAAACGATCGCTCGGATTCGAAATCCAGAATATTCAGAACAATTACCCTTTCTAAAGAATGAAATGGGAATTGATCATATAGTCAATCCTGATTTAGCGACGGCGATTGAAATTGAACGCTATTTATTAAAACGCTATAACTTTCATGCAGGCGATTTTGCGAAAGGGAAAGTTTCAATCTTCGATTTTAACATTGCCAATTTAGAACGTTTTGTTGGGAAAGCTTTAATGGATTTAGAGAATTTGAAGGGCTTCCTTATTACAGCGATCTCTCGAGATGGTGAATTGATTATCCCAAGTGGATCCACGGAGTTAAAGGCTTACGATACCTTGCACATTATTGGGAAATCAAGGGATGTTAAGAAATTAGCCAAACAATTAAAAGTGGATAAAGAAAAACGTAAGACTCATAAAGTTATGATTCTAGGTGGAGGCAAAATTGGACATTATTTAGCTGAAAGACTAGAGCGCTATGATGTCAGCACCGTGATTGTAGAAAAAGACCGTGCGCGAACCGAATATCTTGCGGGGAAATTAAAACGAACCCTCATCATTCATGGCGATGGAACGAATATTGATATATTAGAGGAAGAAGATTTAGAAGCGATGGATGCTTTTGTGGGCTTAACGGATTTAGATGAGCAAAATCTATTAATGGCCTTGGTTGCGAAAGAATTAGGTGTGAATAAAAGCATTGCAAAAATTAGTCGTCCAAACTATATCCAAGTCATTGATAAGTTGGATATTGACGTCGCATTTAATCCAGTGGATATTACTGCAAGTGATATCTTAAAATTTATTCGGGGCGGAAAAGTACTCTCTGTTTCTCTCTTATTAGGAGGAGAAGGGGAAGTAACAGAAATTATCGCAGAGAAAAATTCTCCACTCGTTGGTAAACCTCTTCATGAAATTAGTTTACCAATTGGAATTATCATTGGAGCTGTTCTGCATCAAGGAGAAGTATTGATTCCCGATGGGAATACAGTGATTCATGAAAATGATCGGATGGTTATCTTTACTTTAGCTTCTGATTTAGGCACTCTGAAGACTTTACTTGAGCCTAAAAAAGGAGGGGTATTCAGTGGAATTTGGAATGGTCGTTAGTGTATTAGGACGATTACTGATGGTGGAAGCCGGCTTAATGATTCCGGCACTGCTCGTCTCGTATTACAATAGTGGAACAGATACAAATGCCTTTTTAACGAGCATTGTGATTACTGCTTTAGTCGGTTTTATTCTCTCGCAAGCCTTTAAAACTGATAAAAGTTTACGAGCTAAAGAGGGTTTAACGATTGTCGCCTTAGGTTGGCTTTTAGTCTCGGTTTTTGGTTCTTTGCCTTTTATTCTTTCAGGAAGCATCCCTTCTTTTGTGGACGCATTTTTTGAAACTGTTTCGGGCTTTACGACGACAGGGGCTACAATTTTAACTGATGTCGAAATATTACCCAAAGGAATTTTGTTTTGGCGGTCATTTACCCACTGGATTGGCGGTATGGGAATTCTGGTCTTTACCATTGCTCTAATCCCAAAGCTAGGTGGTGGTAGTTTTCAAATTTTCAAAGTAGAAAGTCCCGGGCCGGCACCCGATCGAATCTTACCGAAAGTCAGTGATACGGCGAAAGTGCTGTATACGACTTATCTAGCGATTACGGTTAGTCAAATATTTTTCCTTCTAATTGGAGGAATGTCCCTTTTTGATTCAGCTTTACATACTTTTGGAACCGTGGGTACTGGGGGATTTGGGATTAAAAATGATAGTATCGGCGCTTATGAGAGTCATTATATTCATTTTGTGATTGGAACTTTTATGATTTTAGCCGGGGTGAACTTTTCTCTCTACTATTCGATCTTCAAAGGTAAGTGGCGCGAAGTGTTCAAGGATCAGGAGCTAAAATTATATTTAGGCATTATTTCAACGGCTATTTTATTCATTAGCCTAAATGTTCACTATGAAATGTATCAAAATTTTGCCTTGGCTTTGCGTGATGCATTCTTTCAAGTGGCTTCGATTATCACCACGACAGGTTATTCGACGGTTGATTTTAATTTGTGGCCTGAATTTAGTCAAATGATTATCTTTGCACTAATGTTTATTGGAGGTTCGGCTGGTTCGACGGCGGGAGGAATTAAAATGGTGCGGCTCTTGGTTGTTTTCAAGCAAATTCGCCGTGAAATTGCGAAGATCTTCCATCCGCGTGCAGTCATTCCTATTAAGATTGGCAACAAAGTGGTTTCGGATGAAACCGTCTCAAGTATTTTTAGTTTTCTAGGTATTTATATGGTGGTCTTTATTGGAGGCAGTATTCTCCTAGCCTTAGAAGGATTTGGTTTTGAAACGTCAGTAACGGCTACAATTTCAGCTTTGAGTAATATTGGACCCGGTCTGGCATTAGTTGGTCCAGCAGAAAGTTTCAATATTTTTAGCCCGCCAGGAAAGTTATTAATTGCTTTCTTGATGCTCTTAGGACGTTTAGAGTTCTTTACAATGATTGCATTACTTGCACCATCGACTTGGAAAAAAGAAATTTTTTAACGAGTAAAAAATAAGATCCAGTCTCTTCTTGTTCATAAGTAGAGACTGGATTTTTTGAATTTTTTCTATAGTAAATGCTCAAAGAATGGGCTGAATAATGAAAGCAATCGAATCATCATCTTTTTAATAAAAGTTATGGCGGCAAGATCTTGTTCGGCATCCTCTATATACTCACCATCCATATTAACCACTAAACTACGATCAAAATCCTCCGCAATGGCTCCTTTTAACTCTTCCGCAAACTCCTCACTATCAATAATCACCATGGACTCTGTATTTAGATAAGCGGAACGGGGGTCGATATTAAAGGTCCCCACGACACTAATACGCTCATCAAAAATAGACGATTTTGCATGACTTGAACCGGGTCCTTGATATTCCACGATGCGGGAGCCAGTTTCGACTAGTTTTGGACGACGCGCATGATAAGCAGCAATCGCGGCTAGATTTGGACTGGCGGCCTCAGAATTAGTGAAGAGAGTTGTCTTCCTGGGATCAATTTGAAAATTACTCACTTCATTTAACATTCTTTTTGATGGAATAAAGTAAGGACTTTGAATAAAGATACTCTCTTCTGCTTCTTCAGCTAAGGTTAGAATTGTTTTTAAAGCCTTTGGTTCTTGGTTTAATCGACCAAAATTATTAGGCACAAAGGAAACATGATTGGTGGGAAGTGTTTCCGCTGCCCAGTTTTTATCTGTTAAGTCAGGGAAATATTCCGCTAAAAATGTTTTCTTATTATATGGATGGTTTTCCCGTAAGTTGGCTAAAGTTACCTGTCCTTCTTCTATCTCCTTGGAAGAGAGGGTCGAATATTTTTCGCGCGTGTGGTTATAATCCCACAGCTGATTATAGTAGTGAGTCATATCATCTAGCGCAGTCGGACCGGAAAGGTCGGCATGATAAACAAGTACTTCACGGTCCTTGACTAAATCTTTTTCTTTTAAATCATCTAAACAAAAACGATCCTGGATATTCCGTCCACCTGTTAAGGAAAACTCTTCGTCCACCAAGATCATTTTATCATGCATTCGGTGATTCCAGGCGATTGGGACGAGTGGATTAAAGGCTTCGTAAATTCGCAGATCAATATTTGGATGTGTTTTAAATGCTTTAAAGATTTCATTAATTGGTTGACCGGTGTTGGTGATTTGAACCAATCCATCTAATAAAATCCGGACCCCTACTCCTCGGTCCGCTGCTTCTAAAAGACTGCCCAACATGAGATCAGAGACTTTTCCTTCGGACCAACGATAATAAGCCAAGTCGATTTGTGATTCAGCCTGTTCAATTAAGTCTAGACGAACTGAAATGGCATCTTCTGTTGATTCAATTAAAGCGACTCGATCTTGATTTGGGAGAGCAGTTGAATCTTCTGTTGGACTAGAGGATCCTTCATTTTGGTTTTTAAGAGGATGAAAAAGAAAAATAAGAAAAGAAAATAGAAAAATGTAAGCTAAATAAGCCAGAACACTGTAAGTCAAAATCTTTTTTATAGATCGCATTTGTTAAACTCCTTTAAAACTAGTTCATTGTGTTTAGCATAACTCTTAGATATGAATCTTTCGCAAATATTTTAAGAATTTAAAACTAAATCAATAGAAGTTGGAGAAGTCTTCTCGCCAAAGGATTTCTCTTTTTTTATCTTTAAAACAAAATCTATAAGTTGCTATATAAGACTGGCTAATAGTTAAAAGAATATTTACTTATTCGACAAAAATTTATCCCGTCTATATACTAGTAGTGAGAAAAGGAGTTAGCGCTTACATCTTAAATTAAAAAAGGAGAAATGATAATGAACTTAGATTGGATTAAGACAAGAGCATTTACCCACAAAGATAAGGTAGCCGTCAT
>JARICH010000014.1 GCA_029257245.1 Atopostipes sp. | reverse complement strand
AAATCCCTTGAAGCACTCCATTAACAAATTTACTTGCATTTTCGTTATTAAAGGATTTTGTTAATTCAATCGCTTCATTCATGACAATACTTGGATCAATTTCTTCATGAAAATATAACTCATATGCCGCAATTCTTAAAATAAGCAAAGTAGTTAATTCTATTCGGTGAATCGACCAGTTTTGCAGTCGCTTGCTGATTTCTTCATCTAGAAATTCTTCTTTAGCTTTGACTCCTAAAACTAAATCTTTCAAATAAATTAAACTATCAACTGCTAGTTCATCACTTGGATTATCTATAGGTAAACTAGCTTTTAAAGCTTCTAATTCACTTAATTCCTCTAACTCTTCTTCCTCTAACTCTAAAGAATAGTTAATAGCAAATTTTATTGCATCTTCTTTACTTATCTTATAATTGTGTGCTAGCTGAAATAGTGCTTGAAAAGCTTTTACTCTAATCGTTCGTCTTACAGTCATCAATTCATCTCTTCCCCTAATTCTAAATCGCTAGCTCTCAATACATCTATCGCTGTTGATTCTTTTGGTATAATCCCTACAATGTGAACATGGACTTCATCAATTTCAATCTCAGTCATATGATAAATTTGTTCTTTTACATTTTCTTGAATATTTATAGCTACTTTAGGTACATTAACGCCGTAGTCAAAATAACAATAAATATCAATTTCTGTTCCGAACTCATCCGCATGAAGTGTGACACCTTTTGTATGTTCATTACGACCAAACATTGTTCGGATATCACTCGTTAAATTTTTATGCATTCCATAGACACCATCAACTTCTAAAGTGGCGAAGCTAACAATGACTTCTAGCACTTCTGCTGAAACTTTAATTTCCCCTAATGGATTATTCTTTCCTGAGGTCTCAATCATTTTAATCCTCCTTTAGAATTAAACACGTGAACTATAGCTACTATCTTCCGTATTTACTTCGAGTATATCTCCAACATTCACAAAAAGAGGCACAATAATTACTGCACCAGTTTCAAGAGTCGCTGGTTTAGATCCACCACTTTGCGTGTCGCCTCGAATACCAGGTTCAGTAGCAATAACTTCTAGCTCTACTTTACTTGGCAACTCCAATCCAATGACTTCTCCTTCGTAACTAACCAGTTGAACTTCCATATTATCTTTTAAAAACTTTAATTCATCTTTAATTTGTGCTTCTGGAACACCTACTTGTTCATAGGTCGAAACATCCATAAAAATGTGCATTCCATCATCTTCATAAAGATACTGCATTTGGTTTCGATCAATGTGAGCAGTCTCTACTTTTTCAGAAGCACGAAATGTGACTTCTTGATTCGCACCTGTTCGCAAATTTCTCAATTTACTACGGACAAAAGCCTGTCCTCTTCCTGGGTTAACATGTTCAAACTCAACAATTTGCCATAGATTATCTTTATATATAATCGTTAGGCCTCTTTTAAATTCATTTGATGAAATCATTTAAATCACCCTTATCTTCTCTCAATTTATCTACTTTATATCCTACCATAAAATGCTTTCCTTTTCTAAAATACCTTGACAGATTTTATAAAATGATGAGCTCTTTTGATGAAGTCATTAAATTACGATTTCCATCTTTGGTTATAACTAAATCATCTTCAATCCGAACGCCACCTAGTCCTGGTAAATAAATACCCGGTTCATTTGTGATGACATTGTTCACTACTAACGGTTCATCATTCTTACTACTGATAGCTGGTCCTTCATGGACTTCTAAACCAATTCCATGTCCAGTTGAATGACCGAACTGGTCTCCATAACCATGCTGGGCGATATAATCTCGTGCAACTTTATCTAATTCAGCACCTGTTACTCCAGCCTTTGCTGCTTCTGTAACTTTTTTATTTGCTTGGTAAACAATCTCATAGATTTCTTTCAATTTGACGCCGGGATCCCCCACAGCAAAGGTTCGAGTCATATCAGAGACATAGCCATTATAGATACAACCAAAGTCGATGGTTACCATATCTCCTTCTTCGATTACTTTATTACTTGCAACCCCGTGTGGCATAGCTGATCGAACACCACTGGCTACAATCGTATCAAATGATACGCCACTTGCCCCTAATTTTCTCATATAAAAATCTAATTTATTAGCGAGCTCAATTTCCGTAACCCCTGCTTTTACAAAACCTAATATATAATCGTAGGCTTTTTCTGTGATTTCTACCGCTTTTTGAATCGTCTCAATTTCATCCTCAGATTTTACTTCTCGTATTTTTTCTACAATACCTGAAAGTGGTTGAAGTTCAGCACTAATTAAATCCGTTAATTGTTTATATAAAGAATAACTGACATCCGTTTCCTCAAAAGCTAAATTTTTAATTCCGTCTTCTGCTACTATTCGGGCAACTTCTTTATAAATCAAGCCTTCATTTTTCACAATCTCAAAGCCAATGGCTTCAGTTGCTGCCTGTTCAGTATATCTAAAATCAGTTATAAAATAGGCCTGCTCTTGAGTAATTAATACTAGTCCCGTTGACCCAGTAAATTTTGCTAAGTAGCGAATATTATGCATATTAGTTACTAAAAAAGCATCAATTTTTTTATCGGCTAATTTTTCTCTTACTTTATCTACACGTATCATATTAACACCTTCCTGTTAAAGTCTTTTAAAACTTATACACTGCTTTTTAGTATAACAAATAAAGCATGATAAATATAGTTAATCATTTTTAAATTTTTATTATTTTTTTCTGATAACAACAGAATTTTAGAGTCTAATTATTAAAAAAAGACTTCTTTTTTGTTAGAAGTCTTTTAAGGCTATTTGTTTAGTTAGTTAAAATATCTTCATCTCCACTTTCCTCTTCTAAAAGGGGGGATAAATTTGTTTCTAAATCTACAGACTCAAAATCTGATTTATCTAAGTAGTCCACTCCTATATTTTTTGTGAATTTTTCTCCTGTCTCTGTAATTATTGTTAGCTGATAACTTTCATCAGAATCTTTCACGACTAAAATCTTGCCAACGGAGCTTGATAATTCAGCTTTTTTTATAAGAGCTTGTTCTTTTATGATTTCATCTTTTAATATATTTTCAGCTAGATTTAAAGCTGTTTTCGCTTGATAAGCTCTAGAAATTTGATTTAATTGAACAATATGATGAGTTGATATTTTAATAATGCTCTGCATCATTATGCCAGAGAGGATTAACACAAAAATAGTCGACAGCAAGAGATAGCCTTCTTCTGCCTGTATCGAATTCACTTTCTTTTTCTTCTTGCTCTTGCCAATCATCAATCCATATCCTTCCTTTATAATGTTCTCCATTTTGAAATTCAAAAAGAAGTTCAAGACAATTCCTATCAACCTTTAGTTCAAATCTTTTAATCGCTGTTAACATTTCGTGATAACCATTATTAGATCGTCGATAAAAATTTTGATAACCCGTTTTGGATTGACCATAACGAATATTTTGTTCTTTTCCACTAGCTATATTTCTCTCTCGCACAATAATTTCTTGTGTGTTCGACTCAATTAATTTAGTATTTTCTAAATAAGATTCCAGTTGGGCTAAAAAAATATGCCATTCAATTTGACGACTTCCATAAACTTTGCTTTCCGAGCCTGAGACGGTTTGGGCATCTTTTATAATCAGTTCATTTACTTTATTTAGATGGATTATTATTGATGTTAAGAGTAATAAAATCACGCTGGATAACATTAAGGCAATTAACGACTCCAACAATGTAAAACCAGCCTCATTCGTACTCAAATTTTCCGTCATAGATTCTGACTCCTAGTCCTGTTTTATTTGCTCTCTGCTCATAATTTTCTAGTTGAAAATCATCTCTTCTATAATTAAAATCATCAATTTGCCTATTGTTTATCTCCATTGATTCTTCATAGATCAATCGAGTCTCTTCTACTAAATCCTTTGCTTTTTGTCGTTGACTTAACCAATCAGTGATGAGTGGATTTAAAAATAATATAATAATCATGATTATGCTTAGAGTAGCTAAACTATCTAATAGTAAAAACCCTTCTTCATTTGTCTTAGATTTTCCGTATATCAAAACGACCACTCCCTAATTTAAAAACTAATTCATATAAACCTTTATTTGTGGAAAATTTAATGCGCCAACTATCAGTTAATATCGCTATGTTTCCAGTAGTTTTTTTAAACTCCACGGTTTGAAATTTTTCTGTAGATAATTTACACGGGCTTCCATCTAAGGATATTTCATCGTCAAGTGGATGAACTACTCCATAACCATTATTGACTTTAAAACGAATGCAGTTTCTTGTAGGTGAAAATTCTACTCGAGTAGTCTCATTCACTAAAATCGCATGGTTTTGAATTAAGGTAATCTGTGAACTTAATTCTCGGAAAAATAAATCAGTTTCTATCGCATCCACCATCTGACTAATTGATAGACTTGGTAGTAAAATTAAGAAAGAAGTAATAAACAAAGTGATTAAAGTTTCGATTAGTGTAAAGCCTTCTTCTTGTTCGATCATGGTTGACTGCTTTTATCTTTAATAGCTTTCTCATATGCGTTCATTTGGTCCTCTGTAATATAAGAGTCTTTTCGAAGTTCTCCAACCGTTGCTTTTGTTCCTGTTTCCATCTCATAAATAACCATCTGTGATTCGACTGTCTGAATAATTCCTTCATTTTTTGTTTTCATAATGCGATCATTAACACCATCTAAATTGGTTACTACTAAAATTAAAAGTATGGATATAATTAGAATTACAATTAACATTTCAATTAAAGTAAAGCCCTTTTCTTCTTTCAACTTAGTTCTTATTTTTTTCATTAGATTCCCTCCATTAGAGTATAAATTGGTAAAATCATCGCTGCATAGATCGCAATAATCATTAATGCAATAAATATAAAAATAAGTGGTTGTAATTTCGACAATGTTTTTTCTAGTTGTTCTGTTAAAGCTTCCTCACAATAGCTAGCATAAATCAACATTTCTGAGCCTAATTTCCCTAAATTTTCTCCATGGTTAATCACAATGAAGGCTTCTTCTTCAAAAAAAGGTAAAATTTCCAAAGCTTCTTTTACTGTTTTCCCCTGAACCATCTCTTCTGATAAAAGCTCTCCTGTCTCTTTTAGTACTGATGATGCTCCTTCTTCAGACATCATCGCGATAATTTCATGAAAACTTATTCCTTTTTTTAATAGTTGCCCCCATTCCAAAAAAATAAAGTTCGTCCAGTAATTCGTTGAATATTTTCTCATAATTGGCCAGTTAGAGAAAAAACGAATTTTTTCAAGAGTTGTAAAATGAGTAAGTTTCTTTCCTAAATAAATATAGATGATGACTAGTAGACTGACACTAGCTATCATAATTTGTGGCGAATAATAAATAAAAGCCACAAAAGAATCAGCATAGATATTTGCTCCGGATGTATTCGATGAAAACATACTTTGCATATTTGGTAAGATTAAAAATCGCATAAGCATTAGCATTAAAAATAAAAAAGTTAATAGTATAAGAGGATAGGATAATAAAGACCAAAGTCTCTTTTTAAATTTTTCTTGTTCGATGAGATCCTCTCCACACTGAAGAATTGTTTTAGCATAAGCACCCGATTGACTAGCTAAATAAATTTGCGAACAAATTTTATTTGAATAGCCAATCTTTTCTAATTCAACATGTAAGGTATTCCCCTGTACAAGTCCTTCTTCTAAGCTAGTTACCCAGGCTTTAGTCTGAGATTTTTCAAACATTGACATAAATTTTAAACTGTTCTTTATTGAGTAACCTTCTTCAAGTAATGCTCCAAGTCTTTTTAAAAAGAGTGCTCTTTCTTTCTCGATGCTAGGGGATAATATATTGATTATGCGTATGTTCTGTAATGAAGCCATAGCTGTACACCTTCTTTAATAGATGATTGAAATTCCGATTCCGATTCTTAGCTGAAGCATGCAAATTATCAGTAGTTAACCTTTGAATTTGTTCGTTTTCTATTAAATCATATAAAGAAAACCTTTTTCCATTGCGTCCATTATGAATACAATAGCCAATACAATCTCCTTTACAAAGCTCGCAATAAATAGGTAACAATTTTTGAAAAATAATTCCGATTAAAGTCTGTTTTAATAATTCTTGTGATATTCCTAATTCCATCATTCGACTCATTACACCTTCAGCATTTTTCGCATGAACAGAGGCTAAGATTAAATGTCCTGTTAGAGCACCGCGCACAGCCATTCTTGCTGTTTCCTCGTCTCTAATCTCTCCAACGACCACTAAATCTGGATGATGTCGTAAGCTAGCTTTTAATGATTCTTCATAACTATTTCCAGATTCTTCATTTACTTGAATCTGAAAAAAACTTTCTTCTTCTATCTCCACAGGATCCTCAATAGTGATCACTTGCAAATCTGTCTTTTTTTGTCTTTCTCGAATGAGCTGATAAATGGTTGTGGTTTTCCCTGAATTAACTGGGCCAGAAAACAATATTAATCCACTCTTAAATTCAACTAATTTCTTTATTTTGCTTAATTCTTCTGATAAATATGTATGTTCTTCAAGTAAGATTTGTTCTTGACTCTCAAGGATTCTAATCACTAAAGATTCTTGCCCATGATAGTTTGCAATCGTTGAAAGTCTTAGATCTTGTTCTAAAGTTTCTGTTAGTTGATAAACTAGCGATCCCCCTTGTGATTTTCTGTGGTCTCCAACATCCATGTTGGCTAAATATTTTAAATATTGGATCAGACGCATTCCATTTTCAGTAGTCAGCTTATATTTTCGATCTAATTTTCCACTCATTCTAAAATAGATATTATATCTTTCTTTCGTCGGCAAAATATGGATGTCACTTGAGGCATTTTCTTTCGCCTGCTGAATCAAAAATTTAGTAAATTTTTCTAAATCCATAATAATCCTCTCAGTAATTATTTTATATTTCTCCAATCTTTCCGCTTGAAGATAATATTTGCCATTATTTTCAGTTTTCATTAATTAAATAAAAAAAGATACTGAAACTCTCTGATTAAAAGAGTTTCAGTATCTTAAATTTATTTTTAAAAAATCACTCAGCAAATTCTGCATTGTGGTAAACATCATTCACATCATCGTCGTCTTCTAGAACATCAACCAACTGATGAATCTTTTCAGCTGTCTCTTCGTCAACGGGTACATGAATATTTGGCACCATTATTAAATCAGCTTCTGCTAACTCAAAGTCTTTTTTAAGTTCTTCACGAACCGCTGCAAAATCTTCCCGAGCAGTATAAATTTCAAAAACTTCCTCAGAAGTTTCTAAATCTTCCGCACCTATTTCAAGCACGGTCATTAACATCGTATCTTCATCTACATCTAAACCTTCGCGTTCAATTGCAATATAGCCTTTGCGTTCAAACATGTAACTAACCGTACCTTTTTCACCTAGTGTACCTTTATTTTTAGTAAAAGCTGTTCGCACACTCGTACTTGTTCGATTGGTATTATCTGTTAAAGTTTCGACTAGAATAGCTACACCATTTGGTCCATACCCTTCGTAGATGATTTCACTATAGTTTGCACTTGCGCTAGGGTCTGTTGCTCTTTTAATTGCCCGATCAATATTATCTTTAGGCATATTATTATCTCTCGCATTATCCACTGCTAAGCGCAATGCAGAGTTTGTCCCCATGTCAGCTCCACCATCTTTAGCCGCTTGATAAATTTCTTTTACTAAACGCTGGAAAATTTTCCCTTTTTTCTTATCTTGTGCACCTTTTCTCTGTTTTATATTGTTCCATTTTGAATGACCTGCCATTATTTCACGTCCTTATTTTTAATCTTCTCATTATTAACAAGTATATTATAGCAAACTTTCAAACTTTTTTGAATGACTGTCTAATAAATATCCTTGAATTCTCTTTTCATTCTGTATTTATTCTTCCCCAGGATGTTCCGCCATATATTCTTCCTGTAAATCTTTTCTGTAGTGATTCATACTTTCTTTAAAAACTTCTTTCGTTGACGGAGGTGTATAAGTGATTGCATTTGCCCCTGCCTCTATTGTTTCCATGATATCTTCATCATTTCTTCCACCCGTTGCAATAATCGGAATTTCCGGATAAAGCTCTCTGTAGTGACCTACAATAGCTGCTGTTTTTTGTGCCCCACTAATATTAAGAATGGAAACTCCAGCCTCGAAATATGCATCTAAATCTTGGAACTCTGAAATGACTGTGTAAATAATAGGGATATCTATTACTTTTGCTAATTCTTTAACTGTATTTATTTTTACTGCTGAGTTTAAAACAACGGCGAAACAGCCATATGATTCAGCGAACTTTGCTACATCTACTGATCGTTGACCTTGAGTAATGCCGCCACCCACTCCGGCAGCTAATGGTACTTGCGAAACGATACTTAAGGATCGAATAATAGATGGATGCGGGCTATAAGGATAAACAGCTAGTACTGCATCGGCATCACTATACATAATGGTAGCCACATCCGATGAAAATAAAAAAGACTTATAACGCCGGCCATTGACAATAATCCCGCTCGCATTTCGAATTACCTCAGGACTTAATATTAAATTTGTACGATATTTTGATAAATAATTAGGTATATTTTTGTTTTTTTCTCTCATTTTATTCTCTCCCATTTAAGTTAAAACGATTTTATAATAAATTATATTATTTTTTTCTAGTTAGAATATTGGCTAATAAAACACCAACACTTGCCCCTGCACTATCCAATAATACATCAGCCATCAAAGCCGTTCGTCCAGGATTAAAGCTCTGTCTGAGTTCATCAAAAGATGCGTAGCCAATTGCTAGTAATACAGATAATAGAATCGTCAACCATTCATGGCGCACTCTTTTCCTTAGGCCGAGTAGCCAGAAAAAACCAATCCAAAAGTAAGTAAAAAAGTGGGCTCCTTTGCGTATAAAAAATTCAACAAATGAATAATAGCCGATTTCCTGAATCGCAATGAGTTCTCCTCCGTAAAAAAACTCAATCGAAGAGAAGAAATTATAAAATGGCTGCTTGTCCAAAACTGATTCCATCGTTACCAACAAGCTCTGTTCTTCATAAGTCATGGAGCTACTTTGATATAAAATAAACATGATTACAAAAGGGACTGCTAAGTACAAATTGTCTTTCCAATTTATTTTTTGATTCATTTAATCATCCTAATCTAAATCGATAGAGTTTCCATCTTTATATTACCATTATTACTCGCAATATTCGTTATTTTATCCTATTTTCGGTAAAATAGAAACTAATAAAGTAAAATATGAAAGGAAGATCTAAATGAAATATCAAAATACTTGGGATATGGAAAGCGTATTTCCAGGTGGGAGTGATTCCACAGAATTTTACCAAGAAGTAGAAAGCTTGAGTGAAAAACTAACAGACTTTGAACGATTGGTGAAGAATTGGGAAATTACGGAAGATGCGCCAGAATTTAAAGTCTTCGAAGAAATTCTAACTGTACGTGAAGATTTGGTTAAAAGAATCGGTGAAAGCCGAACTTTCATGTCTGGTCTAGCTTCTGCTGATGTTAGCGATACAAAAGCAAGAATTAATTTGAATAAAGTATCCAATTTATCAAAAGATTTAAACAATATTTTTATTAGTTTACAAAAGAAAATCGCTGAAATTTCAGATGATCATTTTAATAAGATGCTTGACAAAAAAACTTTTAAACCTTCCTCTTTTCCATTAACTGAAATTAGAAATCAAGCACAAAAATTGTTATCCACTAAAGAAGAAGAATTATTGAATAATCTTTCAATTGATGGTTTCCATGCTTGGGGGAATATGTATGATGAATTAGTCGCAAGTATTGAAGTTCCTTTAGAAAAAGATGGAGAAATTACTTCTTATTCAGCAGGACAAGCTGAAAATATAATTAATGCTGAGAAAGATTTTGAAAAACGTCAAGAAATGTTAGCCATATGGGAGAAAACTTGGTCTGAAAAAGCTGATCTTTTTGCAACGACTTTAAATCACTTAGCCGGTTTTCGGCTCGCTGATTATGAAGCCCATAATATCAAGGATTTCATGACTACTCCACTCGAATATAATCGAATGGAAAGCAAAACGCTCGATGCCATGTGGGATACTATTTCCGAAAACAAAGGAAAAGTAGTTAAATATCTAGAGCGTAAAGCTGAATTATTAAAAGTAGATAAACTATCTTGGCTCGATGTCACTGCTTCAATCAACCTAGGTGAATATGAAGAAAAAAGATATTCTTTTTCTGAGGCTGCTGACTTTATTATAGAAAACTTTAATCATTCTAATCCTAAAATGGCCGATTTAGCACAACGAGCATTTTCTGAGCAATGGATTGAAGCTGAAGATCGTCCTGGAAAGAGACCCGGTGGTTACTGTGCAAATCTTCCTGAATCCGAAGAATCAAGAATTTTCATGACTTTCTCAGGTAGTTCTGATAATGTCGCTACTTTAGCTCATGAACTTGGCCATGCTTTCCACAGCTCAGTTTTACGTGATCTACCTTCCTTGAACCAAAGCTATGCGATGAATGTCGCAGAAACAGCTTCCACTTATGCAGAATTGGTCGTTGCAGATGCAACCATTCAAAACGCAAGCTCGACAGAAGAAAAAATTAGCTTATTAGACCAGAAAATTGCTCAAAGTGCTGTGATGATGATGAATATTCATGCCCGTTATCTTTTCGAAAAAAGTTTCTATGAAGAACGGCTAAAAGGGATCGTATCCGCAGACCGATTATCGGAACTGATGTTAGATGCTCAAAAAGAAGCTTACGAAAATTCCTTAGAAACTTATCACCCAATGTTTTGGGCGGCGAAGCTTCATTTTTATAGTACAGGCGTACCTTTCTATAATTTCCCATATACTTTTGGTTATTTCTTTAGTTTAGGAATTTACGCAAGAGCTCTTGATTCTGGAGTGGATTTTGAAGAAGACTATATTGCATTATTAAGAGATACAGCTAGCATGTCAACAGAAGATCTTGCTCAAAAACATTTAGCAGTCGATTTAACTGAAACTGATTTTTGGCAAGATGCCATTGAACAAGTTCATGAGGATATCGATTATTTCCTAGAATTAACGGAAGATTATATCTAAAACTATTAATCAACATAAAAAAACATCTTTCAAGTTCTTAATAGAACTTGAAAGATGTTTTTTATTTTTTAATAACGTCCGTATCCAATGATACGTGTACTCCAGTATCCGCTAGTTAAACTAGCATAGGCTACTCCAGTACTTGTCTGTGACCCAATAAAACGTCCGCCTCCTACGTAGATTCCTACGTGGCTAACTGATCCACTACCAAAGAACACTAAATCTCCTGGCTGTGGGTTTGAAACTTTTGTCGATCTTGCATATTGAGCTGCTGAGTTTCGCGGAATACTTTTACCTGCTTGAGAAAAAACATGACTAGTATAACCAGAACAATCGAAGGCTCTTGTAGTAGTTCCACCGTATAAATAAGGTGTTCCTATATACTGACTAGCTATCGATAAAACATTTCCTGACGGTGCCGGAACTGGTGCAGGATCTGGTTTTGGTTTTGGTTTTGGTTTTGACTCAGGTTTTGGACTTGGTCTGGCTGGCTCTGGTTCCTGTTCCGGTGCAGGAGCTGGAGTTGCTGGTTGATTATTTTCAGATTGATTATTATTAGAATTATTTGTTGAGCTAGTCGATGGACTAGTTGTTGATTCATTATTGCTTGATTCACTGTTACTTGATTCATTATTTGTACTTGTTGTTTCACTTACAGTTCCAATTTGAGAAGAAGCTGGACGTGATAAGTTTTCTTCTTGTCTATTTTGATCTGCCTCGGCTGCAGCTAATCGCGCAACTTCTTGGTCAGTTTCTAGTTCTTCAGCACGTCTTAGCGCATCATTACGTCGGGCAAGTAGGACTTCTCTTTCACTAGCTACTGTTGTTTGCTCCATCTCTAATTGTGCAACTAACGCTTCTTGTGAGATTCTCTGACTTTCTAATTGAGCAGAGCTGTTTTCCAATTCTTCTGCTAATGCATTTTGCTGAACAATTTTTCTTTCTGTTTCTGCTGTTTTTTCAACAACGGATTCTTTGTCTCTTATTTGATCATCAATCATCTGACTGCTTGTATTAACGACTGTAGAAACGACATCGATCCGTGCAAAGACATCAGTCAATGATTCAGCCATTAAAACAAAATCAATATAAGAGGTAGAATTCCCATTAACCTGAACTTTTCTTGCTTGTTCTTCTAGTTGTTCAGATCGTTTTTCAATATTTTCTTCTAAGAGACTGATTTCATCTTCTAGTATAATCATTTCTTGCTGAGATTTTTCTAATTCTTGCACTGCATCTTTTAAAAATTGTTCATTCGTCTCAATTTCACTATTTAAATGATTTAATGCGGATTGCGTACTAGTCATTTCATTTGTAATTTGATTCATTAAGGACTCTAAACTATCAGCAGCTTGTTGATCTTCTCTTGCTTGATTCTCAGCTTCTTCTATTTCAGTAGCTAAATCGTTCGCGAGAACAGGTGCTACACTTACCACTGAACTGATTAATATAGAGGATGTTAGGAGTGTTCTAAGTAATTTATTCTTCAATGCTTGTACCTCCGAATGTATATTTTTTGTCATGTATTTTATTTATTTCACTTTTCTTTATTATATGATTAAACTATACCATGTTATTGTTATGAGATTGTATCTTTCATATTACAAATTTATTTTTTTTGTAATATATTAACTTTATTTTTTATTCTCCTTTCTTTTCTTTTATTCACAGATGCTTTGCTAATACAATACTGGTTTGCTATAATAAAATTTATTATACTAACTAATTTTTATATTTAGTTAAGGAGGTTAAGAAATGAGTTCGAAGTCTAAAGAAAATATTTCAAATAATAATATACTAAATAAGTTTTTCGTTTATTTTAATTCGAGTTATCAAGTCACTAAAGGCTTTTTTGCAGTAGTGACTCTTTTTGTTTTTGTTCTTGCTAGTTTAGTTGGGGGCATTGCCTTAGGGTATTTTGCTTCATTGGTCGAAGACTCGCCCAAACTAAGTCAGTCTGAATTACAAACAAGCCTTTATAATTATAATCAAAAATCTACTATGTACTATGTTGATCATTCTAAAATAAGTGATTTACGATCAGACCTACTAAGAACCCCCACTAGTCTCGATCAAGTTTCACCAATTTTGATTAATGCAATTATTGCGACAGAAGATGAGAACTTTTACGAACATAAAGGGATTGTTCCTAAAGCAATTATACGGGCTGCTGCACAAGAACTCTCAGGTGCTGACTCAGTCACAGGTGGCTCAACAATTACTCAGCAGTTAATCAAACAACAGGTTTTAACAAGCGAAGTCACTCATTCACGTAAAGCAACTGAGATGCTCTACGCAATGGATGTTGAAAACAAATTTAATAAAGATGAGATTCTAGAAGCTTATATCAATGTCTCACCTTTTGGCCGAAATAATTTAGGGCAAAATATCGCGGGCATTGTTGAAGCTTCGCAAGGTATTTTTGGTGTCGAACCTGATGAACTTAATTTACCGCAAGCAGCTTTTTTAGCAGGTCTTCCTAAAAGTCCTATTTCTTATAGTCCTTATACCCAATATGGAGAGCTTAAAGAAGATATGACAGCAGGTTTAGCTCGCCAAAAAGATGTTCTCTATAGTATGCACAGAGAAGGTTATATTAATAAAATTGATTACGAAGGAGCAAGAAGCTACGATTTACAAGCAGATTTCTTAGTTAGCACAGGTGAAGAAGAGAAAAATCCTAGCCGTTCATATGTTTACGATCTAGTGGAACGTGAAGCTCGTAAAATTATAGTTAAACAACTTTTAGAAAATGATGAACGAACCATGGATGATTTAATCGATCAGCCTGAGTTAAAAGCTGACTATGAAGAAAAAGCCGATGCTGAATTAAGAAATGGTGGCTATGAAGTATATAGTACAATTGATCCTCTTGTTCATAACGCAATCGAAAACAAAATCAGAGAAACCCAAAGTTCATTCGGAGATACTCGAACGATAACCGTTGAAAATGACGAGGGTGAAAATGTTACAACTGAATACCCTGTACAAGTTGGTGGTTCTTTAATTGAAAACTCAACCGGTCGAGTTGTTGCCTTTGTCGGTGGGAGAGATTATGAGATTAATGAATACAATAACGCATTTGACATGCGTCGGGGAACTGGCTCAGCCATCAAACCCTTAGTAACTTATGGGCCTGCTCTTGCCGAGAACTTTATTACGCCAGCAACAATTATTCCTGACACTGAATTATTTGTACCCGATGGTGGATCAGGCACTCATCCCATTACCAACTATGGTAGAACAACTAATTCCTGGGATAGCGCGCGACGTTGGCTAGCTGTATCACAAAATATCCCGAACACAAAAATTTATATGGCTATGTTAAAAAATAATATTAATCCTGAAAAATATGTTCGAGCAATGGGAATTGGCTCAGAAGCTATAGAAGATTATGAATTTGGTCAAGCATCTACTTCCTTAGGTGCATATAATAAAGGTCCAACTCCTACTGAACTGGCTGCGGCTTATGCAGCAATTGGAAATAAAGGGGTTTATAATGAACCTTATGTCATTGAAAAGATTATAAATAAAAATGATGAAGTGATTTATGAACATGAAACAAACCCTACGCGTGTCTGGTCTGAAGCAACAAACTATCTTTTATACGACATGCTAAGAGATGTTTCTAAAGTCGGAACTGCTCGGAGTGTAAATTCCTATCTAAAATTTAATCCTGATTTAGCTTCAAAAACAGGTACAACCAATGATTTTATGGATGTTTGGTATGCAGGAGTAACCCCTAAAATTTCTTATGTTTCCTGGATGGGCTACGATAATCAAAAACTACATTTATCTAATTTTGGTGGTTTAAGTCCTTCAAGAAGGAATATCCGTAATTGGTCAAATGTAATGAATGCAGTCTATGATACGAACTCAGATTTAATTGGTTTATCAGAAAGAATGAGTCAACCTTCTGATGGTAGCGTCGTCAGACAATCGGTTAGTGCGTTAACTGGCATGAAATCCGGGTCAGTCACTCTTCCTAATGGTCAAAGTGCTAGAATTTCAGGTGAAAACAAAACAGAATTTTTCGCTAAAGACAATGTTCCTGGCACAACAATTTATAATTTTGCAATTGGTGCAACCAATAGTGAACTTCAAGGTTTTTGGACAGGACGGACTGCTCAACCTAAAAGACCTAGAAAAGAAACAGACGAAAACAAGAAAGACGAAGAGAAGAAGAAAAAAGAGAAAGAAGAGAAAGAGAAAGAAGAGAAAGAAAAAGAAGAGAAAAAGAAAAAAGAAGAAGCTGAAAAAGAGGCTGAAGAAGAAGCCGAAGAAGAAGCTGAAGAAGAAGCTGAAGAAGAAGCTGAGTAGTAAATAACAATAAAAAGCGTAGATAGGAGAAATACCTATCTACGCTTTTTATTGTTTAACGGGAAACTTTATTACTTTGTACTTCCCGCTTCTCTAATTTTATAAGGCAGAGATATATTTAGTTCTTCTGCTTCTTCTTCATTCATTAATTTTGTTAACAGTCGCATGGCAACTGCTCCAATATCATACAGTGGCTGAGAAATACTGGTTAAATTCGGTCGCGCTATTTTTACGAGAGGTGAATTATTTAAGGTAATGATTTCAAAATCATCTGGTACGCTTATCCCCTGAGCAAATAACTGATTTAATAAATATACAGCAATTCGATCATCTTCAACTACTGCAGCATTTAATTGACCTTCCACTAATTGATCAACAACTTCATTCGGTTCAAATGTTGTTAAGTCTTCATCTACTCGAATACTTGTTTCTTCTAAATTTCCTAATGCTTCTTGATAGCCTTCTAAAATCAAGCTATGCTTTTTAGATTGCATATCTAAGCCAATTAGGGCTATTTTTTCATGGCCTTGATTGATCAAGAACTTCGTTGCATCTTTTGTTGCCTCTTTATAATTAATTCCTATTGTAGGTAATTTATCTTTTTCATCAAGTGTTCCAGCTAATACAACAGGGGTGTCGGTTAATTCGATTTCTTTTCGAACTTCCTCTTTTAGTTTATTCCCCATAAAAATTACACCATCTACTTGTTGAGCTAAGACAGTATGCAAAACCCGAATCTCTTTTTCGGTATCGCCATCTGAACTAGCCAAAATAATATTATAATTATACATCGAAGCAATATCATCAATACCTTTAGCTAGGGATGAAAAATATAAATTTGTTACATCTGGTATGATGACTCCCACCGTTGTCGTTTTTTTACTTGCTAAACCTCTAGCAACAGCATTCGGTCTATATTTTAAACGTTTAATAACATCTTCTACTTTTTGTCTAGTCGATGGTTTAACATTTGGATTGTGGTTAACTACTCTTGATACAGTTGCCATTGATACGCCAGCTTCTCTAGCAACATCATAAATCGTGACAGTCTGTTTTGCCATCTTGTATCCTCTTTTCTCTATCTGAATTTTATATTAGTTTACTCTCCTAGCAGTTTACCAAATTTTGAAAGCTATTACAATTGATTTAAAGCGCTAACATAAGTAAATTAGTATTTTTTTACTTATTTGAGTTTTTGTCTCGCTCTTTTACATGGTATAATAGACAGCAAAAGAAGTTAGGAGCTTTAAAATGAATAAAAAATTAATGGCATTACAAAAACAAATGGTTGATCAGAAGATTGATCTTGTATATCAAGATAATCCAAACAGTGTTGCCTATTTTACAAACTTTGAAAGCAATCCTCATGAAAGAATAGTCGCTTACGTCGTTACACAAGACGATCATTTTCTTTTTGTACCCAGTTTAGAAGAAAGTGAAGCAGTGCAACAGTCAAATGTTGATAATGTCTATTCTTATACAGATGATGAAGATCCATGGTTAATTATCCAAAATGAAGCAGAAAAGCTCGTCGATCAGGTGAATCTAATTGCTGTGGATGAGGGTAATTTAACAGTTGAGCGTTATTTCAATTTACAAAATTATTTTAACACGGATAATTTTACAAATATCACTAGTTTTATTGAACAAATGCGTTTAGTCAAAACAGAGGATGAAATTGAAAAGATGCTTGTCGCTGGAAAGTTAGCAGATGAAGCGCTTGAAATCGGTAGAAAATTACTTAAAGAAGGTATTACAGAACAAGAAGTTGCTGCTGAAATTGATATGGAAATGAAAAAAAGAGGCGTCAGTGAAATGAGTTTCTCAACACTTGTCTTGTTTGGTGATCATGCAGCAAGTCCACACGGTAACCCAGGTGAAAGAAAACTGAAGAAAAATGAGCTCGTCTTATTTGACTTAGGGGTTATTATTGATGGATATGCGAGTGATGTTACTCGAATGGTGGCATTCGGTGAACCTAATGAAAGAGCAAATGAGCTATATGCTATTGTACGAAAGGCTCAAGAAAAAGCGCAAGAAGCTGTCAAACCAGGAATACGGGCAGGTACACTAGACCAAATCGCACGAAAAGTTATCGAAGATGCTGGTTATGGCGATTACTTTACTCACCGCTTAGGTCATGGTATCGGAAAAACAGCCCATGAATTTCCTAGTATTAACGAGGCAAATGACACCATCTTAAAAGAAGGAATGTGTTTTTCAATCGAACCCGGTATTTATATTGAAGATGAGATTGGGATTCGTTTAGAAGATTGTGTTTACGTAACAAAAGATGCTTGTCAGTCCTTCACAACTACCAGTAAAGACTTGCATATTATTTCCTAATCATTTATTTTACTTTAATACAATTAAAAACAGCTGATGGGTTTTGTAAGAATTCCTATCAGCTGTTTTTTTAATTTTTTTATTTATTTTTTAATTTCTTCAATAGTATCTTCCACTAGCTCATCTAAGTTGTCGGTTGTTTCATCTAGCTGATTTTCAGCTTTGGTAAAAGCGGACTTCATTTTATTCTCAGCGATACTAAAGTAAGTCGATGCAGCATCTTCCATATCATGCATTACTTTGCTTCCTTTTTCTCGAGCAAGATCTAAATATTCATCCGTGCTTTCTAAAGTTTTGCTTGTGGTTTCACCTAAATCTTTTCTTAATTCTTTTCCTGACTTTGGTGCAAATAATAATGCAGCGATTGCTGAAACAGTCGCTCCAAAGACAACACCCAGAACAAAATCCTTTGTCGATAAATCATTATTTTTACTCATTTAAAAGACTCCTTTACTTTTAATAGTTACAACTTAGCTACTTTCTTGGTAATTTTTTGGGACATTCCAAGACTTGAACCAACCTGTGATTTATTGCTTAATTGCCCAGTTAAGTTTTTGGTTGCCGCATTTAAATCAGACACGGATGTACCTAAATCGCCAACTGCCTTAAATAAAGGATCGGTCATGGTTAGTTTTCCATTCACGTCATCCAAGGTTCGATTTGATTTATTCAAGAGTCCTTCCACTTCTACAAGTAAATGATCGGTATTCTTTGTTAAGATTGTAATTGTTTCATTGACTTCCTCAACCGTTGTATTGATTTCTTTTACAACATTACCCGCTTTATATATAGTGATCGCTAAGGATATTGAAAAGATTGCAAATCCTAGTGCTGCGATTATTCCAGCAATTTCTCCACCTGATAAATTCATTCTTATCACTCTCTCTTTTTGTATTATTGATGTGTTTAGCATACCATTATAGGGTTAGATTTTGCAAATGATAAAAGTCTTACTAGGAGACTTTATTAATATTTATTTGTTAGAGTTGATTATCAATGAAATTCATATAGTATAGTAAGAGTATGCTGAGCAAATTATAAATAAATGGAGTGATCTAATATGTTATTTTATGCTGAAGGAGCTGAGGGACAATTAAATATTGAAGCAGTTGAAAATCCTAGTTTTTTTGAAGAACTCATTTCAACTTTTGATTGGACCATTATTCGCACTCAATTGGTGACCACGATGATTCGCTTACTTTTTGTCTTAGTTGTTTTTTATATTCTGCGAAAAATAAGCCTCTGGGCAATTAAGGTCTTTTTTGAAAATTATTTTAAAAATCACTTACAAAGAACCAATCGTTATAAAACAATTTATCGAGTAACTTTCAATATTTTTAATACAATTTATTATTTCTTTCTCATTTATACGATTTTAGAAATCTTTAACTTCCCTGTTGGAACCTTACTAGCAAGTGCAGGAGTTGTTGGTTTGGCAATCTCTTTAGGTGCTCAAGGATTTGTATCCGATCTAGTGAACGGATTTACAATGCTCTTTGAAAAGCAAATTGAAATCGGTGATGAGGTTACTTTAGATGATATAACAGGCGTGGTATTAAATGTCAGTTTGAGAACTACACAAGTTCAAGATTTTGATGGAACTGTTCATTTTATTCCTAACCGTGAGATCGCAATTATTAGTAATCGCTCTAAAACTGATATGCGTGCTTTAATTACTGTCAGGCTTTATCCGGACACAGATATTGAAAAAGTCCGTCAAATTATTTCACAAGCTAATGATCGTTATATTCCACAATTTCCCGAAATTACTACTCCACCAAGCGATATTTTATTTTCTTCTAATGCAAAAAACCAGTTAACTTTACGTATTGCTATGTTTACTGAAGCGGGTGCTCAATACGGTGTTATGAATAAATTCTATGAATTTTATGTTAAAGAACTTACTGATCATGGAATTGACCTTCCTTTTAGTGATGTAGAAATAAAATAAGAATAAAAAATCACGCCTTCTTTGGCGTGATTTTTGTTTAAACAAGTCTTTTTTCAATTACTTTTTCTTTCTCTTCTACTTGATAAACTGTCTCAAAGTTATGTAGAATTCGATTAGTTCCTCTTAATATCTCTTGTCGTGTAATAATACCTAAGAGTACTCCTTCTTTATCAATTACAGATACAAAGGCATTATTTACTAACAAGCGAATGACATGTTCTAAATCATAATCATCGGTAACCGATGGATAATCTTTTTCCATAACCTCTTCTACTGTGATATCAGCTAGTTTATCAAAATAAACATCTTCGATATCCATAATTGCTTCAATAATTAAAGCCATAGAAATAAGACCTTGTAACTTCGAGTGCTTATCAATCACAGGCACTAGCGTATACTTATTTTTCGTCATTAAAAGCAATGCATGATCTAAACTATGATTGGCTGCAATCACTGCTAATTCATCTGCTGGTTTAATTAATGTATTCACATCATTTAATAACATTTTTTCCATTCGTTCACTTATCAATTAATAACCTCTTTTCTAAATTAAATCATTAGAGACTAAGTTAATTCCAAAGATAATTCTGGAATTGGTTGATGATTCCAATCATAGTAGTTTAGCCATCTTCCATCCTTATTTTTTTCATAAATTGCATAACTTCCTCGTCTAAAGTCTCCTCTAGGCTGAGCAATACTCCCTGGGTTAATGAAATATCTATCTTTTATTTGATCAACTTTTGCAATATGAGTATGCCCGTAAAAAACAAGATCAGCTTTTTTATCTCTCGCTAAATCATTCAAATAATCCAAAGTAAAGCCAACACGTTGCTGGTGTCCGTGTACTACTAGAATTTTTTCATCAAGAAGTTGTTCTTCATGAATCGCTGGCAAAGAATAATCAATATCCATGTTCCCTTTGACTGTTTGAAAGTAATCCCAGATCTTATTTGACGTCATAAATTCAGAGTCACCACAATGAAGCCATAAATCAATCTCATCTTCATATAAATGAACGAGCTCTTCTAAAACTTCTAAATTTCCATGATTGTCGCTTACAATTAATGCTTTCAATTGTGAATCTCCTTTTATATTATAGCCATTCGTCCAAATGTTCTTTTAATTTTTCAATTGCTTGTGCACGATGACTAATTTTATTTTTTTGTTCACTAGGTAATTCTGCCATGGTTCGATCTAGTTCTGGTAGATAAAATAAAGGATCATAGCCAAAACCATGTTGGCCCTTTTCTTCCTCTAATATTTGACCGCTAACCTCACCCTCAACATGTAAAGCTTCTTTATCTGGTCCCACCATAACTAAGGAACAATGAAAATTAGCTGTTCTTTCTTCTAAAGGTAGTCCCTCTAAAGCAGCAAGTAACTTTTCATTATTTTTTACATCATTTCCATGCTCTCCTGCAAAACGTGCCGAGTAAATGCCAGGTTTACCATTTAATGCATCTACCTCTAAACCAGAATCATCCGCTAAAACAATCGTATTTAGTTCCTTTGAAATGGCGGAAGCTTTTTGAAATGCATTTTCTGCAAATGTGTTTCCGGTTTCAGGAACATCACCGATTTCGGGAAAATCTAAAAGTGTTTTAATTTCGTAGCCATAACTAGCAAATAAATCTTTAAATTCTTTCGCTTTTCCTTCATTACTTGTTGCAATAATAATTGTTTTTTCCATTTATTTTTGTAACTCCTCTACACTGATGTTTTCAACTCTAAATTGACCGATTGGAATCCAATTTCGAGCAATTTGTTCAAACTTTTCTGTCTTTGCTGTTGTATAAAAGACAGAGTCTGTTGACTTTTCCTTAGATGGATTTAATAAATCATAGGTCATTAGATAGTCTTTAATTAATTGAGTCGTTGCTATGGCTGGATCAACTAGGCTGACGTCTTCTCCTAAATAATCCTGAATCAAGTCAGCTAATAATGGATAATGTGTGCAACCTAAAATTAGAGTGTCTATTGCAGTTTGTTTCAATTCTTTTAGTTCCCTTTCGATCACACTCTTTGCATAGTTGCTTGTTAAATCATTATTTTCAACAATTTCAACAAATTTAGGGACTGCAAGTGTATGTACCTTTGCCGATGGATTCAAATGACTGATTTGATTTCGATGTTCTGCTGATTCAACCGTCCGTACGGTAGCTATTACACCAATCTCATTATTTTTAGTCTTTTTAATCGCCGACTTACTTCCGGGTTCAATCACTCCAACAACTGGAATATCTAACTCTTCCTTTAAAACATCTAACGCAGCAGCAGTTGCTGTATTACAAGCAATCACTAACATTTTAATGTTTTTCTTTAACAAAAAATGACTAAGCTCTTTACTATACTGAATAACTTCTTCTTTTGTTCGATTTCCATATGGGTTTCTGGCCGAATCTCCTACAAATATTATATTTTCATTTGGTAATTTTTTCATTACTTCTTTTACAACACTTAGACCCCCTACGCCCGAATCTAAGAAACCAATTGGCTGATTCTTCATCCCACACCTCTTTCACTTTAGAATATAAGCTAGCTCTATTTTACCAATAAAAAAAGGAAAAACAAAAGCATGCACAAACATTTGTTTGTGCATGCTAATATTTTATTCTTTACTATTTAAAGATATTGATCTAATTTTTCAGTGATTTGTTCTTTTGAGTGGTAGCCAATCATTGCGTCAACTACTTGTCCATCTTTTTTAACTAACAATGTTGGAATACTCATAATTCCTAGTTGACCCGCAATCTCTTGGTTTGCGTCAACGTCTAAAGTAAAGTATTTTACTGATCCGTCTGATTCTTCATCCATCTCTTCAATAATTGGTGATTGCATTTTACATGGTCCACACCATTCTGCCCAAAAATCAATTAATGATACACCTTCGCTTGTTTCATCTAAAAATGTTTCGTCTGTTAATGCTTTAACCATTGTTATTTCCTCCTGATATAATCTTTCTTTTTCTATTTCTTACTATTAACTAGTTTATCATAAGATTTTTCTTATATCCAAAAATCTGATTCTGAGTCATTCTTTATTTGAAATCTACAATTGTTGCACCATTTCCACCTTGGTTTGCCGGAGCCGCTTGATAATTTTTAACGCGTGAATTTTTCTTAAGTGCCTCTTGCACCGCTTTACGAACAGCACCCGTTCCATGGCCATGAATAATGGTTACTTTTTTATAATTAGCAAGTAACGCTTGATCGAGATATTGATCTAATTTTGAAAGGGCCGCTTCTACTCTCTCGCCCCGTAAATCTAATTCAGGACGAACAGAACTGCTTGCCCCATAAAATGATGTGCCTCTTGTTTCTTTTTCTTCTTCCTGTGAAACACTCAAATCAGATTCAGCTAGTTTCATTTTCAGCATTCCCATCTGAACAATCCATTCCCCGTCTTCTTTGGCGACTAAGGTTCCTCTTTGTCCTAAGCTATGGACAATCACTGATTGACCTTCTTTGAAACTTTGCTTATCTTTTTCTTTTTGCAAGACTTTATTTTTCTTGAGTCGCTCTTCTTCTTGTTTCAGGTCTGATAATTGACTTTGCGCATCAATAAATTCATGTTCTTTAATCGCACTCCTGTCAGCGGATGCTAATTGTTTCGCTCGTAAATCTTCAATAATCCGATCGGCTTTTTCTTTGGTTTGATCTACAATCTGATTTGCTTCTGCTTGAGCTTCTTTTTTAAGTTTTTCTTTTTCTTTTTGATAATCTTCATGTGTATTTTTTAGTTCACGATGAAGTTTCTCGGCCTCAAGTAACTGCCGTCGTAAATCTCTACTCGTTTCTTCTGCTTCTTTTTGCTTATCATCCAAGTCACGAATCATTTCATCCAGGTTCTGACTTTCACTGGTCATTAATTCTCGTGCATTGTCGATAATTTCCTTGTTCATGCCCAATCGCTGAGCAATTTCAAAGGCATTACTTCGTCCTGGAATTCCCATTTTAAATTTATAAGTAGGTTTCAGTGTTTTAATGTCAAACTCCATACTCGCATTCATCGTATCTGCACGATTATAACCATAAAGTTTTAATTCTGGGTAGTGAGAAGTAATCATAGCAAAACTACCCACTGCACCAATACTATCCAACATTGAAATAGCAAGTGCTGCTCCTTCTTGAGGGTCAGTACCCGCTCCCAGTTCATCTAAAATAACTAAACTATTTTCATCCATTACTTCGAAGATTGAAACAATCGTAGTTAAGTGAGAAGAGAATGTTGATAAACTCTGCTCAATGGACTGCTCATCCCCAATATCAGATAAAATATGGTTAAATACGCCTATGCTACTTCCTTCTTCAACTGGAAGATATAATCCGGCCTGGCCCATCAGCTGTAGCAATCCTAAAGTTTTTAAAATAACGGTTTTTCCACCTGTGTTTGGGCCGGTTACAACAACGGTTTTAAATAAATTACCTAAACGGATATCATTGGGCACAATTTCATCTTCAGGAATTAATGGATGACGTGCTTGGAAAAGTTCAATCTCATTATCTTCACGAACGCTTGGTCTCGTTGCTTTGATCTCACGGGCATACAGAGCTTTTGCTTGTAGTAAATCAAGTGTAATCATGATTTCTAAGTTGCGAATAATTCCATTTGCATAAGCAACTACATCCATACTCAATTCTAATAAAATTCGTTCAACTTCATATTTTTCTTCACTTTCTAATTCCTTCAAGCGGTTATTCAAATCCAATACTTTTTGTGGTTCAACATATAATGTTTGTCCTGTTGAGCTTTGCCCATGGACCACACCACCAAATACATTGCGATTATCTGCTTTAACCGGGATAACAAAACGGTCGTTTCGCATCGTAATGAGAGAATCGGTTAAATATTTTGCTTGTGAACCACGTATAATACTATTTAATCGATCTCTAATCCCTGATTCTGTTTGTCGAATACTTGTACGAATGCCTCTTAATTTCTGACTGGCACTGTCTAAAACTTCTCCATTTTCACTTAAGGTCGAATAAATTCTACTTTCTAACTTTGGCAGAACTACAATTCGCTCACCTATTGAATAAAGATGGTTGAGCTCAATCTTTTCTTCTTTTAAATCTGCTAAAAACTCATAAATTTCGCGTGTTCCCTTTAGTAATTGACCAATTTTTACAATCTCTTGACCAGAAGAAACCGCTCCGATTTCCATTCTTTTTAATTGGGGACGCACGTCATGGTAAGTTCCTAATGGTAAGCCACCTCTTAACCGCAGAATCTTTACTGTATCGTCTGTTTTCTCCAGCTCTTTACTTACTTCACCGTATTCTTTAGCTGGTAAGATTTCTCTTGCTTTTTTTCTCGCTAAACTTGAGACGGTGAATTCACTTAATTGGTTAATTATTTTTGGATATTCTAAAGTCTCCATTGATTTTATATCGATTTGTTTCATTATTTTATACACCTCGTAATTTATAAAAAAATAGTGCTGTAAGATAATGATAACACACATCTTACAACACTTTTACTCTTAACTATTCTCCGCTTTCATCTGCTTCTTCTGTATCTACTTTTTCTCTTAACTCTTCTAGTTCCATTGTCGGTAAGTTTTTTATTTCATCATCATAAACATCTAAAACAAATTGTTTTTTAGTTGTTTTAGATAAAATAGGTGTCGACATTAACATACTATCAGCTAGGGTGCTATCAGCTAATCGATCTTGAATCCCATCATATGGGATAGTCGATAGTATAAAAAGAACTAAAAAAATAGCTGAATAGTTAATTAAAAATCCAATGATTGATCCACCAACTCCATTAAAAGGTTCAGGGACAAACAATTCCTCTGCAAAATATGATAAAAACTGACTAATAAAACGAGTAATTATCCAACCAATGATTAAAATTACTAAGAGTGATACTAAATAATAATAAGATTGATCCAGGGTAAAAATCATATCCATCTCATAATAATGATAAGGATTTTCAACAGGAGAAAATGGTGATGGATAAGGAACAATCAAATAAACAAGCTCACTTAATCGTTCATAATAAGTTAATGCAAAAATAAGTGAGAGCGTATAACCAATTGTTCGAATTAATCCAGTGATTAATCCATTTTGATATCCACTGTAAGCTCCTATAAAAAGTATGAATAAAATCACTAGGCTTAACATATCCTATTCCTCCTCACGACTGTTCGTCGCTTTGTTCATTATATTTATTTTCCAATTGGAGCATTTGTTTATGACTATCGATTTGGTCCGAGACTGCATTCACCGCGATGAGAATCGCTTGCTCTTCTTTTGATAGATTAGCCGATAGCTCATTAATCTTTTCTAATTGTTCATTAATTGTTTTCGCTACGAGTTGGACATGTGCAGCGGATTTCGTTCCAGTAATTGTGTATTCTTTTTCATTAATTATAACCTTCACTCTTTTTCTTTCTCCGTCCATTTACACACACCCCTCATAATCTGATTTACTTTATTATAATACCAATAAAGTCATTTGTTTTCATCTTTATTCTTTTTAAATAATGAGTAAAAACAAAATAAATAGTTAGTCTCAGCAAATTCTATTGGTCAATGAGACTAACTATTATATTTCACCTATCTTATTTCTAAGTTAAATTGATTTAATAAAGCGGCTTTTATATTTTCAAAGGCTTGGCTAACTTCTTTTTCTTTGAGTGTAGCTAACGGATTTTCAAAGGATAAAGAGTAGGCAACAGATTTTTTATCTCCTGCAATATTATCTCCATCATATAAATCAAAAAGGTGAATGTCAGTTAGATAATCTCCTCCATTGGCTTCAATAACCGATTTTATCTCCGCATGACTGACAGTGGCATCTACTAACAAAGCAATGTCCCGTGAAGAACCTGGATAAGGATTTAATGGCAGATACTGTTTTTCTATTTTTTCTGCTGCACTAATTTGATCCAAAGAAAGCTCAAAAACAAAGGTATCTTGTAAATCATTCTTTTTAGCAAGACTTGGGTGAATCTGTCCCAGGTAACCAATTAATTCCTGTCCTAAATAAACTTCGGCTGTTCGACCTGGGTGCATACCCTCCCGATCTTTTGCTAGTTCATAAGAAATTGATTCCTTAAAGTCAAACAGTGATAGTAGTGTTTCGACTAATCCTTTGATTGTATAAAAATCGATTGCTTCATCTTTTCCAAACCATTCGGTTGTTGGTTCTCCTGTTAATAAAGCCGCTAGATGATTATACTCTCTGAAGTCTTCAGCTGATTCCTGATAAAAAACATGACCCATTTCGTATAATGCAATATTATCGACTTGATGCGCTTTGTTATACTTAGCATTTTCAATTAAACCGGCGATAATATTCTGACGTAAAGTTGTTCGTTCTTTACTTAATGGATTTTGTAAAGAAGCTGAATCTCCTGAATGGATCGCAAACTTTTTGGCTTTTTCTTCCGTTAGTAATGCATAACTAATTGCTTCTTGTAAACCGTGACTCTCTAACAAATAAGCGATTTCTCTACGGATAGCCTGTGCACTAGTTAACTGTCCCGGAATCGATTCAGTAACCGGTAAATGTACGGGTATATTATTATAGCCATAGATACGCGCGACCTCTTCAACTAAGTCTTCAGGAATTTTAATATCCCAACGACGTGGAGGAATCTCAGCAATAATCTCTCCATTCTTTATAGAATGCTCAAAAGCTAAACGATTTAGAATGGATGATATTTCATTTTCTGTCAATGAACTACCCATTAATCCATTTATTTTTTTAATCGTTGTTTTAACTTCTACTTTTTCTACTGGCTTCCCTTCAATCTCAGCTGTACCAGAAATAATCTGTCCGCCGCCTAATTCTGCAATTAATTGGGCCGCTAAATCTGCTGCTTCTTGAACGGTTGCGCGGTTAATTCCCTTCTCAAAACGACTACTTGCTTCACTTCTTAAATTTAAAGCTGCAGCTGTTCGTCGAGTGAGTGCTGGTTTAAAGACAGCCGATTCAATCGCAATCACAGAAGTCTCTTCCGTAATTTGTGAATTCGCTCCGCCCATAACCCCTGCTAATGCAACAGGTTTTTCTCCATTCGTAATGACTAAATTATTTTGACTTAAGCTTCTTTCCTGATTATCTAAAGTTGTAAATTTCTCTCCATCTTCTGCACGTCGTACAAAGATTTCTTTTGAATTTAGTTTGTCATAGTCAAAGGCATGTAAAGGTTGACCTAATTCCAACATCACATAGTTCGTAACATCAACCACTAAATCAATTGGACGGATTCCCGAATGCATTAATTTTTTCTGCATCCACACAGGACTCTCACCAATCTCCACATCTTTAACCAAACGCATTTTATAATCCAGTGTGTCCTCCGTATCTTCAACTGCAACTGAAAGATAATCAGTAACTGATTCGGATGAATCTTCTTCTAAATGAATTTCTTGAAATACAGGCTTTTGACTTAGTAAGGCTGCTGCCTCATAAGCTACCCCACGCATGCTCATCGCATCAGCTCGGTTAGGTGTTAGATCAAATTCAATAATTGTGTCATCTAAGCCAAGATATGGTCGTGCATCTTCTCCGATAACCGCGTCATCATTTAAAATATAAATACCATCTTCCGCATATTTAGGGATAACGGAATCTGAAAATCCAAGTTCATCTAATGAACAAATCATTCCTTCTGACTGTTCACCCATAATTTCTGTTGATTGAATTTCAAAATTACCCGGCAGAATTGCTCCAACTTTCGCAACGACTACTTTTTGTCCTCTTTGACAATTCGGTGCCCCACAAATAATTGGTAAAATTTCATTGCCCACATCTACTTTTGTTTTCTTTAAATGCTCTGAGCCTTCGACCGCTTCTGCGGAAAGAATTTCACCTACTACTAAATGATTAAATCCTTTTCCTAAATCATTTGTTAATTCAACTTCTAAACCACCTAGCGTAAACTCTTCTCCTAGCTCAGCTGGAGAAATAGCGGATAAATCTAAATATTCGCTTAACCAATTATATGAAATTAACATTAATTTTCCCCTTTCGTGCTAAATTGACTTAAGAATCGCTGATCATTTAAGTAGAAATGGCGGATATCATCCACTGCATATTTTAACATGACCATCCGATCTGGACCTGCTCCAAAGGCAAAGCCAGAATATTTCTCTGAATCCACATTACTCATCTCTAATACGTTCGGGTGAATCATACCTGCACCAAGAATTTCAATCCAACCACTCATTTTACAGACATGACAACCAGTTCCACCACAATTGAAGCAACTGACATCCACTTCAACAGAAGGCTCTGTAAAGGGGAAATAACTCGGTCTAAAGCGCACATCACGGTCTTCTCCAAACATTTCTTTCGACATAACTTCTAATGTACCCATTAAATCAGCCATCGTAATATTTTCATCTACAACAATGCCTTCAATTTGATGGAACTGATGGGAGTGCGTTGCGTCATCTGAATCACGTCGATAAACTTTTCCAGTACTAATTACTTTTAATGGACCTGTCGAAAAATCATGCGCTTCAATAATTAATGGTTGAACAGCCGACGTTTGCGTACGTAGTAAATAATGTTCATTAATATAGAAAGAATCCTGCATATCACGAGCTGGATGATCTTGTGGCACATTCACTCGTTCAAAGTTTAAGTAATCAGAAACAATTTCTGTTCCCCCGATAATACTGTATCCCATTCCTAAGAAGAGATTTTCTAAGTCGTCCATTACTTGATGAATAACATGTCGTTGTCCTCTTTTAATCTGACGTCCTGGTAATGTAACATCAATTGTTTCAGCTTCCAGTCGTTCATTTAATGCAATTTCTTCTAATTCTTCTTTTTTACTAGTAATTTTTGCCGTTAAATCATCTCTGATTTCATTTGCTAATTTCCCTATAATTGGGCGTTCACTTGCTTCTAGATTACGCATGCTTTTCAATAAATCTGTTAACTGCCCTTTTTTACCTAATAAGTTCACTCTTAATTGTTCGATCTCTTGAATCTCTTCAATTTGTTCGATTTTCTCTAATGAGCTCGAAGCTAATTCTTCTAATTTTGATTTTAAGTCCAATTTTCTCTCCCCTTCTTAAATAAAAAAATAATCCCATCCCCTAAAAGGGACGAGATTAGACGCGGTACCACCCTAGTTCAATTAAGAATTCCTCAAAAATCTTAATTGCACTTGATTGCATAACGGCGCAAACCGGGCGATCAGCCTTTTATTCGAAATAATTCTTTTACTTTTGTATACTATTTCGAGTGATAGAAGTGAACTTCACTTAGTTTCCAATTTAAATACTCTCAGCAAACTGTATTTATTCTCTGTATTTTTTTTCTAAGTTACTCTTTTCTATCTTCAATTCATTTATTATTTAATTTTATTTTCAGCAACCAGTATAGCAAACTTTTTAATTAAAGGGTAGTCAAAGTTTAAATATTTTTAATTATAAATATTCAAGTAAGAGCGTTGCTACACCAAGATAAATAACCAAGCCAGTCATATCGTTTATTGTCGTAATAAAAGGACCACTTGCAACAGCAGGATCAAAGTGTAATTTTTTGATGAGCGTTGGAATAAGGGTTCCTACAACGGCTGATACAACAATAGATAGAAGAATGGATACTCCAACCACGAAGCCTAAGACGAAATCTTGGTATAATAATCCGATTAATAAGAAAATCGCAATACTCGAGAAGATTCCCATGATACTTCCTATTTTGGCTTCATTTTTTAATGTGGATAATAACTTCGCAGAATCTTTCTCATCACTTTCCATATTTCGAATGGCGACCGCTAACGATTGGGTTCCCACATTACCCGCCGAGTCCATGATTAATGGGATAAAAGCGGCTAGTGAAACAACTGCTGCTAGGGTTTCTTCGAACCGATTAATTAAACCACCTGTGAACAAGCTTAAAAACAAGAGCAAAATAATCCAAGGACTTCTTTGTTTAGCTGCATCCATAGGAGTCATTGTCTCACGTTCAGCTGATGAATAAGAAACCCCCGCAAAATCCGCAAAATTTTCTTCTGATTCTAATTCCATAACATCAATAATATCATCAACGGTAATAATACCAACTAATCGACCATCGTGGCTAACGACTGGCATAGCAATTAAATCATATTCGCGAATTAATTTGGCCACTTCTTCTTGATCCATGTCAACCGGTACAGAAAGAACTAAGGTATTCATAAATTCGTTGACTTTCATATTTTTAGGTGCTAAAAGTAAGTCTCTCAATGAAAGGACCCCAACTAAGTGATGATTTCGATCCACTACATATAAGTAATAAACCGTTTCGACTTGTTCAGCATAACGACGAATTTTCTCAATAACCTCTTGCGCGGTATTTTCCTCATATAAGAAAAAATACTCTTTCGTCATAATCGATCCGGCAGTTTCTTGCTCGTAAGATAGAATCTCGACGACTCGTTTATACTTTTGATCATCCATCTTATTTAAAACAGCTTCAATATTTGTATCCGTCCGATTGTTTAAATAAACAAAATTTGCTAGTGTATCTGCTGGCAAATCATTAAACATCGATAGAATATAATCTTCCGGTAAATATTTAACAGCATCTTTTTGATCTTGAACATCCATCCATTCAAAAATTTCCGCAAACTCTTCTGCTGATAGGAATTCCGAAATTTTAGCTTTGTTTTTAGGATAAAGTAAATGAAACAAATTCAGTTGATCTCTTTCATGCAATGGTAAAAACATTTCACGAAACTCATCTCGTTGGTTAGTATTCACCATCTCAAATAATTGCTCAAACTGTTCCTCATCGTATCTCTCTTGCATCCTGACAACCCCTCTACATTCAATAATCTTATACTTATTTAGTATAACAAAAAAACGATCTATTCGAAACAGATCGTTTGTTTTCTATTATTTAATTAGTATAAGATACTTTTGATTGAACTAAAGAATATACATTTCTCGCCCAATGACGACTTGGTTTCGAAACTTCAATCATTGCACAATATTTATCCACAAAGCTGACCAAGTAACTTTCTTTGTACTTCGGAATACCACTTCGCATAGTTGTTAAAAACATATGTTTTAAAATGATATCTTTTTCTTTTCTATTGATACTCGTAATTTTTTTGGCATTTTTCAAAGCAACTTTTGGATGCGCAGAATTATGTGACCCAAGCCCTAACTCTTGTAATTCATCTCGCTCTTCTAGGAAAAAATCATGTAAGAGGCCTGCTCTCGCTGTAGCCACATAGTCTAAATCAAGTGATTTAGCTAATTTATAACTAGTATAGGATACAAACAAACTATGTAATAAGCGTGTTGTATAGTGGTGATGAGTAATCTGATCGAGTTTTAATAACTCTGAATTTTCTAATAAGTCTTCAATAATACTCATATATTCGCGATCATTTTCCCATTCTGCTTGGATTAACTCCATCAAACATTCTCCTTTTCACCTAGTTGACTGTCAATTTTTATCTAAGTTCATTTATTTACTAATATCATGATACAACTTGTTCTATTATACAGTGATGACAGGAAAATAAAAGCCTTATTTACTATTTTTTTGTCTTTCTTGAAAAAACTTAAGGAAATCTTAATCTAATTCTTTAATAACCTTCTTTTAGTTCGATAAAATTAACAGGTAATTCACCATTTTTTAAATAGGCTTGAAGGTTCTCAATGAATATTGGGTAAATATAATCCAATTGGCTCTCTACTTGCCCTGCAATATGTGGCGTAATTAATACATTTTCATGTTCCCACAATGGATGATCTTTAGCTAATGGTTCTTCTTCAAAGACATCCAAAGCAGCTCTAGAAATTTTATTCTCATTCAGAGCTTCCAATAGATCTTCCGTGACCACAGTTTCTCCTCGACCCACATTAATAAAAATAGTTTCATCTTTCATCTTAGAAAAAAGACGGGCATCAAACAAGTGATAAGTTTCTTTGGTTGCCGGCAAGATGTTGATGACAATATCTGCTTGATTCATAATCTCGGCTAAATCATTCTGTTGATATTGTTCATCCATATAATTAACTTTGCGACCTGAACGATTAATTCCGATGGTCTTCATTAGCAAGGCTTTAGCAATGGCACCAATCCGTTCACCGATATTTCCAGCACCTACAATTAAAATCGTTTTATCTTTTAATTCGTAGCCTTTTTCTGGTCGAATCCACTCTTTTGCTTCTTGTTGTTTAGTTGAGCGGATAATATTGCGGGTAATTCCTAGTAGCATAGCGATTGCAGCTTCAGCTACTGCATGAGCATTTGTTCCGCTCCCACTAGTCAATTTGATATTTTTCTCATCCAATAAGTTGAGCGGCAGATGGTTAACCCCTGCATAAGGATATTGAATCCACTGAATAGCAGATTTTTCTTTCGCAATACTCTCTTCCAAGTTCTGATTCCATCCAAAAACAATCTCAGTTTTGGATAAATCGTGTGTTTCAATCGTTTCAATCAATTCATAGTCAGGAGCAATTCTTTTTATTTCTTCTTTTTCTTCCCTTGATAATTTAGTTAAAAGAGCAATTTTCTTCATTGTTATGACTCCTTTATCTTTTGTTTAATTTAAATAAAACATTAAAATACTGGATGCAATAGCAACATTCAAAGATTCAGTCTGGCCTTTCATTGGAATATAAATATTTTGATCGACTAATTCCATTAGTTCATCGCTAATACCAGCCCCTTCATTTCCAACAAGCAATGCAAAAGCTTGATCGACCTGAACATCTTTATAAGACTTAGCTTTTTGATTCAATGCTGTTCCAAATACTGGGAAGCCTTGCTTTTTAAATACTTCTATAAAATCAATTAAGTCTGCCTCATAAACCTCTAAATGAAAATGACTTCCTTGAGCAGCTCTCAATGTCTTATCATTATACAAATCAACCGTTCCTTTTCCAAGAATAACTGCTTGAAAACCTGCTGCATCCGCAGTTCGAATCATTGTTCCGACGTTCCCAGGGTCCTGTACTGCATCTAACAATAGAAAAGGACCATGGATAGCTCCTATTTCTTTCTGCTCAGCAATCGCCATGACCGCAAAAACACCTTGACTCGTCTCTGTTTCAGCTAAGCCATCCGCTATTTCTTTTGTAACAAGGACCAATTTTCTTTCATCAAATTCTTGCAAAATCTTTTTAATTTCTGGCTCTTCAAGTAAATCATCTCTCAAAATGATTTTCTTAATATTTTCACTCTCATGAATCATTGCTTCTTCAATTAAATGAAATCCTTCAATCATATAGATTTTTTTCTTGTTTCGTTCTTTTTTATTTTTTAGTTTTCGCCAACTTTTAACTTGTGGATTATTAATGGACATAATGTGTTGCATCCTGGTCACCTCTATATTTATTTTTTACTCTGTTAAAATGATTATCCTTGATAACAAAAACACTGAATCATACAATTGATCCAGTGTTTGAATTTATTTTAAATTAAAAATTCACATAGTTTCTAGGATTGACTCGACTCCCATTTTGATGAACTTCAAAATGTAAATGTACTCCAGTTGATGAACCGGTTGTACCCATCGTCCCAATCTGCTGGCCTTGTGAAACAGACTGGCCTGCCGAAACTTGTAGACTTGGTGTCATATGAGCATAGAGGGTTGTAATACCTCCACCATGATCAATGGTTACATAATTCCCCCAAGAAGGTGAATACCCCGCAATGACAACTTGACCTGATTTTGCGGCTCTAATCGGTCCACCTCCACCGATATCAATTCCTCCATGTAATCTTCGAGTACCATAGATTGGATGAATTCGATAACCAAATTCTGAAGTGACATAACCATTGGCCGGTCTTCCCCAGCCACTTGCACTCGGTGTACTCGGCGCGCTTGGAGTACTCGGTGTACTTGGAGCACTTGGAGTACTTGGAGCACTTGGAGCACTTGGTTTGCTAGAACTTGCTGATTGACCGGATGAAGATGTAGCTACATTATTTTTTTCTTCAGCTTTTGCTCGTGCTCTTTCGGCCTCTTTAGCTTTTTCGGCCTCTTTAGCTGCTTCAGCCGCTTTGGCATCTGCTATTCTCTTCTCTTCTGCTGCTATTTTCTCTTTTTCAGCTGCGATTTCATTTTGTAGACGACTAGCTTCACTTTGAATTTGACTCTGGTTAGATAACAAGCTATCTTTTTCAGCAGCGGTTAAATTATACTTTTCAGAGACAATTTGAACCTTACCATCTAGTGATTCTTTTTCAGTCTCTAAGTTGGAACGATCGGCTTCTAAGCTTTCTTTCACTGCAATTGTTTTAGTTTTAGCCAGATCGACACTCTCTTTATGTTCCTTAACCTGTTCTTGATCACTTATTTGTTCTTCCATAATGGTATTATTATTCTTAACCACTAAGTTAACCACTTCAATCTTACCTATTAAATCTGTCAAACTTTCAGCAGTTAATACTAAATCAACCAAATTCTCAGGAGAACCACCGGTTTGTAATCCTCTAGCTTGAGCAGCTAAAACCTTATCCCGCTCATTAATTTTTTCTTCTAATATTTCAATTTCTTCATTTAATTTTTCAATTTCGTCCTCTAGACGTTCAAGTTCTTCTTGTTGCTCTTCAATATTTCCTATTAAGTCAGAGATATTCTCTTGAATCTCTGTGATTTCATCCATTAATCCCTGACGTTCTGTATCTAATGAACTCATTGTTTTTTCTGCTTCATTAATTCCATCAGATAGGTTATTTGACTTTTGTTGTAATTCTTTTTGTTCTTGCTCTAATTCAGCAACTCTTCCATTATCTGCGTTGACTGTGAAGGGTGTTGATGCCAAGCTAAATAAAATTGCTGTAGAAGATAGTATTGATAGTACCTTTTTTTTATTCAATCATTATTCTCCTCTACTCAATAAAATAATTTCTTTCTGTTTTATCTCACTTTCAAATAATACCAGTGATAAGTTACAATTCCAATCTATTCTAAGCTTTGTTAACTAATTGTAATCTAAAGACGCATTTTTATTCTTGATTTTTTGGACGTTTTTTCAAAAAAGTCGCTTAAAGACTGTAGTAATCCCTTTTATATTTTAAGTATTTACTAAAGTATGGTAAAATAATGAATATTACATAATTATTAAATTTTTCACGTTTGATAAAAGGAAAGGTAGTCAGCGATGCGACAAGTAAAAAATAGTTTTAAAATGGAATCTGCCATTCGATTAATATTGGCAATAGTTGGCCTCTTAAGTTTTAGTCTGTCTTCTCAGTTTGCTTGGGGCTTTATTCTTGGTGGAATTGTTTCGAAAGAAAATATTAATTTACGTACAAAAGAAGGCTGGTTTTTACTTACGCTGATTATGAGCATGATGATTTTAGTGCTTTTCATCTTATTAGAACCTATAGCTATTATCGGTTACATTAGTTCGACAATTAGTTACTTTTTCTTACGGATGATTTTTAATAATTATCAAAATAAATAGGATTGGATTGAGTATATACAATGATGTCAACAATTTTAGGTTTTTCTTCTATTTTAATTTTTAGTCTAGTTTATTTTCTTGATTTGAATTTACTTCACAAGATTGACGAAGCCATTCTTAATTCTTTCGCTGCAGGTATCGGTGTAGTCTATATTTTTATTCATATGTTACCTCAACTTGCCCATGGTCAAGCAGTTTTAATGGATAGTTATTATGATATAAATCTTCTAGGTAGTAGCTTCGCTATTTATATTGTGGCTTTAATTGGATTTATATTCTTTTATTTATTTGATCAAATTTTAGTCTATACCGATCAACTGCCTACAAAAGTATATGAGAAGACGATGGAACGGTCGATTTACTGGGCGAATGTTTTCTTTGTTGTGGCTTATAATATAATGATTGGTTATGTGGTAGGTTCTTATAACTTAAACAGTATCAGTTACCAGCTAATATTCTTACTTGCTTATTTCATTCACTTTGTTGCTTTAAAGTGGGGAATCTATCATGTGTCACCTGCACTATATAATGACCGCGCCCGCTATCCTATTGCATTGGGTTTATTCATTGGCTACTTTATTGCTCTTTTCTTTAATATTTCTGAGAACATTTTCATTATTATCGAAGCACTCATTACCGGAGCCATGATTCTCATGGTCTTTAAACATGAACTACCAAACGAAAAAGATAGTAGAAATACAGCTTTTCTAGTGGGTATTATCCTTTCATTGTTCCTCTTCCTTTTACTCTAATTAACAATACTAAACTTAAAAAGAATCCGAGAATGAAGCATTTTGACTTCGTCCCCGGATTCTTTTTTATTTTATAAAATAATAAATTCGTATGTTTCATTTATTCTTAATAATATATTTATCATTCGTCCCACCATTAGGGCTGCCACAATTGTCCCTAGACCAACAGAGCCCCAAGAGGATAAAAAGATAAAGCCAATGGCTAAGGCTAAGATAACATTGGATGAATCGCCAATTACCCGGGCACGACCATAGGATATTTGATAATGACTGCTAATCACATGAGTTAATTCATCGTAAGGCATCAAAGTAAATTTCATGTTTGTATAGCCTGTTAAACCAAATGCAACAACGACTAAACTAATGAATAAATAAAACCAGCGCAAAAGCAATGTAGCTGGAACAGGTATAAATTTACGAACTAAAAATAAAGATGTATCAATAAAAAAACCAAATAAAAATGCGATAAGTAGTTGTATGAGAACATCTTTCATGTCAATTTTCTTAGAAATAAGAATTTGAAGTCCTATGTAGATAAAATGCGTCAGAATAGTGATGGTCCCCACAGTAAAACCTGTCACTAATGAAATAGCATAAGCCAATGAGGAAACAGGTGACACGCCTAAGTCTGCGTGAATTGATAAACTAACCCCAAGTGACATAAGAAAAACACCTAGAAGATAAATAATAACTCGCCCTCTTACTGTCTTGTTCAACTCGCTTCTCCTCCACTTTGTTTACACTCTTTAGCATAAAAATTCGGTAAATTTTTTATCCTAAGAGCCCCATTAATTCTGGTAAATCCCAAGGCGTGATAATTCCTTGAAGATCTTCCCATTTTTCTATTTTATCCTTATCCGAAATTAGAATAATATACTGACTTCTTCCTACAAATAAATTACTTGAAAACATCGCTTCCACATCAAAAAGACTCGTATTCGATGGGATCACTTCGTAATGATAATAACTATCCTCATCCGCTACAATATCTCTAATAGTGATTTGATTAAAATCAATTGAATTTTTCGAAAAATCATGGGCTAACCAATTAGTAATCCCATTATGAGAAAGAACACCGGCCAATCCGTCTTCATCAAAGATTGGAAATTGATACAAATGTTTTTGATTGATAAAATACAACAATCGTTCTAATGAATCATCAATATTAAAAGAAAAAACTTTGCGACTAAAATGATCAGCTGCGGTTGCTGGCTGAATAATTTGCTTTCGTATAAAGTTCATTTGATTAATGACAACCTCAGATGGTTCTGCGATGTCATATTGAATAGTCTTTTTTTCATGAACCAATAGATTTCTTAATTTACGTATCAAATGCAATTCATCTTTATAGCGTGCGATGATGACATCCCGCTCTAAACTCTTTAATAAGGAAAAGAAATCATCTTCTCGATTCGCACGATCTCTCAAAGCATCATGTAGTTTGTTGTACTCACTGATAAAACGATCAAAATTCTTTGTCATTCATTTTGACTCCTTTTTTTTCATCTTGAATCTTTCCTTCAGATTAATTGATTTAGCCATTTAATTCAATAGTTAATTAGATTCAACTAAAAAGACTACTAGAAGAAGAATCTCTTCACGTAGTCTCTATTTTTCAATCATTTCTCTTGTCTATCCTGCCAAATAAGAATTCCAATCACACTAGTTAAGCTGATGAAAACAATTAGCAGATAGTGCCAATAAGTCTTTAAGTAATAAGAAAGATCTTTTTCTTGTTGATTTTTTATTACTTTTAATTCTTCAGCAGCTGGTGGATTGGTGCGAACACCTCTAACCAATAAACGATGTGAATTAATCATATATGGAGTACAAGTGAGTAAAGTTAAGTAATCTTTTCCTTCAATAATTTTTACTTTATCCGTTTCATCGGGTGCAACAACCTCAATTTGATCCACTTTATAAAATAACTCTCCAGCCATTGTTTCAAGAGAAAAGATATCGCCAAGCTCCATTTTATCTAAATCCGTAAATAATCGGGCTTCTGGTAACCCTCTGTGAGCTGTCACCACACTATGAGTACTCTTACCTCCTACCGGTAAAGAAGTTCCTTCTAAATGCCCAACACCTTTTTGTAAAATACTTTCCGCAGTACCTGCATAAAGAGGTAAGGAAATATTTATTTTTGGAATATGGACAACTCCAATTTTTTCTTTGACCTTTAACATCTCCGCATAAGTCTCCACACCTTCTTCACGCTCTTCTTCTGAATAAGGATCAATCCAACGTATATTTGGCTCTAGTGCTTCATTATATGCTTCCGCTAAGCGGACATTTTCTTCTTTTAATTCCGGTGGATCAATCGCTTGAACGGTTTCTTGAAAATCGGTTACTTCAGATATGGCTCCATAATCATAAAAAAGTTGGGAGAAAAATGGATAGAGGATAAAAGCCAAACCTAGAAGAAGCCCTAGGCCTAATACTAATAGTCCTTTATTTTTAAAAAAAATGTTTTTATTGTCTTTCATTATTCTCCCTTCTCTCTTATATATCTTATTCTCGTATAAAAATAAAATAGACTGCTGAGCCAGCAAGTAATGTCAACGATATGAGTACACCATAACGTCTAGCCATCTGATCCATTTTTTCTAAAGTTTCCTCTAATTTTAATAAAATTGATTCCCTATCAAAAGTAATTTCCTGAGAAGCTTCGATATTATTTACTGCTTCCTTTTGACCTTCTATTCCTGACTCTTGGTTACTAGTGAAAACTTGATCATCTTTCTCTTGATTGGAGACTCTCTTTGCGTAAACTAAATAACGATGGGTGCCTGGTGGAGGCCAAGTACAAGTTAATAAGGTGACAGTGTCTTGTCCAGGAACAACTGCCAATGCTGGTAAATCATCAGGTGCAATAACTGCTGTTCCATACACTTCATAAGTTAAAATTTCTTTCCGGTTTTGTATTTTAATCAAATCTCCTGTAGCTAATTTTTTTATATTGGAAAAATAAGTACGACCAGCTAAACCATTATGGCCCGCAATGACACTATTTGTATTGATTCCTCCAACCGGATAACTCGTACCTTCAATTCTTGCGACCCCATCTAATAGGTTTTGATGAGTGGCTCCATCATAGATTGGGTAAACTAAATTAATCGCCGGAGCTGAGACAATTCCTAATACATTTTCATTCGCTAAATAATCAATATTTTCCGCTTCGGATGAACTCTCTTCCACAAAACTAACTTCTGCTTGCTCAATTTCCTCTGGATTTGAAATTTCTGATTGATTATAAGCGACTTGTTCATTATAAAGGGTCTCAGAAAGCTCATCGTTGACAAAACTCTCCGTTATCTTTTCTGCTTCACTTCGGAAGTAAATATCATAAAAAGTTCGTGAGATGAAGGGGTACAAGAAGATACCAAAGCCTATTATAAATAATAGGATGCTGATTCTTTTCTTGGTTTTCATCTTACTCCCCCCTTATCTTTTTCCAGATCCTTCTTCCAATAAATAATAACATGACTAGCATCACTAGGACTATCCAAATGTAACCACTCAAAAGACTCAACAAACGATTCCACCAACTAATTTCGGTGAGTTTTTCTTGCTCTTTAACAGGTAATTTTGTCCGCTCCCCTAGCACAATCAAGCGGTGGGAATTGATCATATATGGCGTACAAGTTAATAAAGTAACGAGGTCTTTATTTTGTTGGATACTTAATTCTTCAATAGCTGTCGGTTCAATCACTTGAATCTCAATAACTTTATAGGCTAATTGTCCAGCGATTGTTTCAATAAAAAATAAATCATCTAACTGCATCTTATCTAAGTCTGTAAACAATTTATTTTCAGGAAGACCACGGTGAGCGGTTAAAACTGAATGGGTATTTAGACCTCCAATTGGAAGTGAGCTTCCTTCCATATGCCCGACTCCTTTTTGCAGTACCTTCTCACTAACTCCGGCATAGACCGGAAATATAGTATTGATTCTTGGAATCGTTAAAACACCTATTTTTTCATTCATCTCGAGTAAATGAGCATAATCAGCAACGCCTTCTTCTTTTTCTTCTTCACTAAATGGATCGCCTAATGGTCGCTCATCCCCAGAAAGCAGTGCATTATTATAAGCGTAAGCGAGTTGTAATTTTTCCTGCAGATCTACTGTCGGCATGTCTGCAAGTTCTTCCTGAAAATCATCGATAGCTTCATTCCCACGATAATCATAATATGTACGTGATATCAACGGATAAATCATGATTAAAAAGCCGATCGTAAAAAAAACGAACATGATGTAGGGGGTGATCGTTTTATTAGGCTTTTTATTTTCCATTGATATCACAGTCCTTTCGGAAAAAAGGGAGTTAAAACTAGTTTTTAATAGTTTTAACTCCACACTCTTTCTGGCTAGTTATCCTTGTTTACTAAAAGTATATTCTTTAAGCTTTTTTCGTTTTTCTGTAAAAAGCGGCTGAGAATACCATCATCACTGCACCAATTATTGTGAATAGTGCGGTACCAATACCACCTGTTTGTGGGATTGTCATTTTGCGGTTAAGAATTGTTTTAATCACATCTGCTGGTGCACTTCCTGTTTCAACTTTAGTTGGATCTGAGTAGTATGAACTTGCATCCACTTCAAATGGAGTTTCAGGATTTGTTGGTAGAGCGTATCCTGTTGGAGCTTTTGTTTCTACTAAAACGTAGCTTCCGTATGGTAGTCCTTTGACTTCAAACTTGCCATTGGCATCTGATTTGAAGACTGTTCCATTACCACCAAAAGTAACTGTGCCATCTGCCGCTAGATTGACAAATTGTTCGCCTCTTTTAATCTTAAATTCTGCACCTGCTAAAATTGCACCATTTTCGCCATTCGCTTTTTTCACGAAAGCTTTACCACCTGTGTGTACTTCTGGAATGTCATCCGGTGTTTTCGTTTTATCAGAACCGTGACTGTTATTGAATGTTAAAGTGGCACTGTTTGGAATTTCTTGTCCCATAATCGCTGTGCTATTTACTTTTGTTTGAAGAGTAAATGTGACGACTTTTGGATCTGATGTTATATTGGCTAATTTAGCAAGACCGGCCGCTGTAAATTTAACATCTAGTCGACCATTAGCTAAGGTAAGGTTGTAATCATCGCCTGCTAATAAGTTGATGTTTCCAGCATTTATAACTAATGAATCAGCAACATAATCAAGACGAGTATCTAATTGATCATAAAACTCAAATTTGTCATAATCTTCGATACCTACTGGAATATTTAGTGTAATTTTCCAGGTATTTATTTGACCAATTGCTACATTTGATTCATCAACTGTTTTTTCAATATCAGGTACACTTGTTGTCAATGTGTTCTTTGGATAGACTTTAATTGCTCTTAAAAAACCATCTCCTGTTAGATTTGTAAATGGAAGAGTCAATCCAAAAGGAACCGCTCTTGCACTTGTAATTGTTCCCTTAGCATTTTCAACTACCCAGTAATATC
>JARICH010000098.1 GCA_029257245.1 Atopostipes sp. | reverse complement strand
ATGGCGACCGCGGTCCTCAAGCAGCAAACGTACAAAAAGCGTAATTAAAATTACAATTTAATTGTAACTAAATTATAAATAAAGGACCGAGGAGACATAATATGTCCCCTCGGTTTTCTTGTTTTTACAGGGAATATTAAGCTTAAAGTATATTTGTTAAAAATATTAATGCAAATTAGTAAAAAAACCAGTACAATAAGCACTGTCTTAAGTTATCTAATAATAACTGTAATTTTCCTCGTTGAATTTTAAAATGGAATTTCTAGAATTATATTATAATTATCTTAAAAGGAGTTTTTTTAATGGTTTGGTGGTTATTTAATAAGAAAAAAATTGGAATTGATTTAGGAACGGCAAATACTAATGTTTACGTAGAGGGTAAAGGAATTGTGATTGGTGAACCTTCTGTAATAGCGATTGAAAAAGATAGTGGGGATATTGTAGCAGTAGGACAGGATGCCCAAAATATGATTGGTCGTACACCTGGAAGTATTGTTGCAACTAGACCAATGAAAGATGGTGTCATCGCTGATTTTGACACCACAGCAGCAATGATGAAATACTTTATAAATAAAGCAAATACTGGTTTTGGGAAAAAACCTTCAGTTATTATTTGTGTTCCGGGTGGTGGGACAGAAGTAGAAAAAAGAGCGATTGTGGACGCCGCTATTTTAGCAGGTGCACGTGATGCGTATTTAATAGAAGAACCATTTGCAGCAGCAATCGGTGCTGATTTACCAGTGAATGAGCCAACAGGGAGTATGGTTGTCGATATTGGTGGAGGAACTACGGATGTAGCAACCATTTCACTAGGTGGTATTGTGTCAGGTCGTACAAGTCGTTTTGCTGGAGATGCGATGGATGAGGCCATTACTTCACATATACGAAGTAAATATAATTTATTAATCGGCGAAAGAACTTCTGAATCGGTAAAGAAAGAATTAGGTTCTGCTTCAGCTGAATTAGCGAAAGAGCTCGGTAGTACTGAGATTCGTGGACGAGACTTACTGACGGGTCTACCTAAAACGATAACGATTGATGCCAGTGACATTAGTGAAGCTATTCAAGAAGTAATTTCGAATATTATTGCGATTGTAAAAGAAACATTAGAAGATACACCACCAGAGATATCGTCCGATGTAATTGATCGTGGAATTGTGTTAACAGGTGGAGGGGCTCTATTAAATGGTTTAACAGAAGTCCTATCCAATGAAACAGGTGTCCCGGTGTTCGTAGCGAATGATCCATTAAATTGTGTAGCTCTAGGAACAGGGCTGGCCTTATCCCAGCTAGAGTTATTGCAAAAAAACAAGTAAATGAAAATAGAGAATCACTGATTATGAGAGAATAAATAAAGTAAGGAGTGATCAGTTGAAAGATTTTTTTAATAATAAAAAGCTAATCACTTTATTAATTAGTTTTGTTATCTTCATGAGCGTCTTATTATTTACATTTAAAAGTATGGGAGTCGCCTCTTATCCACAACAAATGATTAATGACATCACAGCTGTCGTAGGGCAAATGATATCAAAGCCAGTCAATGCATTAAACACTCTATTTTCAGATGTAAATAATTTACAAGATACTTTTGAAGAAAATAAAAATCTTAAAAAAGAACTTGATAAATTAGCTGAAATACAAGTAGAACTTGCTACAATTAATAAAGAAAATGAAGAATTAAAAACTGAGCTTGATTTGCAATCAACCTTAACTGATTATGATTTAATTACGGGGTCAGTGATTGCTCGCAATCCTGATCGATGGATTGATCAAATAGTGATTGATCGAGGTAGCTCACATGGTTTAATTAAAGGGATGTCAGTTATGTCTAATAATGGGTTGATTGGACGCGTTTCGGAAGTAAGTCCTACAAGCTCAAAAGTAACCTTGCTTACTGCACCAGCTGAATCAGCTGTCCTGACTAGTGCAGAAGTCGTCTTAGAAGATCAAGTGATTTTTGGTGTGATTGACGCTTATGATGCCAGTAAGAAAAAACTAGTGATGGAACAGATTATTTCTACTGAGGAAATTAAAGAAGGAGACGAAATTGTTACTTCTGGACTTGGTGGAGTTGTCCCAAGAGGCTTATTAGTTGGAAAAGTAGCTGAGGTTACTTTAGATCGTCATGGTCTTGGACAAAGAGTCTATATAGAACCAGCAGCAGACTTTGATAACATCCGATTTATAACAGTAATTAATCGCGAAGCTGAACTTTTAAATGAAAGTCCTGGAGAAAGTGAGTAGGATTTGAGTGAACAATTGGAAAGAAAATTTATTAGCCATCATTTTAATGCTATCATCACTTATACTTGATGGCTTTACTGCAAATTATTGGTCAACAGGGTTAGATACTAATTATGGATTAATGGTTCCTCGAATGATTTTTTTAGTCTTCATCATTCTAACTTTTTATTATGAGAAGAACTTCATGATAATAAGTGCGGTAATATTTGGTTTTTTAATGGATACCTATTATCTTGGCTTTCTAGGGATTTATGTATTGTCATTACTTGCAATTGTAATGGCAATCTTTAAATTTAAAGAGTTAGTTCAAGCAAATGTTGTATCTTATACCATGTTAACTGTTGTTTTAATCACAGCGATTGAAATATTTATATATGGTGTGATTCGTATATTAGGAATTACAGGAATAAGTATACAAGAATTTTTGGTTGAAAAATTAGCAGCAACTTTATTTTTAAATACGCTAATCATGCTATTTTCAAGTTATTTTATTCAAAAAATAATTCTGAAAACTATGGATAAAAATTAATAGAAGCAGGTGAATTGTTTGGAAAAGAGTGTCAGTCTGAAAGGTAGAAATGAAGGATACGTGCTATTATTAGATGACAAAGCAAAGATAAGTGAACTTCTTAAAGAAACTAGAGAATTATTTGAAAAGATTAAAAAAGATGGGAAATATGATCAAACCTTTGAACTGGTCGTAGAAACAGGGAATCGATTATTAACTGAAAAGCAAAAGGAAAAAATATCAAAAATTATTAACCAGTACATAACTTCGGATATTAAAGAATTTAATTCTCAAGTTATTGATGTTGACTTAGCCAATCAATGGCATAAGGCTAATTCACCTTTGATTATGGTGAAAAATATTCGTAATGGACAGATTGTTCGGAGTGAACGGGACATTGTTTTAATTGGAGATGTTCGACCGGGTGGATTAGTCCGATCAACAGGGAGTATTATAATTATTGGGGAAGTTCACGGGACTGTTCATGCTGGTTCTAAAGGGGACGAAGAGGCCATAATTATTGCACCTTTTGCATACAGTGGGCAAGTAAGAATTGGTGAGCATGTTGAGATTATTGAATTTCCAGAGAGTGAAAAAACAGAGACGAAAAGAAATACTGAGCATCAGGTTGTTTTCTTGAATGATTTGCATGTAATAGAATTTGCAAAAGTTAATGAGTTAGGGAAAAAACGACCGGATTTCGCAAAAGATTTAGGAGGGTTTGAAGAGTGGCAAAAACAATTGTAATCACATCAGGAAAAGGGGGAGTTGGCAAGACAACCTCGACAGCAAATATTGGCACTGCATTAGCTTTACAAGGTAAAAAAGTTTGTTTAATTGATATGGATATTGGATTAAGAAACCTAGATGTTGTTCTTGGTTTAGAAAATAGAATTATCTATGATGTTATTGATGTCATTGAAGGTCGGGCAAAAGTTCATCAAGCTTTAATCAAAGATAAAAGATTTGATGATCTACTATTTTTATTACCTGCCGCACAGCATGCGGATAAAGATGCGGTTAGCCCAGATGATGTGAAGGAAATAGTTGCCGAACTCGATGAATTCTATGACTATATATTGATTGATTCACCAGCTGGAATTGAAAGAGGATTTGAAAACTCAATTGTAGCAGCAGATGCTGCAATAATCATTACAACTCCTGAAATTTCTGCAATTAGAGATGCAGATCGGATTGTTGGAATTCTAGAGCAGCGTGATATCGAAGAACCTAAGTTAGTCATTAATCGTATTCGACGTGAAATGATAGATAGTGGAGACATTATGGACGTTGATGAGATAACGCATCACCTATCATTGGAGCTCCTTGGTATCATCTATGACGATGATGAGGTAGTTAGAACGTCCAATAAAGGAAATCCAATCGTACTTGAGCCTGACCATATTTCTAGCAAAGGTTATCGAAATATAGCACAAAGAATTTTAGGTAATTCAGTACCGTTATTGACTATTGATAAAAAAGAAGAGAAACGACCTTTTTGGAAACGCCTATTTGGTCTTAGCTAAATAAAAATCTTATGAAATTATTTTAATAGAATAACTAGCTATTTAAAATATTAATTGACGCTCGAGCAAAAGAGTGATATAATTCTAATGTTGTATTTGTGTATCGCCACATCTACAACCGCACGTTTATAAGTCTAAAGTACATTTATTGTCACTTATAACGGCGAGTCTGAGATAAAACACAGGAGGTGCAACAAATATGTACGCAATTTTTGAAACAGGTGGAAAACAATTTTCCGTTACTGAAGGACAAGAACTTTACGTTGAATTATTGGCTGGTGAAGCTGGAGACACAATTACTTTTGACGAAGTAATGTTTGTCGGTGGAGATTCTGCTAAAGTAGGAACACCTTTCGTTGAAGGAGCTTCAGTAGAAGCTGAGATTGTAAAGCACGGTCGTGCTAAAAAAGTGACTACTTACCGTTACTTACGTCGTAAAGACTCACACCGTAAGCAAGGTCACCGTCAACCATATACAAAATTAGAAATTAAAAAAATTAATGCATAAAGAGTGATTAAATGATTTATGCGAAATTTATTGAATCGAAAGATAATATAATAGATGGATTTATTCTTTCAGGGCATGCGGAGTCAGGTCCTCTAGGACATGATTTGGTTTGTGCTGCCAGTTCAGCTCTTGCGATAGGAACAACGAATAATTTATATCGTATCTTATCACATGCACCTATTGTTGATGCAAATGAAATAGATGGTGGATATTTAGAGCTTGGGCTACCAGTTAAACTGGCAGATGAAGAAAAGATGCAAGCTCAGCTCTTACTTGAATCCCTTTATTATTCTTTATTGGATATTGAAGAAGAACACGGAGAACATATCGCCGTGTCGAAAGTAAAAAATGATTAGTTATAGTTAAGCTATAAGTAACGGAGGTGCAACTAACATGTTAAAAATGAATTTACAGTTTTTCGCTACCAGTAAAAGTGGTGGTTCGACAGGAAACGGTCGTGATTCCAAATCAAAACGATTAGGAATGAAGGCTGGAGATGGTCAAACAGTAACTGGAGGATCAATTTTATTCCGCCAGCGTGGTACAAAAATGTTACCAGGTAACAATGTTCGCCGCGGTGGAGATGACACATTATTTTCTCTAATTGATGGTGTTGTTCGTTACGAACGTCACGATAAGAAAAAGAAAAAAATATCTGTTTATCCAGTAGCAAATTAAATATAAAAATAAGATCACAACTCGGATAATGTCGAACGAGATGTGATCTTTTTTATCTAAAAATAAATTATTTATAATAAGGCGTGAAATGAGTGGAAACAAAAGAAAGTAAGTTATTTTATATTCTCGACCAATCGACGAAAATACTAGTAAAAGAATTAAATGTTGCCTACCTTGAAGCGTTAATTCATAGTGCAGAAAATTTGATTGATCAGGGAAAGGTATATAATATAGAAGATGT
>JARICH010000075.1 GCA_029257245.1 Atopostipes sp. | reverse complement strand
ATGTTAATAAATCGTTAGCTACTGAATTTTTAAAAAAACAACATTATATAAAACGTACTATTCATCGCTTCCTGAAAAGGTTAGCAATCGATCCTGATATTTACCATGTACGCTTTCTAGATAATGCGTCAAAAGCAGTCGTGACCTTAGCGCTCGAACAAGAGAAGAAAGTTGTTCTAACCTTGACTCCTGATCCGCATCGAAATATGACAGATGCTAAAGGAGATTTCAATAAATTTACACTTCAAGAGTTCATTGAAAGATTAAATAAAATTATTATCGGAGAAGAGCTTATTGAGGCGAGTGATAAAATAGTGGGAATTGGTAATGAACTTGTTAAAAAAGAGCTAGAAGAGTATTTCCCTCAAATTAGCAAAGAACAAATCCAATCTAAAATTTATATGATTAGTGAAGGTATCCAAACAAATCTTCAGTTGATGAAAAAAGAGGAAAAAGAAATCACAGATGAAGAGCTAAAAGAAATAGGCCTAACAAAAGAGTTTTTAAAACAGCCAATTATTTTGAATGTGGGTCGATTAAATAAATTAAAAGCCCAAGATCAATTGGTTAAAGCTTGGGGAAATTCAACTTTATCAGCTAATTATAATCTGTTAATCATTGGTGGAGATATAGAGAAGCCTAGTGCAGAAGAAAAGGAAATGATTGAAAGTTTTGAAAGCTATCTTAATAAAAATAGTCATTTAAAAGATCAATTTTTACATCTGGGTGCTCTTTCAAACTATCAAGTAAGAAAACTAGAACAAAAAGTTCGAGCAGAGCAAAAGGAATATCCACAAATATATCTTTGCTCAAGTAAGAAGGAAGAATTTGGAATTGCTATTTTAGAAGCTTTATCGCAGCACTTTTTGGTTTTAGGGCCTAAAAAAGGTGGAGTGAAGAGCTATTTAAAAAATGATGTGAATGGTTTTCTAATTGATACAAGCGACTGGGAAACAATTATGGTGGATGCAGAAAAAATTGTAGGCTCACTAAAAAATAAAAAAGATCGCTTTGAGCAAATCCAAAATGCGGGCGCAAAAACAGTCAGGGAAAGATTCTCAATGGCAACCATTGCCGAAGATTTTTCAAATCTTTATCTTTCTTTACAAGAAAAGGAGTGAAGCATAGAATGAAAGTTAATCATGTATTTATTATTAGTCCACCTTTTTACTCACATTTCGAACCTCTTTTAGCCCTTGGGAAAAGTTTCCTAAACAAAGGAAAAGAGGTCACGATTGCTTGTACGAGTGATTTTAAAGCACAAATTGAAGAGGCAGGTTTAAACTATTATGAATTAGCAATTAGTAAAAATAAAAATGTTGAAAAAGCTGAGACAACGGATCAGCCAGACTCTGAAAAAGAACGACTAGAAGAATTTTTTGCCTCGACGAGAATAGGAGCGGTAGAGACCTTAATCACACAATCGCGACATCGTCAAAAAGATATGCTCAGCGAACCAGAAGAATTGATTGAAAAAATTGCTGAAATCGATCAATTATTTGCTGTTGATTTATATATCGTCGATATTCTATCCTATGGTGTAAGTTTAAGTCTATACGCTTTAGATTTACCTTTTATTACTTTTTGTCCGCCTCATCCAAATACTATTCCTGAAAAAAATGATTACTATGGAGTCCCTAAAAATTGGCCCAGTGCAATCACTGTTCAAAATGAAAAGTTAGAGGAACTAAAAGAAGTTTCGAGACAGACTCAGGAAAATTTTACGAAAACATTTAATGAGATTATCAAAGAAAATACTAGGAAAAATAAAACTATCGACAATGCCTTTCGTTTAGTTTCTCCTTACGGGATTATTTATAATTATTTTGATTTTGATGAAAATGAGAAGGATAAAGAAATGCCTGCACGTATTTTTATGGGTCATTCCTTTGAAGAGGAAAATTTAGATCCTAACTGGCAAAAAAAGATTGAAGACTATGAGGAAAAAATACTAGTTACTTTAGGTACATTTTTATCCAATCGAGCAGATGTTTTAGAAAAAATCATTAAAAGTTGTAAAATATATAATCCCAATGCATTAATCATAGTATCCGCAGGTGGTCAAGTTGATAAACTTAAAAAACACCAATCTTCTTCGGTTATTATAGAAGAATTTATTCCTCAAAAAGCGTTAATGAAGGATATGGATTTAGTTATTTTTCATGGGGGATGTAATACATTTACTGAAGCTCTTTTTTATGGGAAGAAAATGGTCATTCTACCTTTCTCAAGTGATCAGTTTAATATTGCCTATGATGCAGAAAGAAAAGAATTAGCAGAAATATTGGATCCAAATAATTTTCGAGAAAAAGATTTAGTGCGTGCACTGGTCAAAATGAAAGATCAATTAAATCCTGAACTAAAGTATTGGTCAAAAATATCTCGAGATAGAGGACCTGATTATGCAGTAACTGAGCTGCTAAGGAAACTAAATTAAAATATTTTTTAAAGTTAGAAAGAGGTGTCTAATGAATAATCCTTTAAAAGATGTAAAAGTCGAGAGGAATAGAAGTAAATATGATTTGGATGGAAAGCCTCCTTTAAAGGAAGCTATTCCATTAGGTTTACAACATGTTTTTGCTATGTTTTTAAGTAACATAGCCGTCCCCATTATCTTAGCTAAAATCGTTGGATTAAACGATGCAGATTTAACGGTTTTAGTTCAAAGCTCGATGGTGATGGCGGGTATAGCTACATTAGTTCAAACCTATCCAATCTGGATTTTTGGAGGCAGATTACCTATTGTGATGGGAAGTAGCTTTGGGTTTTTACCGACAAACATAGCAATAGCTAGCAACTATGGAATCTCTGGCTTACTAGGAGCGACTTTTATTGGGGGCCTTTTTGGTTCTCTCTTTGGTCTATTTGTCAAACCTTTGCGTCGCTTTTTCCCTAAAGTAGTTACGGGAACAGTTGTGTTAACGATTGGTATATCTTTATTGCCTACTGGGATAACAGCAATGGCAGGAGGGAGCGGGGCTGAAGATTTTGGGTCAGCTAAAAACTGGCTAGTCTCGTTGTTAGTAATGAGCATGGTTTTATTGTTAAATCAATTTGGCAAAGGGATGATTAAAACCTCCTCTATTTTAATTGCGATTATTATCGGTTATTTTATTGCCTTGCTGATGGGTATGGTTGAATTCACAACAATCAGCAATGCCAGTTGGTTTTCTATCCCAAGACCTTTTTATTTCCCACTTGAATTTAAATTAGGTGCAATTGCTCCGATGATTGTCATGTTTATTGTGACATCAGTTGAAACAATAGGGGATGTAACAGCCATTACTATGGGAGGAGCCGATAGAGAACCAACAGATAGAGAATTATCGGGGGCCGTTTTAGCAAATGGAATGACCTCGTCACTAGCTGCTATGTTTAACTCTTTAGCTAACACCTCTTTTAGCCAAAATGTAGGAATTATTACATTCACTAAAATGATGAGTCGTTTCATCGTAGCAGTTGGCTCTGTTTTTTTAATTGTGGCAGGCTTGATTCCAAAATTAGGAGCTCTCTTATCAACATTACCTCAGTCAGTGATTGGAGGGGCATCCATTATTATCTTCTCTCAAATCACTTTGACTGGAATAGATATTTTAACTTCTGATGGCTTAACTGCTCGGACAAAGTTAATTACAGGACTTTCTCTATCTTTTGGTCTGGGCTTAACCCAAGTTCCAGAAGCGATGGCATCCTTACCTAGCTTTTTAGCTACTTTATTTGGTGATTCAAGCATTGTAATCGCCTGTTTAGTAGCATTAACTTTAAATATTATTCTTCCCGAAGAAAAATATCAGAATGAATAGCACAGAAAACCCTTTATTGTCATGAATATAGACAATAAAGGGTTTTTAAAATTGATTAGATAGCTAAAGCACCCAATGATGATTGGATTTTCTTTCTTCATAGGGCGGAAGCTTCAAATAGTCGCCATAGCGATCTTGAAGGATTTGATCATAGTCAACAGGAATATAGAAAAATTCTTCTTCAAATTTCTGGAGTTTTCGGTTTTCAAAGTGGGTTCTATTAAGTGAAAGACCTTTCTCAGCAGCATCCGTTTCAGCAGGAAAAGTATAAGTAATCATATCTCCATTTAAATTATTTTCTGGTGCACTCTCAACGACTCGATTTAATTTTTCATATTTACTGTCTACATAGCGCATGACTAATCCTCTATCCTCAGCTTCTTGAGATTTTTTAAAGATAAAGCGCAATATTTTCTTGAAGACTAGTTGAATTTGATTGTAATAGACACCTGGCTTAGAGTAGAGTGCATTCATCATCACAGAATAGAATTTCTTTTTTTCATTATATGATTTTTGTGTTTCTGCTTGTTTTTCAATGTTATCAAACTTATAGTCATAAATAAAAATATCTAGCCAGGGACCATGGACAATATCGAAATACTGCATGGCGTTTTCGGTATAACGATTATCTGGTATACGAACTTTTGCAATGGAATTATAATAATTGGGATCAGAGTCATGTGTTTGTAAAAAAAGATTGTTTGCTGAAGAACTTTGCATTATTTTCTGGAGTTTTTCAAAATCCTCTCGAGGCATGGCGACATCAATATCATCGTCCCAGGGAATAAAACCCTCGTGTCGAACTGCACCAAGAAGAGTCCCGAAATCTAAAATATAGTTCAATTGATTTTTTTCACAAATATCATGGAAACGAATTAATATTTCTAATGCATATTGTTGAATTTCTTGCGTTCGAGCTTCTACTTTGTAGTTGATCATGAATAATGGACTCCTTCTTTTACTTTAGAAATGATTTATCCTTTAGCCATTTGGTCTCATTAAAATCAGAATAAATAATCTAAAGTATTCAAATGATTATGAGTTAATCTTAAAGCTTGCATCTAAATATAGCAAAGATTAAAATTAATTAAATCTAAATTATATAAGTCAGTTAAATTTTAAACTATCCACCAGCAAACTAGGGAAAGGTGATAAAATTGACAAAAAAAGAACTAACGATTATTCAAATGAACGATACACACGGCTACATAGAGGAACATTGGGAACATTTTTATCAGGGAAATCATTCGACATACTCTAAAATGGGAGGCTATGCTCGTATTAAAGCTTATCTAGAAGAAGTCCAGAAAGAAAAAGAAGAAATTCTTTTTTTGGATAATGGAGATACTTTTCATGGAACCTACCCAGTGGTTCAGACAAAAGGGACGATTTTGCCTCCACTTTTAAACAAATTAGGATTAGATGCAATGACCGCTCACTGGGATTTTGCTTATGGTCCCGACGCAATAAAAGATTTAGTCAACGAATTAACTTATCCAATGTTAGCGATCAATGCTTATGATAAAGAGACAGATGAACTAATTTTTCCTCCTTACTTGATTGAAGAGAAGAAGGGAGTGAGAATAGGAATCATTGGAATTGCAGCAACTATCATTGATAAAGTTATGCCAAAACACTTCAGTGAAGGGATTTACTTTACCATGGGCAATGAGGAACTCCCAAGATATATCCATGAATTGAAAGAAGAACAAGGAGTAGATTTGATTGTCCTACTCTCGCATTTAGGTTTCCCTCAAGAAATAAAATTAGCGGAGGAAGTTGATGGTATCGATGTATTATTGAGTGGTCACACCCATAACCGCATTTACGAACCAGTTAAAATTAACCATACGATTATTTTCCAATCAGGTTGTCATGGTTCATTTTTAGGACATCTCGATTTAACGGTTGAAAATAAAGAAATAGTTAATTACCATCATCAATTAGTCTTTTTAGATGAAACAATTAAAGAAAATCGAGAAGTTAAACAATTAGTGAATGAAGCAATGGCACCTTATCGAGAACAGCTAGATACAGTCATTGGATACACAGAAGTAGACTTGCATCGAAATGGTGTGTTAGAAAGTACGATGGACAATTTACTTTTGACATCTATGCTTGATTATACTGGAGCGGATGTGGCTTTTTCCAATGGCTGGCGTTACGGTGCGCCGATTCCTAAAGGTCCAATCATAGAAAATGATCTATGGAATATTATTCCTGTGAATCCACCTGTCTCAAAAACAACGCTCACGGGTCGTGAAATTTGGAACATGCTCGAGGAGAATTTAGAAAACACATTTGCGAAAGACCCTTACGAACAAATGGGCGGATATGTAAAACGTTCCATGGGAATCAGTCTTTATTTTAAATTTGAAAATCCTTATGGTCAAAGAATCCAAGAGCTTTTTGTTGGCGAAGACGCGGTTGAAATGGAGAAAGAATATGAAGCTGTTTTCGTAACCGTCCAAGGCGTTCCTGCTAAATATGGAAAAAATCGAGAGGCCTTAGATATTCATGCCGTAGATCTTTTACGAGACTATATTAATGAGAACAGTCCAGTTTATACTCCTCTGACGCATAATATTAAGGGAGTTTAATGAATAGAAACTCACTGTTTCAAAGAAACACAGCAGATAAGCAGCTGTGTTTTTGTGTTTTATAAGAGAATAAGATAAAGATTGACTGATGGAAAGTTAAAGAATATACTCAAGCTAATCAAAAGGAAAAGGAGAACAGAAGATGAAAAAGAAGCCTTTGCTGTTTTTGTTAGCGACTTTATTCATCGTTTTAATGGCTTGTACAAAAAATGATGGTAAAACTCCTGAAATTGAAAGTGAAGAATCATTTTATGGAATAGTAAAAGAAGTAAATAAAGAAAATATACTCGTAGAACTTTATAATAACGAAGGAGAAGCAGAGGAAGGAAATCTACTCTATGTCTCATTAGATACTCAACTGAAAGAAAGCGATGAAGAAATTAACTTAGGTGATGAAGTAACTGTTTATTATAATGGAGTTGTAACAAGATCTTACCCGGGACAAGTGAATATGGTCTATGCAATTATTGTCGAAAAAGCTGCAAAGTAAAATAACGAATGAATAGTAGTTGGATGCCATGGAGTGAGCAATAGTTATTTACTCTTCTAACCCCTAAATTCGAAGTGATTTGTGTATCTATAAAAATCCAGAAATAGTATAATAGAGCTGAGAAATAGAAGAATGGAGGGTTTAAAATGAATTATAGAGAACGCTTGCTCCATCAAATGTCGAATGTTGGGAAAGCCTACCGCCGTTATCCTTTAACGATGTTGCTTCTTATCCTTTTAACTCTAACAAATACTTGGAATATTATAGACGAGTTTTCTGGTTACGAAGCTGTGGTCCATGGTCTTTTAATTGGGATTGCATTGACATTGGTAGCTAGTCATTTAAATGAACGGTTTATTGAAGACCGGACAAAACAGTTCGCTTTATTTGTCTTATCAATTTTTCTATCGATAGGCTATTACTTTTTATTACCTCCAAATGACGCATACTATTTTATTGCTGAAGTTCGAACTGGAGTCCTAGTTTTCACTTTACTCATTACTTTCATTTGGATACCTTCGATCAAAAACGATCGGGAATCTTTTTATCAATATTTTTTAGCAGCTTTTAAATATGCATTCACCACTATTTTATATGCACTGATTTTAACTATAGGTGTACAAGCCATTCTCTCAACCATTGATTATTTATTTTTCAATATTGATTATGATTACTTCCTTCATACGTCAAACATTATCTGGTTTATATTTGCAACGAGTTATTTTTTATCATTACTACCCGAAACTCATCGATATATAGAAGCTGATACGACAATAGTTGAATATGATGAAACAATAGAAAATAATGCATTTGAGATTACGAAGTTCTTAAAAATACTCATTAGTTATATTGTTATTCCTTTGATTGCTATTTACACCATTATTTTACTGGTATATATTGCATTGAATATTAGTGGAGAATTTTGGACTGACAATTTATTAGAACCGATGTTAATCTCATATACTATTATCCTTATTTTAGTTTATCTATTGGCTTCAAATATTGCAGATCCGATTGCGAATTTTTTCAGAAAAGTTTTTCCTAAAATCCTTATTTTTATTGTTATCTTTCAGACAATGGCTAGTTTACTGAAAATTCGAGAGATTGGAATCAGTTACGGTCGATATTATGTCATTATATTTGGCGTTTTTTCTCTTATCGCAGGGTTAATCTTCAGTTTTTTACCAAAAGAAAGATCTGGCTTGATTGTACCAGTGCTCATTGTGCTATCGTTAATCTCTCTAACTCCCCCTATTGACGCTTTTACAGTGGCAGAAAAGAGTCAGAAAAATTTATTAACTGAGACTTTGACTGAGAATGGAATGTTGGAACAAAATACAGTCTCCAAAAGGGCAGAAGTTAGTCAGAAGGATAAAGAAAAAATTACTTCAGCCATTGAGTATTTAGAAATGCATGATTATATTGAAGAACTCGCCTATTTACCAAAAGATTTTGAGACTTACGATGATTTTGAGCAAGTTTTCGGTTTTCCAATGACCTATGATGAAAGTCAGGTAAATGATGATAATTTTTATCAATATGCATCTCTCGATCGTTCAGATGGTCAAGTGATGGATATAAGCGATGAAGATTACTTTGTGGAATTGTTCATAGAAAATTATGAAGAAGCTTATTCTACTGAAAACATTCAAATCAATACTGACTACTTTATTCATATCGATAATGAAAATAGATACCCAAGAATTATTATAGAAGATGAAATTGGCAAGAGCTTACTCGAAATTGATTTAGAAGATCTATTTAAGAAAGCTTTTGCTGCGAATCCTAGAGCAGACGGAATGCTTAGCCGGGATCAGATGACCTTAGTTGCAGAAAATGATGAGCTTATTGCAAGAGTGCTTGCTTATGAATTAATGCAAAATGAAGATGAAGAAGATGAGATAATTAGTGCGCAAGTCTATTTATTCATTCAATTAAAAGATTAAGCTTACTAAGTTAGGAGCGGGTGCTAGTGGACAGAATCTTTAAAATAGTATTTGTGCTTTTTAATCTGATAATTCTGACCGCTTGCAGCAGCACCACAGACCCTTCGAATAAAGCTGTTGCTAACTTTTCAGGAATAGTTGAAGAAGTTTCTGATCAATCGCTTTTAATTAAAGTGAATAAAGAGGAAGAGGAATTCAAATCGAGTGACCTCATTCGCGTCTCTTTAATTAATGATCGTTTGGCGTATAAAATTGACTTTAATCAAGGAGATGAAGTGATCGTCTATTATGATGGTAGAATAATGGAATCCTATCCGGCTCAAATTAGTCAAGTTGATTCGATTATTTTAAAAGAAGACAGAGAAAATAGTGCAGACTCAAATTAGAGTAAGCACTATTTTCTTTATTCATCTTTAAATCGATCTAAAATAATTTGAGTGACAAAATCAGGAATACCAATATCTGCTACAAGCACTTCACCACTATATAACTTATTTCGACTTAAGCCTTTTTTTATGTGATGGAAGCTAATTGTTTGATTGGCTTTGACTGCAATTCCTAAAACTTTTCCACTATTCGCATCGAGACCTGAAGGGATATCAACCGCTAAGACTTTTCTAGCATGTTGGTTGATTTTTTTAATAATTTGAGAGTAAAGTCCACTAACTTCTCCATTCAAACCAATGCCAAATAGTGCATCGATCGTCAAATCATTTTCCTTGAGTGATTTTTCCAACGAGTTCTTTGCTTCCATTAGATTTTGATTAACTATTGTAAAGGGTAATTTTATATTTTTTAGGATGTTTAAATTTATTTTAAAATCGTCTGTACCTTTATCCGGTTCACCGATAATAAAGAGGTCCACTATTTTATTATTCAAAAATAAATGTCGTGCAATAGCTAATCCATCCCCACCATTGTTTCCAGTTGCACATATAATGGTGTAAGATTCCGTGTTTTCTAGATCAATAGCATCGATAAATTTTATAGCTGCATTTTCCATCAAGACAATACTCGGAATCCCAATTTTTTCTATCGCATAACGATCAATTGCCTGCATTTGAGTAGCAGAAATAATCAACATAAATTTCACTCCTCTAAATTTGTTTTTTCTAGTATAAGGCTTATAAGACTAAAATTTAAATCTTACCTTTTGATTAGTCAATTCAACCCACTAAGTTGAATTGCTTTAAAAGATTTAAATTATTGATAGGATAAGGATAGACTGTCTGATTTTTATTTTGTAGCTGAAATAAAAATCTATAGTGAGAGGAGAACGATAACTTGTCGCAAATAAAAGATGAAATTATATTAAGAGGGCTCAAAGAGAACAATTTAAAAAACATTGATTTGAACATCCAAAAAGGAAAGATTACTGTATTTACTGGACTGTCAGGTTCCGGTAAAAGTTCTGTTGCCTTTGATACACTAGCAACAGAGAGTAAACGACAGATGACGATGAATTATCCTTTGTATGTTCGAAATCAAATGCCTCGTTATGAAAGACCTCATGCAGATTTAATGCAGAATTTAAGCCCAGTTGTTGTCGTTGAACAAAGAGCGGTGGCTGGGAATTCACGTTCAACAGTGGCTAGTTATATGGATATTGATCCATTAATTCGCTTATTATTTTCAAGAATTGCTAAGCCATCTATTGGGTCTGCTACTGATTATACCAGACAGAGTTCATTTGGTAGATGTCCAAAGTGTGACGGTTTTGGGCAGGTTGTTGAGGCAGATTTAGATCAACTCGTTGATTTTGACAAATCTTTAAGAGACTATGCCGTTCAATTTAAACCTCTGTCACCAGCAGGCTGGCAAGGTCGTTGGATGATGACTTGTGGTTTATTTGATCCGGATTTACCGATCAAAGATTATGATCAAGAAACGCAAGATTTATTTATTTATGGACCACCAGGTGGGGGAACAGTCGATGCACCCTTTCATACAAAAAATGGTCCACAAAATGCACAGTGGGACGGACTTTTACCAAGGTTCACTCGTTTGTATATTAATCGAGATATCTCTAAATTAAAGCAAGTTTCCCAAGAAGATGTTTTAGCCGTTTCTAAACATGAAGAATGTCCACTCTGTGAAGGAACAGGATTAAATCCGGCCGTCTTAGAAAGTAAAATTAATGATTTAAATATTCTAGATTACCGCGCTTTAGAGCTAACAGAGATTTTAACAGAGTTAAAGAAAATTAAAGATCCATTAGGTCAATCAATCGCACAACAGACCATACCATTAATTAAACAATTAATAAGAATGGGTCTTGGCTACCTTACTTTATCACGTAAGATGAAGACACTCTCTGGAGGAGAAGCTCAAAGAGTAAAGATTGCTAGACATTTAGCTAGTAGTTTAAATAATATGACTTATATCTTTGATGAGCCTAGTGCTGGTCTGCATCCGGAAGAAGTTGATCAGCTCATTCAGATGTTGAATCGAATCAAAAGACAATATAATACGGTTATTGTGATTGAGCACGATCTTTCGGTCATTAAAGCAGCAGATCAAGTAATTGAGATGGGACCAAAAGCCGGAGTAAGCGGCGGGGAAGTTGTTTATCAAGGAAAAGCTGAAGGCTTAACGAGTTCTGTGGAAGCTTCTACCAGCTTAGACCATCCATTAAAAATCAAAAAAAACGTACGATCGATTCAGGATTATTTCAAAATTAAAGATGCGAACAATAATAATCTGAAAAATATTAAGGTAGATATTCCTAAGAATGTACTTGTTTCAGTTGCTGGAGTTTCTGGTTCAGGGAAAAGTTCATTAATGTTAGAAGCATTTCCTGAAAAATATCCAGAGACGATCCGAGTTAGCCAAGATCCGATTGGTATTTCTAGTCGATCCACTCTCGCTACTTATATGGGAATCATGGATGATATTCGAGCAGTGTTTGCACGGGAAACGGGTCAATCAGTTGGTCTGTTTAGTTTTAATTCAACCGGTGCATGTCCAGTATGTGATGGAAAAGGAGTGGTTGAACCTGATTTGGCTTTCGCTGATCCGATTACCATTACATGTGAAGCCTGTGGTGGTACACGTTATTCAGATAAAGCTCGATCCTACTTCTACCGTGGGAAAAACATTGTAGAGATCTTGGAACTAACCATCGAAGAAGCACTTAATTATTTTGAACGAGCTAAAATAATACAAAAAGTTCAAACTTTAAAAGATGTAGGTTTAGCTTATTTAACCTTAGGGCAAACCACCAGTTCTTTAAGCGGTGGGGAAGTTCAGCGTTTAAAACTGGCCAGTCATCTCAAAGAGGAAGGACAGATCTATCTTCTGGATGAACCTTCTTTAGGTTTACATGCGAAAGATAATGAAAAATTGTTAGATTTATTCCAAAAAATTGTTGATAATGGAAATTCAGTTGTTGTGATTGAACACAATCTTGATTTCATTGCAGCGAGTGATTGGGTAATCGAACTTGGACCTGAGGGAGGTAAAAGAGGCGGCCAGATTATTTTCGAAGGACGTCCAGCAGAATTAGCAAAAGCAGATACTTTAACTGCAAAATGGTTAAAAAGAGAATTGAAAGAATAAAAATAGAAAATCCTTTTGAGTAGTTAAAAACTGAATACTCAAAAGGATTTTTTGATTTTAGACTTGTCCTAAAGCACTAACAATCGCTTCATTGAATTGTGGTAAGTCATCTGGTGTACGGCTAGAAATTAAACCTGATTTATCAAACACAACCGCTTCATTGATAAAGTTTCCACCTGCATTTGTAACATCAACAGATATACGAGGGACAGAGGTTGCATCTACACCACGTAAAACATCAGCGGATGCTAAGAGTTGTGGTGCGTGACAAATTGAAAAGAGTGGCTTTCTTTCTTTAGAGAAATGGCGAATGAAATCTAAGAACCGCTCATCCCCACGTAATTTGTCTGGAGAATAACCACCTGGGATTAATAGGGCATCATAATCTTCAGCTTTAACTTCATCAATACTATAGTCAATTTCAACTTCTGCTTCACCTTGTTTACCTACAGCAATCGCTCCTTTTTCAGGACCTATTACATCTAGTTCGTGTCCTGCATCTACAATTGCTTGTTTTGGTGATGTAAATTCTGAATCTTCAAATAAATCAGTCATAATCACTGCTACTTTTGCCATAATTTATTTTCCTCCTTAGAATTTTACGAATCTCTTGCATATTTAACTTAACAAGGATTAATAGTCAGTTCAAACAAATCGCTTAGTATAAGAAAGAGATAAAAAAAGACCATGTATGCACTGCGGATAAATTGCTAATTATGTTATAATCTAGAAAAGAGACAGAGACTGGGTGGTCGAATGAAAGAAAGAAGAAATAATATAATTGTATTAGTCAGTTTAATTTTGACAATTGTACTAACAGGAACAATCGGTTATAAAATCTTACTAGATACCAACATAGTAGATGCCTTGTATATGACCGTGATTACTATCTCAACAGTGGGTTACGGAGAAATCGCTGAAATGGATGCAGAGGCTAAGATATTTTCAATTGTACTAATTTTTATTAGTTTAGGTACAGTGAGTTATTTATTTTCTACTTTGGTTTCTTCATTATTAGAAGGCGATCTTAAAAAAGCATGGCGGAGGCGAAATATGGAAAAAGAAATTAGAAAGATTAAAAATCATTATATTGTTTGTGGGGCTGGTGAGACAGGTTACCAATCAATTAAGAAATTTAAAGATAAAGGTGTTGAATTTGTTGTCATTGATAAGAGCGAAGCGGTTGTCGATGATTTAGTTGAAGAAGGGGTCTTAACCATATTAGGTGATGCGAGTGAAGAAAGTATCTTAAGAAAAGCAAATATAGAATCAGCCAAAGGGTTGATTACAGCACTACCATCGGATGCAGAAAACGTCTATACGGTGTTAACTGCTAGACAAATGAGTGACGATTTATATATTGTTTCGCGGGCAATTAATAAGAATGCAACAGGGAAGTTAAAGAAGGCAGGGGCTGACAACACGATTTCTCCAAATGAAATAGGCGGTTCACGAATGGCTTCTTTGATGATCCGACCGAATGTGATGTCCTTCCTTGATGTCGTGACACGAGCGGGTGACGTCATTTTAGATTTAGAAGAAGTAACAATATTTCCCAACTCAGATTTAATTGATAAAGAACTGAAAGATTCAGAAATTCCTCAAAGAACCGGCTTGATTGTATTAGCGATTAAAAAGAAAGGGAGCGAAGAGCTTAGCTTTAATCCGAGTTCGAGTGAAAAACTTGAAGAAGGGGATGCAATGATTGTATTAGGTCAGAGTGAACAAGTTGATGACCTCAGAGAAATGGCTAATGAGAAGGAATAGGCTTTTATTGGAGGTATGCGTTATCAAATGTTATACTTAGCTTAATTACAAAGTTATTGTAGATTAGTCAATTAACTAGTTAGTCAGATAAATTATGGGAACCATAAAATGACAAAAAAACTAAAGAAAGGTTAAGGTGACTATAAAATGAGTGCATATGACAAAGTGAAGTTAACTCCTACAGAAGCACTAAACATTTATTTAGAAAAATATCCTGATGCCTACATTAAAGAAGTAGAACTTGAACTAAAGTCAGGCGTTTTTGTTTATGAGGTAGAAGGTTATACCGACAATGAAAAGAATGAACTGTATATTGATTCAGTCAATGGAAATATCTTAGAGATGAAGACACAATTTTTTAGAGGACGTTATGATCGAATTACTCCCGAAGCAACCGACCAAATTGAGGGGTTAGTAAAAGAAGCTCTCGATGATGCTGGTAGTGGTAGTGAACTTTACGAGTACGAGTTGGAAGTAGAAGATTTACGTTTAGAACTTGAAGTAAAAATTACTGGAGCAAATGGTCAATACCTAAATTACAAGTATGACTTAGGCACAGGAGATCTAATCCATAAAAAATAACAGGATGAATAACTACTTCTATTGATTGAATTCAATCTAAGCTATTTAAGTTGAAAATAAAAACTAAATAGAATCATTATGTGAAAGTTAGAACAAAATAGATTACTCATAAAGATAATTTTCTCAATTATTATGTGATCTTCTAGGATAAGGATTTCAGTAATAAACGACTAATAAATACTAAAGATACGCATAATTATCCGTATCTTTAGTATTTTATATAATTTATTCAA
>JARICH010000092.1 GCA_029257245.1 Atopostipes sp. | reverse complement strand
TTAAGGTTACGGGCATGATTAAATACAAAGTGCCTATACTCGTAATCAAAACAAAACCTGCTCGATTATTTAAATTGAGACTTACAAATAGTTCTTTCATAAAGAATGGTAGGTACAAGTAATAAATAGTAACCAGTAAAATACCGATTGTTTTTAGTGGTCTTCGCTTCAACTTTGATAGATAGTTTATGACCGATCGTTTGGTTAAATATACTAACGATTTATTCAACATCATCACCTGTTATCTCAAAGAACAATTCTTCTAAATCTCTTTGATTTGCTTCTGTACGTAAAACATTATCAATGAGTTTCCCATCTTTCATAAAAATTACCCGATCCCAAAGGTCTTCGATCATTTCAATCATATGGGTACTAATCATTACGGTTTTATTTTCAGCCTCTAGTTCTAAAATTAATTTTTTGATTTCTTTAATCGCCTTCGGATCCAAACCTATCATCGGTTCATCTAAAATAATAACTTCTGGATTAACTATTACGGCTGCACAGATACTGACCTTTTGCATCATTCCTTTAGACAGCTCGTCCCCCAATTTGTTTTGCTTATCTTCTAAATCAAATCGTTTCAGTAGACTGTCAATCTTTTTTTCATCAATTGCTTTTCCATATGCTAACGCCATATATTCAATGTGCTCACGCACTGTCAACAATGGGAATAATGTTGGTATTTCTGGAACATAAGCTAAGAGTTGCTTAGCCTTTAAATCTTTATTCCCATGTGAACCAACCTTTATCTCACCTTCGAATCTTAAGAGACCGACAATACTTTTAATAATCGTCGATTTACCTGCGCCGTTTGGTCCGACAAGCACGGTAACTTCCCCTTTAGCTAAATTAAAACTTACATCATCTACTGCTTTGGTATCTTTATATGATTTACTTAAATTATTTACTTCTAACATGTAAAACCTCCTCCTATAAAATTTTATTGTATCATAATCATTCTCAGTTTTTAATCCAATATTGGTAAAACAAAAAGCACCTTACTGTTAGATAAAGTGCTTTTAAAATGAATTATTCTGCAACTAGTTTCCTGTTCAAATCCTTGTCTTTTACAATCTGATTGTCTTCCAACTGTCGTAAAAAGTTTATGGTTACAACCGATGTGTCTGTCAATAAATCTACCACGTGTTGTTTGTACGGAGTAAAAATTACTAACGCATAAAGAACAAGCACTACTTTTTGTAGATAACGTCCAAAACCTTCCCGCACGATAACTGTTCCCCAAGATAGTTCTTTTTCATTTAAAGCAATGACTCGAATTCCAAAAATTATCTTTCCAACTGTTTGTCCATTTGTAATTTTCGTCATCAAAATAAAATACAATAGATAAATGGTTAGCGCAAGTGCTGAACGAATAACTCCGTCATCAAGAAAGAATAAAGTCATTCGCTCAATTGATCCAATCATAATTAAATCAATCATAAAGGCAAATAATCGAATAAAAAACCCAGTGTAAAAATAGTCTGGATAATCTTCAAAGGATCTAATCATATCTTATAACCCCCGATAGAGATATAGTATTTCTGGTGTGTCTCCATAATCATTCATATCTGGAAGAATCGATTTTTGCTCTGGCAAAAATTCTTTCGCATTATTAAAGAAAGGATTACTTAACCAGGCAAATTCACTAGCTCCAAAACTTATTAACTGTGCATCTTCTAATGAATATTCTTCTCGTAAGTCTAGTAAAGCATCATCAAAATAACCTAGTTCATCAACGAGACCATTTTCGAGTGCTTGCACTCCATCGTAAATTCGACCATCAGCAATCTTATAAATTTCTTCTCGACTGAGGGGTCTTCCTGATTCTACTGTATCTACGAAGCGCTCATACATATTATTTACTAGTTCTTGCATCACTGCTAACTCTTCTTCATTACTTGCCCGCGTTGTGGACCCCATATCTTTAAGGTCCCCACTTTTAATGGTTTGATCTTCAATTCCTAGCTTATCCATTAGTTCACTCACGTTAAAACCTTGCATAATTACACCAATAGATCCAGTAATTGTTTCAGCTTGTGCAAATATTTTTTCGGATGGTGCGGAAATATAATAGCCACCACTCGCAGCCATGCTTTCCATTACGGTATAAACTGGAATATCTCGTGCTTCTTTCACTTCCAATATTTTATCCGTTAATTCTGCGCTTTCATAGACACCTCCACCTGGGGAATTCACACGTATAATTAGTGCATCCACTGTTTCATCTGTTTTCATTGCTTCTAAATCCATTAAAATCTTTTGATGATTATAACTAGCAGTTGCGAAAGGTGAAACTTCCTGGTCCACAATCACACCGTCTACTTCCACTAATGCAATTCGACTATCTGCTCTACCTTCTTCAAGTACGGTTACTTTCCCCGCTTCATTCATGAATTCCTGAAAAAGACTTGTTGTCTCTTCTTCATCCTGAGTCATAAATAATTGCGCTGTGCTTGGGATAATAAATGATACTATAAAAACAAGTGTTGCTAAGCTAACAGCTATCCATCGTTTATTTGTCATAATTTCCTCCAATATTTTATTTAGTCTTTTAAACTATTTTTACTACAGTTTATAATATAACACTAACCATTAAAGATGTGCAATCACTGTAGATCTACAGTGTTGATAATTAAAAATTAGAATTAACGATTTTTCTTCACTTTACTCCCAATTTCTGTAGTTGGAATAATAGAGATTGCTCACTTGAGTCAAAGCATAAAAAGTCATTTGAGCGATTTAATTTTCTTTTCATCTGATTCCATCCATTAGTTTTCATGTTCTCTAATTTCTTCTGCCTCTGGGTTACTACAAGCGGTCAAAAGTAAAAGTGAACTTACTAACCAAATACTTTTCATTGTCATTATTCATTGTCTCCTTTAATCAAACTTATCCGTATAAGAATAACATAAGCTTAAACTTTTCATTAAAAAAAGCAGAAACCAACAGCTGGCTTCCGCTTCATTTTTTATCTTAATTGCTTTGCTTAATTTTCATCGAGATTCTTCACTTTATAAAAATCGCGCATCGTAGTTCTGAGCTGCTTTTCCGACTCTTTTTGAATCTTATCGATTTCGTTTTGACTAATTAATTCTTTTCTTAGTAATAATTGCATTAACTGGTCATTTTGATTTTTCGTTTGAGCTAACATTTCTCTCATGTTTGTGAGTGTTGATTCATGTGGACTGTCCATACGGGATGAATGCTCATCATATTTTTCCTCAATTAAAATTAACTCTTGCTTGATTGTTCCGTCTTCTTCCGACCAAATTCCTTGTCCAAAGCGCATCTTCAAATTGTCATCCGATATCCCTTTTCGAATAACATCAAAGTAGAAGTTCTCTTCATGTAAGCTATCTAATTCTTGCATTTCCTTTTCAGTGATTTTTATCTTTGCCGTAATAATTAAAGCATCTCTCTCTTCAATATACTCTTCCTCATAGGAATACGGAGCTAAGTCTAAGTTTCCAAGAATTAAACGATCAATTTCTAATTCTTCGACCTCTTCTAAATCGAAGCGGTAATCGTAAACTGTCTTATTATCGAATGGGTTTGTATTGTGTGTCGAAGAGGTATTGACTAACTTATACTCCTTGACCTCTATCCCTTCATCATTAAGACGATAAATATTTCCTGTTCCATGATCCGCTAAATTATCTTTAATAAATTGGTTCGTCACATCACCTATAATGTGAAAATAAATAGACAATGATTCTCTTTCTTGCTTCGTATGGGGCGAAAGCTTAGGATTCCCATAATCTATATTTCGGATATCAAATACCCGATCAAACATTTTAAATTTCATTGTATTACCACCTTCTCTATATATTTTTTTTTCAAATCTTACATCAATATTAACACACATTAGAAAAAGCTTCTAACTTTCCCATTAAACTCTTATTTTATCCTTTACTTTAATAATCTTTGAGGGTTAAAGAGTGAATCGCTATCTATCCATGAAAAACTTTTACAGTGCCCTTCGATTTTGCTATACTTAAACTATCTAAAGAAGAGTGGGAGCTAGTCCAATGAACCAGAAAACCTATTTTGTATCCAATAAATCCACCCAAACGATTGGTGGTGTCCAGACTATTATGCGATTAATTGAAGAAGCCCATCCCAACCATTCATTCGTCGAGTTACCAATTATGGATAGTAAAAATGATCTCGATCATTCGCTACTAGATAATGTCGAAGTTGTGCAACTATTAAGTAAAATCAATGATTATGTTGATATCACCATTGAAAATTTATTCAAGAAAGAAGAAAAAGAATTGATTGCGGGTGGTTCAAAGATTGTTGTCTTTGGTGTCCAAAAATTATTCTTGGTTCCAGAAGATTTTTTAAAAAAGAATGAAGTTATTATTTTTCAATCCACCCGTCCAGACTTAACTTTCGGCCTACCTAAGCTTTCCGAAGTCCCTAAAATATTGGAAAATAAAGTGAAACACATTAATAAGTTTGTGACTTTCACCAAACATGACCGCGAGATTATCAAAGAAATCATTGACGAATCAGATATTTCCCCGAATATTCAATGGTTTACGATTCCTAATCCATCGAAAACAAAGCGAGAAAAACTCAGTCAGTACACAAAAAACCTGATGTATTTAGGACGTTTTGATTTCTTCCAAAAGAACATGTTGGAATATGTCAAAGTCAATGAACGATTGCCGGAGAAGTATCAACTTAATATGTATGGCTATGGCGCGGCGGAATCGATGTTGAAAGCTTTTGATTTGAATCTTGCTGGTAAAATTAATGATATTAGTGACGTTGCGGCTGAAAATAGTGTCTTGCTCCTACTCTCTACTTCTGAAGGTTTTGGCAATGTCTTAGTCGAAGCGATGTCGGTCGGAATGCCGATTGTCGTCTATGATTCCTACCCGGCTGCCAAGTCGATTGTAACTGATGGGGTGGGCAAATTGGTCCCTTATGGGAAGACTGATCTAGTTGTTGCTGCTGTTGAAGAGATTTTAAAAGATGAAGAAACTTTTGAACAGTATTCGAGTCGAGCCTTTGAAGCATCGAAGCGTTATGAGAAAGAAGAAATTATTAGAGAATATAAAAAAGTCTTGGATTTGTAACTTTTTTACTTTCCCAAATTGATGAAATCTAATTGAATTAAGAGTCTATAAAACCAGATTCCTTCACTACTAAGAAGGATTTGCTTTATTTTCCTCTCCACTTGAAAGGGCTCTCACTGGAAATTCATCTATAGCTATTGATAGAATAAATGCACGGAGCTTTTTCAATTCAAAGAACAATAATTAGTTCTTTGAAAAATAAACTAGGAGGTTTTTTGAAGATGGCTTACAAAACAATCAACCCTTATACGAATGAATTAGTGAAGGAATACCCTGATGCAACGGACGAAGAACTAGAACAAGCTTTAGAAACAGGACACGCTCTCTACTCAACTTTTAAAAAACAAGAAATGGAAGAACGTGCTAAATTATTACGAAAGATTGCCGAAGAAATTCGGAATCGCTCAGATGAAATGGCGCGCACCTTAACGATTGAAATGGGTAAACTGATTGGTGAAGCAGAGGGTGAAGTTGCTCTTGTTGCGATGATTGCCGATTATTTTGCCGATCATGCGGAAGAGATGTTGAAACCGGAAAAAATCGAAACGGGCGCAAATGGTGAAGCAGAAATTCATTACCAAGCGACGGGTGTCATTATGATGGTAGAACCTTGGAACTTCCCTTACTACCAAATTATGCGAGTCTTCGCACCAAACTTTATGGTAGGGAACCCAATGATTCTAAAACATGCTTCGAATACCCCTTCTTCTGCACAAATGATGGCCGATGTGATTGCCGATGCAGGCGCACCGGAAGGAAGCTTAAGAAACATGTTCTTATCTTATGACCAAGTATCTGAAGCGATTGCTGATCCAAGAGTTCAAGGAGTAGCTTTAACTGGTTCAGAACGTGGAGGTTCATCGGTTGGTGAAGTAGCCGGTAAACACTTGAAACAGTCTACCTTAGAGCTTGGTGGAATGGATCCATTTATCGTCTTAGAAGATGCCGATATGGAAGTAGTAGGTGACATTGCTTGGCGTTCACGTTTATATAACGCGGGACAAGAATGTACATCGTCAAAACGTTTCATTGTAATGGAAGAACACTACGATGAATTCGTTGAAAAGCTGAAAGATAACTTCAGTAAAGTAAAAGCAGGTGACCCTTTAGACCCTAAAACAACACTGGCACCAATGAACTCAAAAAGTGCAAAAGAAGATTTACAAGAACAAGTCGATACAGCAATTGAAGCCGGTGCAAAAGTCGTCTATGGAAATGAGCCAATTGATTTACCTGGCCAATTCTTTATGCCGACTATTTTAACTGAGATTGATCGTGAAAACCCAGCCCACACAAGCGAAATGTTTGGACCGGTTGCGGTGGTTTACAAAGTAAGTTCGGAAGAAGAAGCGATTGAATTAGCAAATGACTCCCCTTACGGTT
>JARICH010000107.1 GCA_029257245.1 Atopostipes sp. | reverse complement strand
CACGTAATTCTGCAACTAATTTCATCAACTTCACCTTCCACTTAATAATAATAAAAACTCTGAATCTTGTTTGAATAAACCAAGAAATAGTATATCAAATTTATTGCTCTAATGCAAAGCAAGGATTTAAATAATTTTAATCTTTTGCTTCCTCTCTTGTATAAGTGCTTATTTTTATTGAAATTTTGATATCAATTATTCAATAAAATCTTTTAATTGTTTAGAACGGCTTGGGTGACGTAACTTTCTCAAGGCTTTTGCCTCGATTTGACGAATACGTTCACGAGTTACTCCAAAAACTTTCCCTACGTCTTCCAAAGTTCGTTGACGACCATCATCTAAACCAAATCGTAAGCGTAAAACATTTTCTTCTCGATCAGTTAAAGTTTCGAGAACATCTTCTAGTTCTGCTTTTAACATTTCATAGGATGCGTTATCTTCTGGGTCCAAGGCGTCCCCGTCTTCAATAAAGTCACCTAAATGTGAATCGTTTTCTTCACCAATCGGAGTTTCCAATGAAACAGGGTCTTGTGAAATATTAATAATATTTCGAACCTTGTCTGTTGGTAAATCCATTTCTGCACCAATCTCTTCAGGGGTTGGCTCTCTTCCCAAGTCCTGTAGGAGAGATCGTTTCACACGAACAAGCTTATTAATGGTCTCAACCATATGCACAGGTATTCGGATCGTACGTGCTTGGTCAGCAATTGCACGAGTGATAGCTTGACGAATCCACCAAGTTGCATAAGTAGAGAATTTAAATCCTTTCGTGTAGTCAAATTTCACTACCGCTTTCATTAATCCCATATTACCTTCTTGAATCAAGTCTAAGAAACTCATGCCTCGCCCAACATAACGTTTTGCGATCGACACAACCAAACGTAAGTTAGCACTCGCTAGTTCATCTTCTGCGCTCTTATCACCCGCTAAAATCCGCTTAGCTAATTCAACTTCCTCTTCGGCGGTTAACAAATCCACTCGACCAATTTCTTTCAGGTACATACGAACTGGATCGTTTATTTTAACACCTTTTGGTGCAACAAGTTGTTCTTCACGTGCCTCTTCAACAACAACTTCTTCTTTCTCCATTTGTTTGGCTAACGGGTTTCCATCTTCATCGACAACTCCAATTCCTTCGCTTTCCAGCTTTTCGATGAGTTTGTCCATACTTTCTTCGTCTAAATCATACGGTTTTGCAAGTTTATCACTTAGCTCCACATAGGATACGGTATCTTGATTTAGAAACTTGATTTCCTCAATGAGTTCATTTCGTGCCTGTGTATAATCTTTTTTTGCAGTTTCTGCCATAAGATTATTGCCTCCCCTAGTCATAATCTAATTCCAATTCCAATTATTTCTAATTATTTATTTTTTAATTTTTTATTTAAATTAATAATTTCAATCGCTAATTTTGTTTGTTGCCCTTTATTCCCTGATCTCTGTGCTTCTTTTAGTTCATCTAATTTATCTGCTAAATTTTCTTGGACAGGTGATACATTTCGAATGACTTCTACGTAGTCTTCAATCTCATTCTCCGTCAGTTCACCGAGTTCGATTAAAAATACTTCAGCCACTATTTGTTTTAAATCATCCTCTTGTAAATAATCTAAAAAACCTTCTGTATCTGTTCGATCAAAGTCTTTTTCCCGATAAGCCTCGAATAAAATATAAATTAATTGGAAATCTTCACTACGAAAATGAAAGTCTGCTGCCTGTCGAGCTAAATAAATCCATGCTTCCTCATGATAGAACAAGCGATTCAGTAACATTCTTTCGGCTCGTTCGAGTAAACTATAGTTCGCTTTATTTTGATAAGATACTTCTGGTAAACGTTCTTGATACTTTGTGCGTCTACGCTCTTCTTTGTATTCAGCCAATTGCCTATTTTGAACTTCCTGCATCACTGTTTCAAATTGTGATTCTAAGGTATCCATGCTCAAACTGAATTCATCCGCTAATTGCTTAAAGTAAATTTCCCGTTCTACTAAGGAGTCAACTTGTGTCAACTCTTTTAATATCGCTTCAATATACTGGATTTGTTCAGACTCATTGGAAATATTCACATTGCGACGATGATAATCCATTAGAAAACTCATGTGCGTATCACGTCCATGTTCCAAGAGGTTTCTAAATTCCTCTGGCCCATGCTTTTGGATATAGTCATCGGGATCTAATCCTGCTGGAAAAGAGATGATTTCAATCGTAAAGTGAGTGTTTTGAGATAGATAATCGACCGATCGCTTTATCGCTTCTTTTCCTGCATCGTCACCATCGAAGGCCAAGACAATATGATCGCTAAAGCGATCAACCATTTGAACTTGGTTTTCAGTTAAACTTGTTCCCATGGAAGCTATCCCATTTTTAATTCCAGCTTGCCAAGCAGCAATCACATCCATATACCCTTCGAAGAAAACTGCTTCTTTTTCCCGACGTATGGACGCTTTCGCTTGATCAAAGTTATATAAAATCTTACTTTTATTAAACAAGCTTGTTTCGGGTGTGTTTAAATATTTTGCTTGAACAAAGGAATCATTTTGATTTTCTTCAAAAACTCGTCCTGAAAAACCAATTGCATGTCCCCGTTCATTATGAATAGGGAAAATAATTCGTTTAGTAAAACGATCTAAAAATTCATTCTCTTCAGGATTTTTGTTTTCAGAAAACAAACCAGATTTTTGATAAATATCCGTTTCAAACTCATGTTCATCTTGTGATTTTAAATATAAATACAAGGCATTCCGTTGCGCAGGAGAAAATCCAATCTCAAACTCAATTAAAGTCTCTTCAGTCAGTCCACGTGCCAGTAAATAATCAAGTGCAGGTTTCCCTATTTCTGTATACATTAGCACATGATGATAAAATTCTTTAGCTAATTTATTTATCGAATAAAGTTTCCCAGTTGTTGAATCGCCAGTAGTTTGCTGGTTAAGAACTTGAGAAACCATTGCTTGGTCCAAAGGATAATGGACCAGCTCGGCTGTTTTAACAATTGCCTCAGGATAAGTTAAGCCATCAATTTCTCGAATAAAATTAAATACATTGCCTCCTCGTCCACAACTAAAACAATGAAAGAGTTGCTTTCTTTCATTGACTGAAAAAGAGGGTGTTTTATCCTCATGAAAAGGACAATGAGCAAAATGATTTTGTCCTGATTTTCTGAGTTGTAGATACTGCGAAATAACTTCCACAATATCCGCATTCTGACGGATATCATCAACTGTCGCTTCAGGAATTCGAACCATTTTGCTCACCTCCTCTTGATTATTAAGTTAAATAAATCCCGTTCATTTGTTAATTTTCCATACATACTCTATTATAACATTTTAAAGCTATTAGTCAAAATATCCACTTGAGAAAGCTTTGAACAGAGTTTTAGTTAATTAACAAATCAATAATATCATCTTTTGTTAATGAGCTTACTTTTTTCTCATCTTCATCTGTTCGAATGACGGTATCAATTAGCTCACGCTTTTGATCTTGTAACTCGTGAATTCCTTCTTCGATTGTTCCTTGCATAATCATACGGATCACTTGTACAGGTTTGTCTTGACCATAACGGTGAACTCGGTCGGCTGCTTGATCTTCGATGGCTGGATTCCACCAAGAATCAAATAAAATAACCGTGTCTCCTCCTGTTAAGTTTAGACCAGTACCTCCTGCACGTAAGGAAATTAAGAATAAATCTTTTTCTCCTTCGTTAAAGCGTGTTGTTAATGCTAAACGATCTTCCTTTGGTGTATTCCCATCTAGGTAATGGTAGTCCACTGAGTCTTCGTCTAATATTTCTCGGATAATTGATAACATACTTGTAAATTGTGAAAAGAGAACCACTTTTTTGTTGTTAGCTAAAGCTTCTCTCAGGTATTCCATGAGACGATCTAACTTCGCTGAACCGCCTGTGTAGTCTTCATCAACTAACCGAGGATCTAAACTGATTTGACGTAAACGAGTCATTCCAGCTAAGACACGCATTCGGTTTTGTTCGAAGGCATCTTTTTCAAGCAAATCTTTTACATCATTTTGAATCATCGCTAACTGAGTCTGATATAAACGTTTCTGTTCTTCGTATAACTCAATGTACTCCACTGTTTCTGTTTTTGGTGGTAAATCCTCTAATACATCTTCTTTCATACGACGTAAAACAAAGACATCAATTTTTTGTGCGATCTCTTCTTCTGACATATTATTAAAACTTCTTTTTGATTGGAAAAGTCCTGGTAAAATAATAGAGAATAAAGACCAGAGTTCATTTAAATTGTTTTCAATTGGTGTACCTGACAAAGCAAAGATATTTTTAGAGCGTAGTCTCTGAACAGCTTTTGTTGTCTTGGCTGCATCATTTTTAACGGTTTGTGATTCATCTAAAATAATCGTATTGAAAACAAATTCTTGGTAAAAGTTGATATCCCGCTGAATTAAAGGATAACTCGTAATTAAAATACGAATTTCATCATCATCCATTGCTTCTTTGAACTGATCTTCTCGCTCTTCAATGGAACCACTAATGATAGTCGTTTTAACTGTAGGCGCAAATTTTTCAAACTCTCTTTGCCAGTTATACACTACACTGGATGGGCTAATTACTAGATACTTTCCATCTTCTTGTTCTAATTTTCTTAACAGGAAAGCAATCGTTTGGATCGTTTTACCTAGCCCCATATCATCCGCTAAGACACCACCTAGGCCATAGTAGTCCAGTAAACTTAACCATTTAAAACCTGTTTCCTGGTAAGGTCTTAACTCAGCATCTAAACTCTTTGGCAAATCAAAGTTAAGATGATCAGGTTCTTTTAATTCTTTAATAAACTCAATGAAATCTTGACCCATTTTAATACTCTTATCTTCGGCTAAAGATAGACCTCGTAATAAGGAAACTGAGGTTTGCTCATTGATTTCATCAGGCTCTAATTCCAACTTATTCACTTTCTCAACAAATTTTTCGAATTTTTCTTCTTTTAAGTCCACAATTTTACCTGACTCTAACTGATAGAATCGTTCTTCCGACTTCTGCAATTGTTGAACCAATTGTGGTAATTCATTTTCTGGGATATCTTCAATATCAAAACGAATATCTAATAAGTTGGTACTGCGATTCATCTCAATCGACAATTCCGCCTCACCATCTGACTCATAAATTAACTCTTGGGCAGCTGGGCTAAGGTAAACTTGCATCAATTCTGTTAGATCCATCAGTGAATCATAGAGGAATAAAGAAATTTCATTAAAATACTTAATTGAGTATTTGCCTTCAGCAACATCTGCTCGTTTAAAGAAGTGAGTTAAGACATTTTTTACATCACTTTCTTCATAGACATCCCGCACAATAATCGCTGTATCTTCTGAGTCGTTAATTTTATCTTTAATCTCATTTGTGGTTGAAACTAGTGGATTAATTGAATAATCCCCATATTTGAAAATAGGCTCTACCGTTAACTCTTCATTTTTAAAATCGACATAAAGTTCAGGTTTTAATTCAGCTCGCTTGAGATCATCTTCAATGCCTTTTTCTACTTCATAATTAAAGAGTTCTTTTAATTTTGGAATAATCAGTGAATATAAAGAAGTTAGGTCATCCTTTGTTAACTGCAAAGCTTCTTTTTGCATCTGACTGAAGGTTTCAATAATTAATCTCACTGTTTGAAAATCTTCTGGACTTAATAAGTAAAAATGCGCATTAATACTCAAAATATTTGCTTGTGGATGCAATCTTATATTTTTATCTTTATCTTCTTCTGCTAAATCAAGTAAGAAATAATCTTCTTCTTCACTTAGAACAAAAGTTAAGGGTAAGCTTTTACCAATCGGCATCAATTCCGGTGACTCTAATTGATTAATTGAGCTCAACAAGCGTGGAGCGGGTGCAATCCGTACAAAACCACCCTCTACTTCTGTAAGCAACTCGATAATCTCTGGCACATTTTGTGCAGGAATGGCTAACATCCCATTTTTTTCAGGCGAACGCCCCCCATGAACCATCGCAAAGGTATCTTCTTGCGTTTTGGCTAGTTCATTAATATAAGCTAAGAGATTCCGATCTTCTTGTAAAATCAAAAAATCTTCCGCTTTATAAACCAATTGTTTCCCAAAGCTGTAATTGATTCCTTTTAACAGGTGATTGGTCACATCAAGAATATCATTTACGACATAGAGATGATCAACCCCCACTTTTAAATAAAATTCATATTCAAAAGAACTACCCACTGGATGCATGTTGAGTACATATTCAAAAAGTAAGGGAGTCTTATTAAAAGATAACATTTGCGTATCAATTGCTTTTCTAGCTTCAGAAAAGAGGTGGTTTAAACTTTCTCTATTTTTATGTGCGAGTTCCAATTTCCCACCTGGTTGATCAGTATCAAATGTTTCTTCTTGCCCTAAAGCTTCAAATGATTCTTGGTTATAACCATTTAAATGCATCATGCTAGTTACTACATGGCGACAGGCACCCGATTGTTTTTGAAAGTCTAAACAATTACAGGAATATTTTTCAGCCAAACCATTTGTTTTGAAGCTGAGTAAACTTGTCACTTCTTCGCCTTCATCATTGATAACAAACTCTACCGACCGTTGTTCTTCATTTAGTGATAGATTTTTTACCTGATGGTTATTAAATAATTCTAACCCTTCTGCGTAGACGGCCTCATTTGTTGCAATTGCTTTAATTGTTGCTTCTGGAAAAAATTGTTTTTTAAACAAATCATTCAGTCCTTTATCACTTAAGTTTCGATTAACTTATTATACCAAAAATCTAAATTTTATTCATGACAAACGAAAAATCACTTATTTTTAATGATAAGTGATTTTTCTTCTAACTTCTATTCTAACTCAATTTAAATAACAATTTGGTTAAAATCTGCATAGCTTTTGGCTATTTTAGCTAAATTATGCAGGATTGTTAATCGGTTTTCCTTTACGGCATCTTCATCCACCATAATCATGTTTTCTTCAAAGAAACGGTCAATTAATGGACTCAGCGAATTCATTGCTTCATAACGTTTTTCGGATGATTGACTTTCTATATAAACTTTTTCTAAAGAATCAATCGCCTGGGCTAATTCTAATTCTGAATTAGTCTCCATGGCTTCTTTCGAATAACTTCCTGGCTGTCCTTGATTTTTTGTTATGTTTAGGATACGAGTAATAGATTCTACAAAGTTTTTAAAAGCTTCCGAATCTTTATGTGCTTCTAATACTTTAGCATTTTCAAGCATATAGTGAACATTCTTTTCTGTCATTCCTAATACAGCTTGACGAATGTCATGAGAGATTCCAAATTCACTTTGCATCATCTGTTCGAGACGACTTAAAATAAATTCGACTAAAACTTCTATATTATCTTCTAATCGATCTGCCCGTTCAGCTGGTAATTCACTGACTTCAACCATTGTATCAAGGAAAGAAGCTAAATCAAACTGATCAAGGTCAAAAGCTAGAATTAAGCGTATAATCCCCATCGCTTGTCTTCTTAAGGCGTAAGGGTCGTTTGATCCCGTAGGTATTAAGTCAGCAGAGAAAAATTGAATTAAAGAATCCACTTTGTCAATTAAGGCTAAGAGCTGAGCAACCTTTGTTTCTGGTAAAGGGCCTTTGGCTGAAGTAGGAAGATATTGATCTCTTATTGCCATAGAAACAGCTTCATTTTCGCCTCTTTCGGCTGCGTATAAAGCACCAATACTTCCTTGTAAGCTAGTAAATTCGTCAACCATTTGTGTCACCAAATCAAATTTATAAATCGAGCTAGCTCGCTCTAAATCACTTTGCTCTGATTCAGACAAGCCAAAGAAATCACTTATTCGTTCTGCCATTTGATGAGCACGCACCTGCTTGTCATAAATAGTTCCAATATCTTTATGATAGTCTAACACCTTTAATTTCTCAATATAGTCTTCTATTGACAATTTTTTATCTTCATCGTAAAAGAATTTTGCATCCGCTAAACGAGCAGATAGCACTTTTTCATTCCCGTTTGCTACGTTTTCAAGATAGTCTTCATTCCCATTACGTACTGAGATGAAGTGCGCTAACAATTCATTTTCATCAGTTGACCAAACAGAGAAATATCGTTGATGGTCAATCATGGAAGTTTCCAAAACAATCGTCGGAATTTCTAGATAGTCTTTATCAAACGAACCATAAAAAGCGGTTGGATATTCAACTAAATCCGTTACTTCTTCAAGTAAATCGGAATGTAAGTTAGGAACTGACCAATTGTTTTCTTCACAAAGAGTATTAATTTGTTTAACAATCAAGTTTTGTCGAGCTTGACGATCAGCAAGTACATATTCTGCTTCAAGTTTTTCAAGATATTCTGATGGATGATTAATTTCAATTTCTTTTCCTAAAAAACGGTGTCCTGTTGTTTTATTCGAGCTATTCACATCAAATACTTCTAATGGTAAAATTTCCTCATCAAGTAAAGCAAGTATCCAATGAACCGGTCGTCCATATTGGTAACTAGTGTTACCCCATTTCATTAATTTAGGGAATTCAATTTTTTTAATCACTGTAGAGATTTCTTGGAGTAATTCTGCACTTTCTTTTCCAGGAACAAATTTCTCTATAAAAACGTAAGGTTCCCCTTTATCATCTTTAATGATTAAGTCTTCCACACCACCGCCTTGTCCTTTAGAAAAACCGACAGCTGCTTTTGTCCAGTTGCCTTCTTCATCTTGTGCAATTCGCTGAGCTGGTCCTCGAACAATTAGTGTTTCGTCGGGTTGTTTATCATCCAAGTCATGTACTCTCACTGCAAAACGTCTAGGCGTTGAGAATCCTTCGACAGCCCCATAAGTTAAATGATGCTCATCTAAGAATTTTTTTGTTTTTTCTATTAATTGTTTTTCAACTGACTGAATCGCATTATCGGGCATATCCTCGATGCCCACTTCTAATAAAAATGTCTGTGTCATTTATTTCTCCACCTGCTTTTGTCCATATTTTTCGACCCATACTGTACTCTCTGTTTTCAGTAAGGGGAAATCTAATTTTGCTCGTTCATTTAAAAAAGACTTGGCGATGTTCCGCGCCATTTTTCGGATACGTGCTAAGTAAGCTGGCCGATCTGTTGCAGATACAGCACCACGCGCATCAATTAGGTTAAAGATATGACTGGTTTTTAACACGTAATCATAGGCTGGATGCACGAGTCCTTTTTCGATTAAAAGGGTCGCTTCCTTTTCATAAGCTTCCATTAAATCAAATAATAAATCTAGGTTACTTTCATCAAAAGTGTAAACAGAATGTTCATACTCTGGTTGTTGGAAAATTTCCCCGTATTTTACACCGTCACTCCATTCAATGTCATAGACACTTTCTACGTCTTGAATATAGGAGGCTAATCTTTCTAAACCGTAGGTTAATTCAGCAGTTACAGAATCAACTTCCATTCCTCCAACTTGTTGAAAGTAGGTGAATTGCGTTACTTCCATTCCATCTAACCAAACTTCCCATCCAAGTCCAGCACAACCAAGTGACGGGTTCTCCCAGTTATCTTCTACAAAACGAATATCATGTTCTAAAGGATTAATTCCTAAAGCTACTAAACTATTTAAGTAAA
>JARICH010000038.1 GCA_029257245.1 Atopostipes sp. | reverse complement strand
CAGAAGGATTAACATATAACCCAAAAAAGCGAAAAAGAAAAAAAGTTCACGGATTCCGTAAACGTATGAGTACTAAAAGTGGACGAAATGTTATTAAAAACAGACGTCGTAAAGGTAGAAAGCGTTTAACTCATTAACATGAAGAATTCGTTTTATAAATTAAAGCGATAGGATCTCATTTTTATGAGTGAATGTCGCTTTTTTTTATATTCTGAATTCTTGGAGGAAAGGAAGGCTAATAATTGAGAAAAGCTTATCGAGTAAAATCTGAAAAAGATTTTCAAAAAGTTTTTCAGGAAGGTCACTCAAAAGCAAATCGTCAATTTGTTGTTTACGCACTTCCTAAAAAAGAACAAAATCATTTTCGTGTAGGTATATCTGTTGGAAAAAAATTAGGAAATGCTGTCCATCGGAACCAAATCAAACGAAGAATGCGACATGCCCTCATGGAATTGGATAAAGAATTTTTGATGATAGATGAAATTGATTTTATTATCATTGCAAGAAATCCTGTTAGAAATATGAATTTCGAAGAAATTAAAAAAAGTTTATTACATGTTCTATCTTTATCAAAGATTCTTGTAAAATAAATAGTATATTTATTCATCTGCTTATAGTAACTGAGCTCCTTTTACTATAATCACTTGATAATATTTAGGAGAGGTAACTAGTGAAAGACTTTTTCAAAAAAAATAAACGTATGATTTTAACCTTTACTTTACTATCTTTTGTAATCTTTTTAAGCGCTTGTGGAGCGACCGATCCAATTGGACCAGAAAGTACAGGGTTTTGGGATGGGATAATTATTTATAATTTATCTCGTGCCATTTTATGGTTATCTGATTTATTTGCAGGTAGTTATGGCTTAGCGATTATCGTTTTCACCGCATTAGGACAAATTGTTTTGCTTCCCTTAACGAATTATCAGCAGAAAACAATGGAAAAAACACAAGAAATTCAACCAGAATTAAAAAAATTACAAGAAAAGTATTCAGCGAAAGATGATGCAACAAGAGAAAAATTAGCAGAAGAAACTCAACGAGTGCAGGATGAGGCTGGAGTTAATCCCTTGATGGGGTGTCTCCCTTTAATTGTTCAAATGCCAATATTTATTGCTCTTTATCAAACCGTAATGCGTACTCCAGAATTGGCGAGTGGAAATTTCTTATGGTTAGAGCTAGGGGAATCAGATCCTTACTATATTTTACCCTTACTTGCAGCTATCTTTACTCTAATTAATAGCTTGCTAATGTCTTATGGAAATCCTGAAACAAAAATAAATGCAATGACTTTCATTATGCCAGCTATGATTTTCTTTATTACATTTAGAGTATCTAGTTCTCTAGCTTTATATTTTGCTACATCCAATGCGACACGTGCGATTATTACATTGATTTTTAATAATCCATTCATAAAACGTAGAAAATTAGCAGAAGAAATAGAAAGACAAGCAGAAGAAGAGCGTCAAAGAAAAAGAGCGTTAAATAGAGCTCGTAAAACTGGTCGTAGCATTAAACTATAATTATTTAATTAAATTAAAATAAAACAGTCATTTATTTAATGGAGGTTTAAACTTGTGAATGAAAAATATACAGCTCAAGCAGCCAGTCAAGAAGAAGCAATCACTAAAGGATTAAATGCTTTAGGTATCACGAGAGAAGAAGCGATTATTACTGTCGAAGAAACTGGAAAAAAAGGTTTTTTAGGTTTTGGACAAAAAGATGCAGTAGTAGTTATTGAAAAAAGAGAAAAAATAGATTTTGTTGATGAATTTTTAGCGGATGAATTCGATTTAAATTCTAATGACAAGAATTCAGAAAAAGCGAAAGAAACTGTTAAAAATAAAGAGCAAAAAACGAGCGAAATTAGCGAAAAGAAAGTTGAACTTCAAAAAAATAAAGAAAATAAAGAAATAGAAAAGAAAAAATCTGTTGCGAAAGTCGAGACAGCTAAGTCAAAAGACTCTGCAGATTTAAAAGAGCCAGAAGCTGAAAAATTAAATGATGAAGAAGCTATCACAGCTGTTCGAGATTATCTAAAAGAAATTGTTTTAGCAATGGGTATTTCAGATGTTGAAGTGTATACGAGTCGTATAAAAGAACAAGTCAAGTATGATATTGAGACCGAGAATGCAGGCTTAGTCATTGGTCGTCATGGGAAAGTTTTAAATGGTCTTCAGACATTGATTCAAAATCATATGCACCAATTAGCTGAAAGCAAAATATTTGTGCGAGTGGATGCAGAAAAATATCGTGAAAGACGTCGTAGTACAGTTGAAAATTTAGCAAGACGTACCGCTGACCGAGCAATAAAAACAGAACGTCCAGTCAAGCTAGACCCAATGCCTGCTTATGAGCGGAAACAGATTCATCACTATCTAAATGGTAATCCAAAAGTGGAGACTCACTCTGAAGGACGCGAACCTAAACGTTATCTGGTAGTTAAACCTGTAGAATAAAATTAAATAGTATAGTACATTACACTCCTTAGTATGCTTAGGATATGATAAAATCATAAGCAAGGTATACTAAGGAGTTTTTCATTCAAAAATTATAGTTAAAGAGAAACTCAATTTGATTAAAAATTGGCTGAAAGTGAGTGGAGATAATTGACAATGGAAAAAGTAATTTCATATATTGGAACGAACCGAGGGATTGAACGTAAAAAAAACTTAGATCGTTTACGAAAATTATTAAGTCGCTTAAACAACCCCCATCAAGATTTGAAATTCATTCATATCACCGGTAGTAATGGAAAAGGATCAACAGCAGCTATGTTTCAATCTGTTTTAAGAGAAGCTAATTTAAAAGTAGGTCTTTTTACATCGCCTCATTTAGAACAGGTGAATGAGCGGATACGAATGGATGATAAATTTATTGAAGATAAAGATTTTATACGTCTAATCAATCTCATGGAACCCATCATTTTGGAGTTAGAAGCGGAGTTAGATGAAAAGTTTTACGCTTTTGAATTATTAACAGTTCTTTCTTTTCTTTATTTCAAAGAAAAACAAGCCGATGTTGTTATCTTAGAAGCGGGGATTGGTGGTAGATTAGATGCAACGAATGTGATTGAGGAAGCAGATCTAACAGTAATCACTTCGATAGGAATTGACCATATCTCTACATTGGGTGAAACGGAAACAGAGATTTTACAAGAAAAAGTCCAGATATTAAAAGAAAAAGGACAGATGGTCGTTGGGCCTATCTCATCAGAATTACAAAAAGTTGCTTTAAGGTGGGCAAAACAAGTGAATGGAGAAGTCCATTTTATTAATAAGGATCAGATAAAAGCAACTCATTTAGTAAAAGATTTCCAAGTCTTTACTTATCAATCGTATGAAGAGATTAAACTTTCTTTTATAGGTCATCACCAAATTGAAAATGCGACGCTAGTTATTGAAGGAGCGGAAATTTTATCAGAGAAAGGTTATCCGATTACTCGCGAAATTATTTATCGTGGTTTGGAAAAAGCTTCATGGCCTGGAAGGTTTGAAAAAGTTTTAGACAATCCCTTGTTTTATATAGATGGAGCGCATAATTTAGCGAGTGTCAACCGTCTAGTCGAAACTTTAACGGATTTATTTCCAGATGAGAAATTTCATTTTGTGGTGGGAATGATGAAGGATAAGGATTATGAAAAAATGCTAAAAATAGTCTATCCTTTAGCAAAAGAATTTATTTTGATATCACCTGATCCTAACAGAGGCTTCGATATAGATGAAGTTGCAAAATTAGTTGAAGTTGAAGGGATTAGTGTTAGGAAAATGAAAAATATGAAAGAGTTATTCCTATATATTGACCAAGATATAGATAAAAACGAAATAATCATTCAATTTGGTTCTTTATATTTAGTAGGAGCTCTGAAAGAAGAACAATCGAAAGTTAAAAGTATTCAGCCTTAATCCTTGAAATCACAAGATTTATTCTATAGAATAATAACGGAAATCTAAAAATTAAATAAACTTACTTGAAAAGTAGTGAAAGTACTTTTTTTACCTAGCGAATTTATTCGGAGAGAATCATTCTTGAATTGATTCTAGTAGGTGAGAAGTACTTTTTTTATATGCAAAAATAAGGAATAACTATAAAGGAGTAAAAGAAATGGCTATTGATTTTGATACGATTGCTGCTATATCAACACCACCTGGTGAAGGTGGAATTGGGATCGTGCGTTTAAGTGGAGCAGAAGCTCTACCTATTGCTGAGAAAGTATACAAAATGGGCAAAAAATCACTTTCAGCACAAGCATCACATACTATTCATTATGGAAATATCTTTCATCCGCAAACGGGTGACAAAATTGATGAAGTATTGGTTACGGTCATGCGTGAACCTACAACATATACTCGTGAAGATATTGTTGAAATTAACACGCATGGTGGAATCCATGTAACAAATAAAGTCTTACAAGCAGTATTATCAGCTGGCGCTCGATTAGCTGAACCGGGTGAATTTACTAAACGAGCTTTTTTAAATGGACGAATTGATTTATCACAAGCAGAAGCAGTGATGGATGTTATTCGAGCCAAAACCGATCGAGCCATGCATAATGCAATTTCACAGTTAGATGGGAACTTGTCCGAACTGATCCGTGAAATTCGGCAAGAAATTTTAGAAACCCTCGCACATGTAGAGGTAAATATTGATTACCCTGAATATGATGAAGTTGAGCAGATGACGACACAAATCTTAAAAGAGAAAACACAAGAAGCTAAAGCACATTTAGAACAGATCTTAGAAACAGCACAACAAGGTAAAATATTGCGAGATGGTTTAGCAACAGCAATTATTGGACGCCCAAATGTTGGGAAATCTAGTTTATTAAATGCTTTTGTTCGTTCAGACAAAGCAATTGTAACAAATATTGCTGGAACTACTCGTGACATTGTTGAAGAGTACGTCAATGTTAAAGGAGTCCCTTTGAAATTGATTGATACTGCAGGAATACGAGAAACAGAAGATGAAGTTGAGCGGATTGGTGTCTCACGAAGTCGCAAAGCAATTGATGAGGCAGAATTAGTTCTGTTAATTTTTGATCAAAACCAAAAATTAATTGAAGAGGATTTTGAATTACTCGATTTAACTGCAGACAAAGAGCGCTTAATTATTTTAAATAAAATTGATCTAGAACAAAAGCTTGATTTGAATAAGTTAAAAGAAAAATTAGGAGATGAAGCAATAATCTCTATTTCAGTGACAGAGGAAAAAGGGATTCAAGAAATTGAAAATCAGATTGTTGATTTATTCTTCACTGGTCAAACTGGAGAAAAAGATGCAACCTATATTTCGAATATTCGACATATTTCATTACTTGAAGGTGCTCACCAAGCATTAGAAGAAGTATTAGAAGGTATCGAATTAGGAATGCCAGTAGACTTAGTACAAATAGATTTAACTAGAGCTTGGAATAAACTTGGCGAGGTAACTGGTGACGCGGTTCAAGATGAATTGATTACTCAGTTATTTAGTCAGTTTTGTCTCGGGAAATAAAGGAGGAAAAGATTATGGAAAGATATGAAGCAGGTAATTATGATGTAATTGTTGTTGGAGGCGGTCATGCTGGGGTAGAAGCATCCTTGGCATCTGCTCGAATGGGGGAAAAAACTCTACTTATTACAATTAATATAGATAAAATCTCTTTTATGCCGTGTAATCCATCCATTGGTGGATCCGCAAAAGGGATTGTTGTCCGTGAAATTGATGCGCTTGGAGGAGAAATGGGAAGAAATATTGATAAAACCTATATCCAAATGCGCCTATTAAATACGGCAAAAGGACCTGCTGTCCGTGCTCTAAGAGCACAGGCAGATAAAGAATCTTATTCAACTGAAATGAAAAAAACAATTGAAGAGACAGAGAATCTTGATTTAAAGCAGGGAATTATTGATGAATTGATTATTGAAGACGGAAAGATAGAAGGAGTCGTTTCGAATACAGGAGCTGTCTATCGTGCCAATTCTGTCGTTTTAACTACGGGAACATCTGCACGAGGGGAAATTATTATTGGAGAATTAAAATATTCTTCAGGTCCAGAAAATACATTGCCATCTGTTAAGCTACAAGAGAATTTAGATGAATTAGGATTTGAAATGGCAAGATTTACAACAAGTACCCCTCCACGAATTCACAAGGATTCAATTGACTACAGTCAAACGGAAGAGCAACCAGGCGACAAAGAACCTAACCATTTTAGTTTTGAGACAGCGGATGAAGATTATTTACCTTTGGAAGAACAATATTCTTGCTGGTTAACTCATACGAATTTAGATACTCATCAATCTATTTATGACAATTTAGATCGTACGCCGACATTTACTGGAATTATTGATGGAGTAGGTGCCCGATACTGTCCATCAATCGAAGACAAGGTAGTTCGTTTTGCAGATCGGAATCGTCATCAAATCTTTTTAGAACCTGAGAGTGCGAATACCTCTGAAATGTATGTGCAAGGTCTTAATACTTCGCTTCCAGAAGAAGTACAGATCGAAGTTCTACAGTCGGTTCGAGGATTAGAGAACGCACGAATGATGCGTACAGGATATTCAATTGAATATGATGTAATCAAGCCCTACCAATTACAATTGAATCTAGAATCCAAACATGTAGAAGGTCTATTTACGGCGGGTCAGACAAATGGAACTTCTGGTTATGAAGAGGCAGCGGCTCAGGGATTAGTTGCTGGGATCAATGCTGCATTAAAAAATAAAGGAAAAGAACCTTTTGTTATGAAACGTAACGAAAGCTATATTGGAGTAATGATTGATGATTTAGTTACCAAGGGAACAATTGAACCTTATCGTTTATTGACTTCACGAGCAGAATATCGATTGTTGTTACGCCATGATAATGCTGATTTACGCTTAACAGATTTTGGTTACGAACTAGGATTAATATCAGAGGAACGCTATGCTGAATTTAATAAAAAGAAAGAGCAAATTGATGCAGAGTTAGAAAGGTTAAAAACTGTTCGGATTACACCAAATCAAGTCGTTGACTATTTAGAAGAGAAGGGTGAAAATCAACTCAAAGATGGGATTTTAGCTTATGATTTTTTACGTCGCCCTTATGTAAGTTATGAAGATGTTGAAGCTATTTACCCACCAGAAGAAGAGCTAACAAAGGCAGGGAAAGAACAAGTTGATATTCATATTAAATATGAGGGTTATATTAATAAGTCTCAACGACAAGTTGACAAAGTAAAACGGATGGAAAATAAAAAAATTCCTAAAAACTTAGATTATACTGAAGTAAATGGATTAGCAACTGAAGCCGTTGACCGATTGAGTTTAATCGAGCCAGAAACTATTGCTCAAGCTAGTCGTGTAAGTGGCGTGAATCCTGCGGATATAGCTATTTTAAGTGTTTACGTAGAACAAGGATCTTACGATACAATTGAAAAATAAGTACAAACACCAGTATTCTTTGATACTGGTGTTTTTTTAATGGAATGAATGCCATTAAAAGTTGTGAAAACAACGTTTACACTGTATACTTTAATTTGGATATTACTAGATTGCATACAAGAAGGGTGATTATAAGTGAAGCAATTAGGAGTTTCAATTTATCCATCAAAGTCAGACCTGGATGAAGATAAAGCGTATTTGAAATTGGCAAGTGACTATGGTTTTACACGAATCTTTACAAGTTTACTTGAAATTTCAGGTGACCGCGATGAAGTCATTGATAAATATAAAACAATAACAGAATATGGTAATTCATTAGGAATGAATACGACATTAGATATCAACCCTCGTTTGTTTGATCAGTTAGGTGT